>JANYAS010000131.1 GCA_025361205.1 Holophagaceae bacterium
AGGCGAGGCATCAACCTCCTTGAATGGCTCACCCGTGCCCTCCAGGCCAAGCTCGAAGGCCGGTCCGCCCCAGCTTTCCAGGCGCGATAGACCCCATCTACGCCGGATTGCCTGCTATGAGGTGGGGGGCTGAACGCTTACGGAATTTTCATAAATCTAGGCTGTCGCTTACTGACTACGGTGTTGCAAGGCCAAGGCGTTTGAAGGCCTCGGCTTGGAGGGGGGTGGCCTTGGCGCAGCGGGTGAAGGTGGCGGCGCCGAGGCGGATGGTGGCGCGGGTGAGGGCGGCAAGGCTCTGCATCAGGCCGCGGTAGCTCTGCACGGGCAGATCGGGGTTGGCGCGGGGGCTGCGCTTCTTGGCCTTGGCCGCATCGCTGGGCTCGACGGGGGCCACGGGGCTGATTCGCGTCCCGCCTTCTTCGTCGTGAAACAGGAGGCCTTCCCAGGCCCGGCGCAGGTGGCGCTCGACGTAATAGGCCAGCATGCACAGGAACAAGTGAGCCTTCACGCGATCCTCCAGCCGGTGATGGATGGGCCGCACATGCAGGTCCACACCTTTCAGGCAGCGGAAGGCTCGCTCCACCTTGGCCAGGCTCTTGTAGGTCGCCACGGCCTTTTCTGCGCTGAGGGCCTCCTTCGTTTCGCTGGTGCGCACCACGTAGATGCCATCGGTGGCGGCTTCGCGGGCGAGGATCTCCTGGCGCCGGGCGTAGCGCAGGCCGTGGTCACCGATGTGCAGGCGGAAGTACTTGGCCATGCCGAATCGGTTCACCACTCGGCCCGCCGCGAGGCCGATGGCGGCCTGCCCTTCCAGGGGCCTACGCTCCCGTCCGCACGCGGTGAGAACCTTCGCCAGTTCCTTCTCCGTAAGGGTGAGCAGATTCTCCCGCACTTTCTCACGCTTCGCTTTCATGAAGGGATTCATGCAGGCAATGAGGCGTTCGTCGGGGAACGAAGGATGCGTGATCTCGGCGATGCCGGTCTCGTCGAACAGGCTGGGCTGGATCACCTTCTCCAGCGCCAGCTTCTCCACCGCGCCGTGCTTGAGGGTGGTGATCCAGCCGAAGCCCTCAGGCTGGATCGAACCTTTGATCTGCGTCGTCGTCACCATCCCGCGATCGCCCACGACCACCACTCGGCTGAGCCCGAAGCGCTCCTTCAGTTTCTCAATCTGCGCCGGAATGGTCTCAGGGTCGCCCGTGTTGCCTTCGACCACCTCAATGGCCACGGGAACGCCCTCGCCGTTGCAGAGGAGGCCGTAGCTCACCTGCATCCGGTCCGGACGGTGATCCCGCGAATACCCGAACTTCGCCAGCGGACAGGTCGTGCCCTCGAAGTAGCTGGAACTGAGGTCATAGAGCACCGTGCAGCCCTCGCCCAAATGGGCCTTGGCCAGCTTCTGCTCGATCGCCTCCTGCCGCCCTAGCAGCCAATCCATCGCGCCGTAGAGCTCGTCCTCAGTGGCTCCCTCTACACCCAATTCCTGCCCAAGCGTGTGCGGCGCCGCTCCCGGTTGCAGCGCTTGGGCCAGAGCCAATTTGCTGGACGGCGACACCACCCGTCCGCAGATCAGCGCCATCGACAGGTCCCGCTCCCGCGAACGTTTGCCCGACAGAAGCCGCTCCAACCCCAGGCTTCGCGCTGCGCCCAGCACTGCGGCCACGTGCCCATGGGCCAGGCTTCCAACCAACTCCGGCTCCGGCACGGCACCCGCCAACTCCCCCTTCAACACCGCCTGCAGCGCCTCGACCTTCTCCCTCGGCCAATCCGAGAGGTTGGCCAGCGTGCGGTTCTTGACCTTGCCCTCCTCGCGGTAACTCTCACGAAGCAGGATCGCGGGATTGCTGCGGCGGTTGGGAATGACGGTGACGTACATGAGCCCATCATGGCAGGCAACTCATGCTGGTTCAAGCATGTTACATGACTACACTAGCCCAATAATTGCATCCAAACTCGAGCCGAAGCCGCGCTGGGGCTGCGCTACAGGGGCTATGCAACTATGGAACTTCGGCTTGGTCCCGCACGGTGCGAGTGCTGGAGGCGCTTGGGCCTGAGGATGTGGACTGGGCGCCCCGGCCCGGGGCCTTCAGCTTCGGCGACCTGTTCCGCCATCGAGCAGGGCTGGGGTGCGGCCATGGAAACCCATGAAAAAGATGAATGAACAGTGATGAACAGTGATGAACGGCGATGAAAAGCAGTTATCACTGTCCATCACCGTTCATCACTGGTTCCCCATTCTTCTCATCCCTTCATGCCGCTGGTTCTCTGCCGCCCTGGGACCCACGAGATCGCCCCGGCCCATAGAAAGCAGGGAAACAGGCAATTGAAGCCATAGGTTGCCATTTGGGGCATGATGTCGTCGTTGTCTGGGTTCATCGCACTGGCGTTCCGTTTTGACTGAAAGGATCCCACCCATGCCCGAAGTCAACGCCATCGTCACGCAACGCATCGATTCCGCGCCGGGGCTGATGATCCTGCGGGTGGCCCCGATCGGGTGGGAGCTACCACCTTTCCGGCCGGGCCAGTTCGCGGTGCTGGGGTTGCCGTCGTCGGCCCCCAGGGAGTCCGGCGCCGCGCCCGACGAGCCCACCCTGCCCCCGGACGCGTTCGTGCGCCGGGCCTACTCCATCGCCTCCTCCTCCCTGGAGCACCAGTACTTGGAGTTCTACCTGGTGGAGGTGAAGGGCGGCGCCCTCACGCCCCGGCTCTTCGCCCTGAAACCCGGCGACAAGCTGTGGCTGGGCCCCAAGTTCACGGGCATGTTCACCCTGGACGAGGTGCCCCTGGAGCAGAATGTCATCTTCCTCGCCACGGGCACGGGGCTGGCCCCCTACATGTCCATGCTCCGCACGCACCTGGAGCACGACGGGAACCGGCGCTTCGCCGTGGTGCACGGGGCCCGGAACTCCTGGGACCTGGGCTACCGGGACGAGCTGGTGCAGATGCAGCGCCTGGCGCCGAACTTCCGCTACCTCCCTGTCCTCACCCGGCCCGCCGAGGAGCTGGCCCCCTGGACGGGCCACACGGGGCGGCTCCCGGCCTTCTGGGCCGAAAGGGTGCTGGAGCAGGCCTGGGGCTTCAAGCCCGGCCCCGCCGACACGCACTTCTTCCTCTGCGGCAATCCCGAGATGCTGGAGACCATGCAACGCCGGCTGGAGGCGGAGGGCTTCACAGAGCACACCAAGAAGAGCCCCGGCCAGATCCACCTGGAGAAGTACTGGTAGCGGGGCCCACGTCCCGCGCCCTACACGATGGCCATGAGCAGCCGCTGGAACTGATCGAGGTGCAGCAGGTCGTGGCCCGCGAGCAGCTTCAGGAGCAGCACCAGGGATTCGGGCCCGCCCTCGCTGTGTTGGCCCGTCCGCGTGAGGTCGCGGCCAGGTCTAAGCCAAAAACGAAAAGCAGAACACCGATGAACACCGATGAAAGCCTCTGAGCGTCAAACCCTGGCTTTGGCTTGATCGGTGTTCATCAGCTTTTATCGGTGTTCATCGGTGTTCCGTTTTTCCCTTGATCCATGGTTTCGCGGCTTCCTGCGCGGGTTTCGGCGTTTGGAAAGCCCCTGTCAGTCAGGGATTTAGTTCACCGGCGAGAAACGGTGATGAACGGTGAGCAGGAATAGCGTAGTCTCACCGTTCATCACTGTTCCTCACCGGTAGCTGTCTTTGTGAAAGCCTTCACGCAGTTGAAGACCTTTCCCCCGGTAGGTCCTGCCCCGCCCGCCGAGACTGGGATACTTTTCCCATGCCTGAACCTGCCGACCCCGGCCCCCTGCTGGTCCTGCTCCCGGGCCTGGATGGCACGGGGGTGATGTTCGAGCCGTTCGTAACGGCTGCGGTGGGTTTTGAAACGAAGGTGGTGCGGTACCCGACTGCTCTCACGTCGTACCCCGCCTGCGTGCACTATGCCCGCACCCAGCTGCCCCGGGACCTGCCCTTCGTCCTGCTGGGGGAATCCTTCTCGGGCCCGGTGGCCATCGCCCTGGCCGCCGAGCGGCCCGTGGGGCTGGTGGGCCTGGTGCTCTGCAGCACCTTCGCCCGGAACCCCCGCCCGGGCCTGGCCTGGGCGGCCCGGATCCTTCGCTTCCTGCCGCCTCGTAGTCTGCCCCCGCCCCTGCTCCGGTGGCTCCTGCGGGGCGGGCACGTTTCGGGCCCCCTCAGCGACCTGGCTCTGGCCATGCTCCGGCAGGTCCCCATCACTACCCTGAAGCAGCCGCTCCTGGCGGTGGTGGCCGTGGATCACACACCCCTGCTCACCCAGATCCACATCCCCGTCTTGGCGCTGTGCGCCAGCGACGATCGACTGGTCCCCCCCGCCGCCACTACCTGGATCCGGGACCACCTGCCCGCCCTCGATATTGCCACCCTCCACGGCCCCCATTGGATCCTGCAGACCCGCCCCGAGGCCTCGGTCCTAGCCATCACGGACTTCCTGAAACGCATTCGCCCCCGCCCATGACGTTCAGCCGCCGAGGCAATTCACAAAAAGCAGAACACCGATGAACACCGATAAAAGCTGATAAACACCGATCAAGCCAAGGCGTGGGTCTGGCGCTCAAAGGCCTTCATCGGTGTTCATCATTCAGTTCTTGGTGTTCATCGGTGTTCCGCAGTTGTCTTGTAGATCCATCCCTACACCCGCTTGGTATCCTTTGGCCCCGTGCCCACCCCCGCTGCTTCACCCCGTCCCCGGATCGCTCTCGCTGGCACCAGCAGCTTCATTGGGGCGGCGCTGTGCGAGGCCCTGGGTTCGCAGTTTGATCTCCGTATCCTCACCCGCTCCATGGCCCGCAAGGCGCCGCGCGAGCAGGACGAGCTGCGGCCCTGCGATCACTTTTCGCGGTTGGAACTGGCCTCGGCACTGGAGGGCGTGGACTATGCGGTCTACCTGGTGAACAACCGGGATCCTTCGGCTCGCCTGGACCAGGCCCAGTCCCGAGACATGGACCTGCTGGTGGCGGACAACTTTGCTTGGGCGGCGGCCCGCACGGGCGTGAAACAGATTCTCTGCCGTGCGCCGTTGGTGGCCAGTCCCGACCGCCCCACGGCCCGGGATGCCCAGGAGCTGGACGAAGTCCTCGCCTCCCGGGGGGTCCCCCTCACGGTGCTGCACACGGGCCTGGTGGTGGGCCCGGGCGGCGAGCTGTCCCGGCTGCTGGTGCGCATGGTGCAACGCCTGCCCGTCATCTCCCTACCCCGACTGGCCGAGAACGCAACCCGCCCCCTCAATCTGGGGTCCCTGATGGCCGCCTTCCAGCACTGCGTGGGGAACGCCGAGACCTTCGGCGGCACCTTTGACATCTTCGGTCCCGAACCGGTCACGCTCCGCAAGATGCTGGAGGATACGGCCGCCCTGATGGGCCGCAGGACCCGCTTCGTGGCCTGGCCGGACATGCCCGAGGGGCTCTTCGCGGCCCTGCTGCGGAGCCTCAACCCCACGCTGCACCCGGTCTTTGTGGCCTACCTCCTGGAGCTGTTCTCCGCCGGAAGGCAAGGCGAGGACAATCCCGTGCAGCGCGCCGCCACCCTCGATTGGACGCCGTTCCGGGAGACCCTGGCACAGTCCCTTCAGGCCGTATCGAAGGGCGTGCCCCGCCCCGAGCGGGTCCAGGACGACGAGGCCATCCGCCAAATGGGGCGGGTGCGCTCCATCCAGCGCCTGCGCCTGCCCGAGGGGAAGAATGCCGAATGGGTGGCGGACCGCTACTTCCCCTGGCTGGGCAGGCTGATGAAGGCCTTCGTGACCACCGAGCGCCAAGCGGACGGCTCCTGGACCGTGCGCCAGAAGCCCGGCGGCTTCCCCCTCCTGCACCTGGCCTTCAAGCCCACCCACAGTTCCCCGAACCGGCGGATGTACTTCATCACCGGGGGCGCCCTCGCCCGGACACTCGGGGGCCGGACGGCCCGCCTGGAGTTCCGCGACCTGCTGAATGGCCGGTTCACGCTGATGGCCATCCACGACTTCAATCCCGCCCTGCCCTGGTACTTCTACCGCTTCACCCAGGCCGTCATCCACGGCCTCGTCATGAAGGGCTTCCAGGGCTACATGGAACAGAGCACTGAGGGCGGGCCGATGCTCTAGCCCTACCGATGGCCGCGGGATTGGTCACAGATGAAAACGGATGAACACGGATGAAAGGCGTGTGGTTCCTTATCCGTGTTCATCCGTGGCTCCTTCAGCCCTGCTTGCCTGGTTCGCTAGTTCGCCCCTTCCTTCATGGGCTTGGGCGTCCAGTAGGCGGGGTCGCTGGCGACGACGAAGGGGGCGGGGAAGCTCAGCTTGGGGTTGAAGGCGAAGAGCTGGTTCTCCACGTAATTGACGGTTTCCGAGAAGACTTTCTGCATGGCCTTCCGGCCGTCCTCGCCCAGGGCCTCCTGGAAGGCTTTGTCGGCAGCATCGAAGGCGTCCATCTCCCCCAGGGTCTTCATCGGGCGTAGCACCACGTAGCTGGGCGACCCCATGCCGGCCATGACTTCGAAGAAGGCGAAGGTGGCCGGGTAATGGCTTTTGTCATAGGCTCCCAGGGCCACCTTCACGGCCTCCTCGAAGGGCTTGTTCATGCCCTGCTTGATGCGGAAGGTGCGGATGCGGAAGTAGCGCATCTTGCCGATCTCCACGTCCGGGCCGAAGCTCAGATCCTTGCGGTAGGCCCCGAGGAACGTACGCACGCCGCTGAGGTGCTCGCCATCCTGCTGGGAGATGGTGTCGATCTCCTTCTTGAGGGCCGGCTTCGTTTCGAATTCGTTCTGCTTGGCTTCCCAGTCGGCGTAGGACCTGTAGCCCATGATGAACCAGGCTTCGGAGGGTCCCGTCAGCGAGTTCATGCCCATGTAATAGTCCGAGGACTTGCCCCGGGTGAGAATCTTGGTCCAGGCGGCCTCCGTCGCCGCGTGGGCCGCCCCGCGACCGGGCTTGATCTCCTCGCGAACGAACTGTATCAGCGGGGGTGGCGGCATGGGACCGCTTTGGGCGAGGAGGACCGGGGCCACCAGAAACACCAACCGAGGCAGAAGGGCTGAGAAGGACGTTCGAATCATGGATGCCCACCTCCAGAGGGCAGTCCCGATGCTAAGATTGTGATCGCCTTATTTCTAGTGAATTATTGTTGTGAAGATTAGATTAGATCGTATTAATACCAGTTTTGTTATCAAGCACCAAACGGCTCGCGGGGAGAAAGTGAAGGGGCCCACCCCCGCGATGCTGGGGCCCTAGGCCAGCGGTTTCTTCCTGGAAGCGATTGCTTTCCCCCAGCCAGGACCCATCTTTGGGGCGCCTTTCCATCTAAGGAGGTCGCCATGCCCGTAGCCAACCTGAAGGAATTCCTCAACACCAACGGGGTGCCGCACATCACCATCAGCCACCCCAAGGCCTACACCGCCATGGAGGTCGCCCAAGCCGCCCATGTCGAGGGAAAGGAGATGGCCAAAACGGTGGTGGTGAACCTCGATGGCCGCCTGGCCATGGCCGTCCTACCGGCCACTCAGCACGTGGACCTGGACCGCCTGCGGAAGGGCACGGGAGCCCATTCTGTCGCGCTCGCCCAAGAATGGGAGTTCCAGGCGGATTTCCCGGAATGCGAGGTGGGGGCCATGCCTCCCTTCGGGAACCTCTATGGCATGGAGGTCTTCGTCGAGCCCAGGCTCGCGGCCGACCAGGAGATCGCCTTCAATGCCGGCTCCCACACCGAGCTAGTCCGGATGACCTACAAGGACTTTGACCGCCTGGTCCACCCCAAGCTCGTGCCCATGTAGGGCCTGCCGCCCTACCCCCAACCCTCTCATCGGGAATCTAAGCCCTGGGCCGCTCCCACAAGGCAACAAATGGGAGTACTTCCCCATCCGCAACCCCGTTGCGGACAGGACCCTTCGCCTCTCCTTCAGCGAGGGACCTTCTGGTTCGCTCCCCCGACATCAGATGATTTGAAGCTCCGGTAGAGCAGCAGATCGTAGAGGATCTTCAGCCCGCCGGCGATGAAAAAGGGGGCCCCGGCCAGGGCGGGAATGGCCAGCAGCGGGCCGGCCAGTGCGGGCGAGATGGCGGCGCCCGTGGTGCGGGCGATGCCCGTGACACCCGCCGCGGCGGAACGCTCGTCGGGGGCCACCACCGCCATGGTGTAGGCCTGCCGCGTGGGCACATCCATCTGCGAAATGCTGAAGCGCAGCAGCAGCACCCCGATGGCCAGGGGCAGATTCGGCATCAGGGGCACCAGGATCAGCAGCACGTTTGACGGGATGTGGGTGTAGACCATCGTGCGGATGAGCCCGATGCGGCGGGCGAGACGCACCGCGTAGAGGGATGACAACCCCGCCAGGATATTGGCCGCGAAGAAGATGGAACCCAGCATCCCCGGCGCCACGCCAAATTTCAGGTGGAACCAGTAGGCCACGATGCTCTGGATGACGAAGCCCCCGGCGAAGGCATCCAGCGAAAAGAGGGCGGAGAGGCGCAGGACCACTCCCTTCGAACCGTGCAGCCCCAGGCGCCCGGCCGAGGCCGCCGCCGGCGGGGCCTCCACGGCTCCCGACATCCGAGCAAAAAGGAACGTCAGCAGCAGCCCGAAGGTGGCATAGGCAAAGACCAGCACCCGGTAGCTGGCCACGGAGGCCATGCCCGACGTCTGCAGGGCCTGGGCCGACCAGCCTCCGGCCAAGGCCCCGGTGGCGGTGGCGAAGGATCCGGTCAGGTTGTACCACGCGAAGACGCCCGTGCGCCGGTCCTCGGGCAGCACCTGGGAAAGCGCCGCCTGCTCGATGGCCAGGAAGGGGCCCACCTCGTTGCCCGAGGGGCTGATCACCCCGAAGGTGGCCGCCAGCACCAGCACCGTGAAGTCCCCGCTGAGGGCGAAGGGCACGCCTGCCACCACCATGAGGCCCGCACCCAGGATGAGCATTCGCTTCCGGCCCAGGCGGTCGGCGTGGAGGGTGATCCAGAGCGAGATGAGCGTGTCGCCCACCAGGGTAAGCGTGAGCAGCAGTCCGATGCGCCCCTCGCTGAAGCCCAGCCCCACGAGGTACAGCACCAACACCACAGACAGAAAGCCGTACGAAAACATCCGCGCCGCCCGCGTCACGAAGAGCAGCCGGCCGTCGGGCCCGAGGCCTTCAGCGTGGGAATCGTGACGGAATGGGTTCCAGCGCATCCGGCCTCCAGGATGGGTCCACTGTAGCGACGCCGGAGGGCCACAGACCTCAATACACCGGTCGGTTCCTTTCTTGAAGGGCGGGCCGACGTCAATCCTGGAATACTGCCCCCATGTTCCCCCTCGCCCGCCCCGCCCTCCGTTGGACCACCCTCATCGGTCTTTGGGGCCTGGTGGGCGCGATCCTGTGGATCCTATCGGTCCAGGCCTTCCTGATCGTCCTGAACCCCTTCTGCCACCTGCAGCGACCGGGCCTGACCTACCTGACGGTGGTCAGCGTGGACCGCAACGCCGACAGCCAGATCACGGACTTCGTCACGGCGAAGCAGGGCGACCAGGACCGGGTGCTGACGATGAGCAAAACGGAGGTGTCGGAGCTGCGCCCCGAGGACGAGGTCTGGATCCTGGATGCCTGGTATGCGGACGGCCTGCGCCCCACCCAGTTCCGCCTGACCCTGCTGCGCCTGCTGCTGGAGTACCCGGCGATCCTGCTCCTGCCCGCAGCCCTGGGCCTGTGGCGGGTGCGCCACGCCCGCTTGCTGGCCGAGGCCGTGCCGCCCCCGGCCGTGCGCCGTACCTTCACCGACGACTTCCACCTGCGCGCCCAGCGCTTCGCCAAACCCGTAGCCGCTGCTGCTGTCGATGCCAGGGCCGAAACAGCTAAAAAGCAAGCACCGATGGACACCGATAAGGGCTGATAGACACCGATCCAGCTTTCTCGGTGTTCATCGGTGTTCCACTTTGCCGTTGACGGGGTTATCCCTGCTTTTCGGGGACTTCCGGCTTGGGGGTTTCGACCTTGGGGGCTGCCGTCTTCGGAGCCTCGGCCGGCTTCGCGGTCGCCTTGGGCTTGGGCGCCTCGGCGGGCCGGGTTGCAGCCTGATAGGTCTTCCAGGATTCCTCGGCTTTGTGGCGGATCTCCTCCGCGCGTTTCCGGTGGGCCTCGGCCTTCTTCTGGAACCCCTCCGCCAGGTGCTTGGCCCCCTCAGCCTTCTTCAGGGCCTCCGCCTCGGTCCGCTTGTAGGCGGCCTGGCGGGCCTTCTCCTGGCTGGCCCGCACCTTCAGTTGGTGGGCCTCCCGGGTGAGTTTGTCGGCCTGGGCTTGGCGCTTATCGAGCTCTTCGGCCCGGCGGCTGGCGTGCACGCGGGCCCGTTCATCCGCCATCTTTCCGGGGCCCTTGGCCTTCTCGGCGGCCTTGGCTGGAGTGGGATTCTCGGGTTTCGGCGCGGGACCGGCTTCCTGGGCCCCCAGGCAGGCGGTGAGGAGCAGGGAACAGGCGAGCAGCTTCATGGATGAACTCCAAAGGATTGGGGAGCGACCCTCCATTGTGACCTCGCCTTGCGGATGCCTCCCTCCCTTTCGCATCTTTCGCATCTTTCGTGGCTTTCGCGGTTTCGTGCTTTCATTCCCCGCGAGGCCCCCATGGACATCAAACTCCCCCCCGACACTGAGAAGCGGCTGCACGGCGCCATCCAGCGCTTCGTGGCGGAGGCGTACGGCGAAAGCGTGGGCGAGCTGGGGGCGGGCACTTTCCTCACCTTCTGCCTCAAGGAGATTGGCCCGGCCATCTACAACCAGGCCATTTCCGATGCCCAGGGTTGCCTGCAGGAGCGCGTCACCGACCTGGAGAACATCTGCTTCATGGAAGAAACCAGCTACTGGGACAAGGGCCCCCGGAAGGGCGTCACGCGCAAGCCCGGCCCGGGGCGCTGAGCTAGACTGGGGCATGCCCCACTGCCTCCTCGAACACTCCAGCAACCTCCTCGACGCGCCGGACTGGACCGATCTGCTGCTGCAGATCAACCGGAACCTGGTGGCCACGGGACTCTTCACGGCGGCAGACATCAAAAGCCGCGCCGTCCAGCACGACACCTTCGTCATCGGGGACGGCGCGCCGGACCAGGCCTTCATCACGCTGAACGTGCAGATCCTCGGCGGTCGCACGGATGAGGTGAAGGCGCAACTCAGCGAGACCCTCCTGCCGGTGCTGGCCAGCGCCTTCCCCCGCACGTTCTCGGAAATGAAATGCAGCCTCACGGTTCAGATCACGGACATCCACCGGCCCAGCTACCGCCGGAGCACCAGTTATCCCGCTTAGGAGCCCCCATGGTCGATGTCATTACCCACCGCCAGCTGGCCATTCTGCAGCTCGTGGCCAAGCACCCGAGCATCGACCGGGAGCGGCTCATGACCGCGAGCGGCGCCACGGCGGCGGACCTGGCCTACCTGGAGCTGCACGACATGCTCCGCGAGCGCGAAGTGGGCCACTACCGCGTGTCCCACTTCGGCGAAATGGTGCTGAAGCGCGGTCTTTAAGCCCCACCGAGGATTGCTATCCACGGTAATCCAGGCTGATGCAGCCGTCTTGATGGACGCCGGGCCTCCGGGGGCGTGAGAATACCCCTCCCCCCGGAGTCCCCATGAGCCTGCTCACCCGCGCCGAAGCCACCCGCTACGCAGAGACCAGCCGCCACGCGGACGTGATGACCTTCATCGCCGGACTGCAGGCCAAGGGCGACCGCCGGCTGCATGTGGAATCCTTTGGCGAGAGCCCCCAAGGCCGGGATCTGCCCCTGCTGGTGCTCTCGGCCAACGGCGTGACCACCCCCGCCCAGGCCCGGGAACGGGGGCTTCCCGTGGTGCTGGTCATCAGCGGCATCCACGCCGGCGAGGTGGAGGGCAAGGAGGGCTGCCTGATGCTGGTCCGCGACCTGCTCGACGGGAAGCCGGGTCTGGACGCGGACCAGATTCTGGGGGACCTCACGTTGGTGGTGGTGCCCCTCTTCAACCCCGATGGCAACGACGCCATCGATCCGGGCAACCGCCACCTCCACCTGCCCAAGCTCGAAGGCCAGCTGGGCCCCGATAGCGGCGTGGGCACTCGGGTGAACGCCGCGAAGATCAACCTGAACCGCGACTACATGAAGCAGGAGGGCGCAGAGATGCGCCTCCTGCAGCAGCGTGTGTGCCAGGCCTGGGCGCCGGACCTCACCATCGACAACCACGCCACCAACGGTTCGGTGCACCGCTTCTCCATGACCTACGACATTCCCCACACGGTGGAGAGTGGCCGGGGCGAACCCATCGACTACATGCGAAACCGCCTACTGCCGCCCGTCACCGCAGCCTTGAAGGCCAACCACGGCTTGGACGCGGGTTGGTACGGCAACTTCGTGGAGGACGAACGGTGCCTGGATGCGGCCCGGGACGCCGAGCCTGGCGCCCCCGTCCGCGAGGGCTGGATGACCTACCCGCATCACCCACGCTTCGGCAGCAACTACCGCGGCCTCACCAGCCGCATGGACCTGCTGCTGGAGTGCTACTCCTACATCTCCTTCGCGGAACGGGTCCGCACGGCTTACGCCTTCATGCTGGAGACCCTGAAATACGTGGCTGCGCACCGGGACGAGGTGGTGCAGACCGTGGCCACGAGCCGCACGCCGCGCGCCCGCATGGCCGTGCGCTACGGGCTGGAACGGTTCGAGGCCCCCATCGAGATCCTCACCCGCACGCCCCGCACCCTGGAGGGCGCCCCCACCAGCGTCATCCTCCCCCACCTGGGTCGCTTCGTGGGCACCACTGTGGTCGACCGCCCCGCCGCCTACCTGGTGCCCGCCTCCGTGGCAGCCCACCTGCGCCTGCACGGCCTCGATGCCCAGGAGGCCATCGGCACCTTTGAGGTGGAAGTGCCCAAGGTGGAGGGCATGGGCTCGAAGGGGGGCCGCGCCATCCTGGAAGCCGCCGCCGTGGGCGAGCTGACCGTCTCCTGGAAACGCGGCCCCCGGCATGCGCCCCCAGGCTGGGCCCTGGTGCCCACCGACCAGCCGCTGGGGGCCATCGCGGTCTACCTCTGCGAACCTGAAAGCGACGATGGCGCCGTGGAAAACGGCCTGCTCCCCGTGCCTGCCCTGGGCGAGGACCTGGCCCTCTGGCGGGTGCCCCTGCTCTGAGGGTCCTTTCGCCAGTGGGTGGTTCCAGGCAACCCGACCTCGCCTCGATCCCCAACCTCAACGGGGGGGCCTCGCCGAAGTTTCCCGGGGGGTGCCCCCCTGTTGGCCGATGCAGGACCGTCGTTCGCCGGTTCCCACCCCCGGCCACAGGAAACCGTTCCTAGATTGGGAACAACCCCGGAGCTCCCATGTCCCTGCTCGCCGACGACCACCCTGGATTTTTCGAGGTTCTGGCGCTGCCCCGGGCCTACACCACCCTGCTCTATCTGTTGCTCTCCTTGGCCACGGGTATCCTCGCCTTCACCTTCGCGGTGACGGGCCTGTCGCTGTCGCTGGGCTTGGCCATCCTCATCATCGGGCTCCCCCTCACAGTGGCCTTCCTCGCCGGCACCCGCCTGCTCGCCGTGGCCGAGGTCCACCTGCTGCAGGCCATGGTGGGCGGCGAAGCCGCGGAGGCGCCCACCCTGCTGCCGCTGGGCGAGGGTTGGATGGCCCGCCTGCAGGCCCTGGTCAGCGACCCCCGCACCTGGACCAGCCTCCTCTACTTCCTGTTGCTCCTGCCCCTGGGCATCACCTACTTCACGCTGATGGTCACCTCTCTTTCGATGGGTCTGAGTCTCCTCGTGGTGCCTCTGGCCCACCTGTTCCACGCCACCGGCAGCCTCAATGTGGACCTGGGTGACCTAGTCTGGACCAGCGCCCACCCGAACCTGGCGCTACTCCTCTGCGGTCTGGTGGGCCTCGCGCTCGTCCCCCTCACGCTCCACCTGGCCCTGCTGCTGGGCCGATTTCAGCTCTGGCTGGCGAGCCACCTGCTGGTCCGCGCCTGAACCCAACCCTCTGCCGATCTGAAGGGAAGAACCATGACCACCAACACCACCAAGGACCGCACCCGCACCGAGGAATTCAAGCTCGAAGGGGGGAAGGTCCTCGCCAAGATCAAGGATCTGATTCATCAGGGCAACATCCGGCGGATCATCCTGAAAAACGAGGATGGCAAGACCCTTATCGAAATTCCCCTGACCCTCGGCCTGGTGGGCGCCGCGCTGCTGCCCGTCTTTGCGGCAGTGGGCGCCCTCGCGGCCCTGGTCACCCGCCTGACCCTGGTGGTGGAGAAGACCGAGTAGGCGCTCAGCCCATCCTGGCTCCGGGTAGATGCAGGAAGGTCCTACACTGGCCCCACTGATCTGGAGCGTCCGTGTCCTACCCCTGCCTGCTGGCCCCCCTCGACCTGGGTTTCACGATCCTGCGGAACCGCGTGCTCATGGGTTCCATGCATACGAACCTGGAGGAGGCCCGGGACGGGTTCGTGAAGATGGCGGCCTTCTACGCCGAGCGCGCCCGGGGCGGCGTGGGCCTCATCGTCACCGGGGGCATCGCGCCGAACCTGCGGGGCCGCCTGACGCCCTTCGGATCCCAGCTCTCCTGGCCCTGGCAGGTCCGCAAGCACCGCCTGGTGACCGATGCCGTCCACGCCGCGGACGGCAAGATCGCCCTGCAGATCCTTCACGGCGGCCGCTACAGCTACCATCCCCTCAGCGTGGCGCCGTCCGCCGTGAAGAGCCCCATTACGCCCTTCAAGCCCCGGGCCCTGAGCGCCCGCGGGGTGCAGGCCACCATCAGGGATTATGCCCGCTGCGCGGTCCTGGCCAAACGCGCCGGCTATGACGGCGTGGAGATCATGGGCAGCGAGGGCTACCTCCTCAACCAGTTCATCGTGGCGCGCACCAACCGGCGCACAGATGCCTGGGGCGGATCCTACGCGAACCGAATGCGCTTACCCGTGGAGGTGGTGAAGGCCGTGCGCGCCGCCGTGGGGCCCGACTTCATCATCATCTTCCGGCTTTCCATGCTGGACCTGGTCCCGGACGGCAGCAGCTGGGAAGAGGTCGTCCAGCTGGCCAAGGCCGTGGAGGCCGCCGGCGCCACGATCCTAAACACCGGCATTGGCTGGCACGAGGCCCGGGTGCCCACCATCGGCGCCATGGTGCCGCGCGGCGCCTATGCCTGGGTGACGAAGAAGCTCAAGGGTGAGGTGGGCATTCCCCTCATCGCCACCAACCGCATCAACACGCCGGAAGTGGCCGAGGCGATCCTGGCCGAGGGCAGCGCGGACATGGTGAGCATGGCCCGGCCCCTGTTGGCGGATCCGGAGTTCGTGAAGAAGGCCGCCGAGGACCGCGCCCTGGATATCAACACCTGCATCGCCTGCAACCAGGCCTGCCTGGATCGGGTCTTCGAGCAGAAGCGGGCCACCTGCCTGGTGAACCCAAGGGCCTGCTACGAGACGGAACTGACCTTCGCGCCCGCCATCGCCCCCAAGCGCATCGCCGTGGTGGGGGGCGGCGCCGCAGGTCTGAGCTTCGCCTGCCATGCCGCGGAGCGGGGCCATATTGTCACCCTCTTCGAGGCCGAGGCCGAACTGGGTGGTCAGCTGAACCTCGCCAAGCGCGTGCCGGGCAAGGAGGAATTCTTTGAAACCCTGCGCTACTTCGAGCGCCGCCTGGCCACGGCGGGCGTGACGGTGCGGCTGCGGGAGCGGGCCACTACCGAGGCCCTGACGGCCTTTGACGAGGTGATCCTCGCCTCTGGGGTCGTGGCCCGCAGGCCCGACATTCCCGGCGTGGACCATCCCAAGGTCATCAGCTATCCCGACCTGCTCTCGGGACGCAGGACCGCAGGGGCGACCGTCGCCATCATCGGCGCGGGGGGGATCGGCTTCGATGTGGCGGAGTTCCTGGTGCATGCGGAGCAGACTGCTCCGGGGCCCCCTAAATTGGACCCATACCTGAGCGCGTGGGGCGTCGACGTTGACCACACCCACCGCGGCGGCCTGCTGCCCGCCCCCCAACCGTCGCTCCCGGCCCGCACGGTCTACCTGCTCCAGCGTAGGACTGACCGCATGGGCGCGGACCTGGGCAAGACCACGGGCTGGATCCACCGGGCCGGCCTGAAGGCCATGAAGGTGAAGATGCAGGGCGGCAGCGCGTACGAACGCATCGACGACGAAGGGCTCTGGCTCCGCGATGGCAAGGATGCCGGCGCGAAGTGCCTGGCCGTGGACAGCATCATCCTCTGCGCGGGACAGGTCTCCGAGCGGGGCCTGGCCGAACCCCTCGCCGCCCTGGGCCGCTCCGTCCACATCATCGGCGGTGCCGACCTCGCCGTCGAACTCGACGCCCAGCGCGCCATCCGGCAGGGGGCCGAACTGGCGGCGAAGATCTGAACTTTTGCCACGGATGAACACGGATAGACACGGATACTGATTCATCTGTGTTCATCCGGGTTCATCCGTGGCTGATTCCTTCCCTGCTCTTTCCGCTTCCACCGCCCAGCGGCTGTTCCTGGGCGCCCAGGGGCTGCTGGACGATCCTTCGCGGCGGGCCACGACGGTGTCGGTTCAGGCCCTGATCGAGCGGCTGGGCTTCGTGCAGATGGACACCATCAACATCCTGGCGCGGGCTCATGACCTCACGCTCTTCAGCCGCCTGGATGCCTACCGGCCAGAACAGTTGAAAAAGCTGCTGGAAACCAAACAGGGTCTCTTCGAGTCCTTCACCCACGATGCCTCCGCCATTCCCACGGTCTGGTTCCCCCACTGGAAGCCTCGCTTCGCCCGCGACCGCGAACGCATGCAGGCCCACGCCTGGTGGCAGCATCACTTCCGCGGCACGGAAGCGGGCCAGGTGGTGAGGGATGTGCTGGCCCGCATCGCCGAGGAAGGCCCCTTGAAGTCGTCCGACTTCGAACACCCCGAAAAGCGCGGCCCCTGGTGGGGCTGGAAACCGCAGAAGGCGGCCCTGGACTTCCTGTGGCGCAGCGGCGAGCTGATGATCCCCCGGCGGGACGGCTTCCAGAAGGTCTACGATCTGACGGAGCGGGTGTTGCCCGGGCATCACGCCCTGCCCTGTCCCGATGCGGCGGAGCATCTCGAGTGGGCCTGCGCCACTGCCGTCGAGCGGCTCTGGGTCTTTACGCCGAAGGAGCTGGCGGATTTCTGGGGCGCCATCGAGGCTGCCGAGGCCAAGGATTGGTGCGCCGCCGCAGCCAAGGCCGGGCGCATCGTGCCGGTCCAGGTCGAGAGCGTGGACGGCGAGTTGCGCCCGGCCTTCGCCCTGGCGGACTGGGAAGCCCGGCTGGCGAAGCTGCCCGACCCGCCAGAATGCACCCGCCTGCTCTGCCCCTTCGAACCCATCCTCCGCGACCGGGCCCGCGCCCTGCGGCGTTTCGGCTTCGATTACCGGTTCGAGGCCTTTGTGCCCGAAGCAAAGCGCCAGCACGGCTACTTCGTGCTGCCCATCCTGGAAGGCGCTCGGCTGGTGGGCCGCCTGGATCCCAAGCTGCACCGCGACTGCGGCCTGCTGGAGATCAAGGGCCTTTGGTGGGAGCCGGGCATCAAGGCCACGAAGGCCCGCAAACACGGCCTGGAGGAGGCTCTTGAGCGACTGGCTGGCTTCGTGGGGGCCGAGCAGATTCAGCACTCTTCCTGACCGCGCTATCTTAGGTTCCATGTCCGCGACGAAGAATCCCCTGCTCAACCGACTGCACAGCGCCCCAGGGTTGTCCCCCAGCCAGCGGCAGATCGCCGACTGCCTCATCGCCAACATGAACGAGGCGGCTCTCTGGGGTGTGGAGGAACTGGCAGCGAAGTCCAACACCTGCGTGGCAACGGTGGTGCGGTTCGCCAAGAAGCTGGACTACACGGGCTACCTGGAGATGCGGAAGTCGCTCGTCAGCGCCGCCAAGAAGCAGTACGGCCGGGACGAGCAGCTCCTCCAGGCCCCCGTGCAGGCCTCGGCCACGCTGCTGGAGGTGTCCCGCCGGGACGTGAAGAACATCGAGATCCTGCTCCAGGCCGTGAACGAGAACCTCCTCCAGAAGGTGGTCAAGCAGTTGGTCAGGAGCCGCAACCGCCTGGCCATCGGTGACGGCGTGTCGGCCCTCATGACCCGCCAGCTCGCCTACCTGCTCATCAACATCGGCCTGCCCGTCCTGGAAGGGAACCCGGCCGACTTCGCCACCCAGGTGGGCCTGCTGGAGGGGAAGGATCTGCTCATCGCCATCAGCATCAGCCCCTACTCCCAGGAGACCCTCGACGCGGCGGCCTACGCCCGCAAGCGGGGCATCCCGATCCTGGTGTTCACGGACAGCCTGACCTCCCCCCTGGCGAAGCTCGCCTCCCTGGTGCTGCAGATCCCCGGCGAGAACCTGCTCTTCACCCACAGCCTGACCACCTTCGGCATCCTGACCCACACCATCGCCACCTCCATCGCCAGCCAGGCTCCCCAGCGGGCCCTCCGAAAGATGCGCGAAGTGGAGCAGGTGGCCCATCGGAAATTTACGAAGATCTAGCCCTCACCCTTCCACCTAAATCGAGCGTGGGGGCCAGGTTGGCGAGAAGTTTCAAATTTTATGAATAAAAACTTGACAGAGTTTTCACAAAAGCACTATTTTCTTGTCATCAATCCCACATCCCAAGGAGGCGTGATGGCTCGTCCTGCTGGTCTACGGGGTCCTGAAATTCCACTGGTACCTGGAGGCCATCGCTGCCCTCTTCCTCGGCATGGGCATACTCATCGGCCTGATCGCTGGCCTGGGACCCAGCACCATCGCGAAGCACTTTGTGGCGGGTGCCAAGGACATGGTGGGCGTGGTATTCATCGTGGCCTGCGCCCGGGCCCTGCTGGTGATCGCCAACGACGCGCAGATCATGGACACCCTGCTGCTCTATGGTTCCAACGCCATCCGGGTGCTGCCCCACGCCGTGACCGCCCAGGTGATGTTCCTGGTGCAGTGCGTCATCAACTTCTTCATCCACTCCGGCACCGCCCAGGCGGCGCTGACCATGCCGGTACTGGCGCCCCTGTCCGACCTGGTGGGCGTTACCCGCCAGACCTGCGTCTACAGCTTTTCCCTCTCGGAACTCATCAATCCCATCCTGCCCACCAGTGCCGTGACCATGGGCGTGCTGGGCGCGGCCAAAATCCCTTGGGAAACCTGGGCCCGCTGGTTCCTGCCTCTCATGCTGATCCTCGTGGTGCTGGCCTTCCTGCTGCTGGTGCCTCCAACCCTGCTGTTCCATTGGGGCCCCGTGTAGCCTAGAGGGATGACCACCCATCCCGACTACTGGAACCGCATCTACGAGGACGAGGGCCGGCCCGGCTGGGACATGGACGGGGCCACGCCCCTGGTGGGCGAGCTCCTGGAGCTGGCGCTGCCCCTGGGTCTAAAGCCGGGCGGGGATCTGGTGGTACCCGGCTGCGGCTACGGCCATGACGCCGCCGAGCTGGAGGCCCGGGGCTTCACGGTCTCGGGCCTGGATTTCGCCCCGCTCGCCATTCAGGGGGCCCTGCACCGCTACGGCAACCGGGTCGCCTGGTCCCAGGCGGATTGGTTCACAACAAAGCTTGGCCCCTGGAACGCCCTCTTCGATCACACCTGCTTCGTGGCCATGGATCCCCTCCGGCGCCCGGCCTACGTAGAGGCCTGCGCCAGCCACCTGCGATCCGGTGGGCTCTGGATGGCTGCGCTCTTCCATGATGTGAAAGGCCAGTCCGGACCGCCCCATGCCCTTGCCATGCTGGAAATGCGGCAGCTTGCCGAGGCCCGCTTCGAGGTGCTGCACCTGGCCGACGCCACGCAGAGCCATCCGCGCCGGGCGGGGCGGGAGTTCCTCATGGTGGCGAAGAAGCGTTGACCCGGGCCGGTCCGCGCATCAATCCTCAAGGCGGATCGCGGCCAGGGCGCTCATGACCTGGTCGGCGCAGGCCTGATAGTAGTCCCGCCCCGTCAGTTTCGCCGACAGGCCGGAGAAATCCACGGCGGGCCCGCTTACAACGGTGATCCGCCCTGGGCGGGGCCACCTGGCCTTTCGCGGCCAGCATTCATGGGCGCCAAAGAGGCGCAGCGGTACCACCGGCACCCCGCCTTTGGCGATGATGAAGCCGACGCCAGCCTCCGCCGCCTGAAGGGTGCCATCGGGTGAGCGGGTGCCCTCCGGGAAAATGAGCACGCGGTTCCCCTCCTTGAGCAGTCTCAGGATGCGTTTCATGCTGCCGAGATCCCCCGTGCCGAGGTCCACCGGGATCACCTGGATGCGTGGCAGCAGCCAGCCCAGGAAGCCCTTGAAGAGGGACTTGCGGGCCAGGTAGTAGATGGGATTGCGGAAACAGGCCCCGACCATGGACGGATCCAGATAGCTCACGTGGTTGGCCACGATGAGGGCACCCCCGGACTCGGGCAGGAACTCCCGGTGCAGGACGCGGTGCCGGAAGCAGACGCGGCTGACGAGGCGGGCAAGGGTGTGGACGAGCCAATAGATCATGGGGTGGCCAGCAGAAAGGAGAGACAGGTCATAGATCCAGTCTAGGGGCTATTTTCAGTACTCCTGCGTACCGGTCAGACTCAGCCTGATACCAACGAGCGTTCAGGACGAAAGAAAAAGCAACTTCACCACCAAGGCGCCAAGGGCACCAAGAACGGTATGGATATTGGCTTTCGCTTTTCTTCTCGGTATCCGCGCTGGGGATACGCGAGACAAAGGGAAACTTGGTGCCCTCTCAGTATCGCCTGCGGCGATACACGAGGCGAAATGACGCGAATCGCCCTGCGGGTGCGCGAAAGGCGATCGGACATCCTTCCGCCTCCACACACGGGGCTGTCCTGGCGGCCCCTCCGCGCTGCGTTTCGCGCCCTTTCGCGGTTACATGCTTTTATCGGCTGGGCTTGAGTGAGATCGGGCTGAGTTTCGCTGGTAACCAGGTTTTCTTTTTGAATGCAAGTTCGGACGAGTGCCTGTTCCTACCGCGCGCCGCCAGGGAAGTTTCAGTTGATGACCTTCGGCGGCCGGGGCAGGTCTTCTTCTTCGCCCCGCCCCCGGGTGGCCAACGCCACGGCGAGGGTCCAGAAGGGCGCCAGGTTGAGGTAGGGCACTGCCTCCGTGACGAAGGAGGGCAGAAAGGCCCAGTGGAAGCCCAGCATGGCCCAGAGGATGGCCATGGTGAGCACATCCAGCCCCGCGCCCAGCAACCAGCCCACGGGACCGGCCGCGTCGGCCGGGATCTGGATGGCATCCACGGTCAGGGCGAGGGCCCAGGCGAGGCGGAGGCGGGTCCGGCTGAGGGGCGGCTTGGGGGCGGACATGGTCGCAGTGTACCGGAACTGATCGGGCCACCGCCCCTGCCGATAGGCTGGGGGACCACCCGCATGAAGGAAGGCGCCCATGGCTCACATCCGGTGGAAGGACCGCAATAACATCGGCTAAAAGGACATCGACGCCCAGCACCGCGGGTTGCTGGATCTCCTCAACGAGCTCATCGATCTGGTCGACGAGGCGGCTGACCCCGAGCGGGTTTCTGAGATCTACCGCCGCCTCTGCGCCTATGCGCTGACGCACTTCTCGCGGGAGGAGCGATACTTGCAGGCCGCAGGCTACGCCGACCTGGCGCGCCAGAAGGAGGAACACGGGACGTTCATCCACAAGCTCCTGGAGTTGGATCACACCTATGGCCCTACCGATCCCCGGCTGCTGACGGACACCCGTCAGTTCCTCCAGCACTGGTACCTGGATCACATCCTCCATTCCGACATGCAATATGTGAAGACGCTGAAGCGGTTTGCCACCGAGGCGCCCGTGAAGGCCGTCCTCTTCGACTTCGGCAATGTCATCTGCCAGTTCGACCACCGGCGGTTTCTCGAGGTCCTTGCGGCCGCCTGTGGGAAGTCCGTCGAAACGCTTCAGGCCTTGATCTTCGAGCACTCGGAACTGCCTCGGGCCTACGAATCCGGTGCCATCGACTCTTCCCGATTCCTGGCCAAGGTCTCGGCTTTGTGTGGTCATGACTTCCCGGAAGCGGACTTCATCCAGGCCTTCACGGGAATCTTCACGCTCATCGAGGCCACCCTGGACCTGATCCGGAAGCTGAAGCCGCACTACAAGCTGGGCCTCATCTCCGACACCAACCCCTGGCATTTTGAATTCGGCATCCGCAATTCGGAAGTGTTCCCCCTCTTCGACTCGGTGACCCTGTCCTACGAGGTTGGTGCCATGAAACCGGATCCCCGCCTCTTCGAGGACGCCCTGGAGAAGCTGGACCTCCTGGCCGAGGAATGCGTCTACATCAACGACCGCCCCCCCTTTGCCGAAGTCGCCACGGCCCACCTCCTGCGCGGGATCGCCTACACCTCGCCCGAGGCCTTGCTGGCTCGGTTGCGCCAGCTGAAGGTGGCCTTCTGATTAGCGGCGCGCCTTGGCCGTCACCCGTTCGATCACGATCCGAAGGACGGTGGTGCGGAAGTGAGTCTTCTCGATTTCCTGGGCCACGACCTCGGGATGCTCCGGGGCAAAGCGCACTCCCAGCGCCTGCAACGCCGCGCGCCGCTCGCCCTCATCCGCCAGCAGCTCCACCCTTCCGAAGACGATGGCGCTTTCGTAGCGGGTGGCCAGCTCCATGGGCAGGGCCTCGGCCTGGGTCACCACGCAGTAGGACACCTTCGGGTTGGCCGCGATGTTCCTCAGCTTGTGTCCCTCGGTGGCGCTGTGCAGGATCAGGGCGCCGTCCAGCATTACGTGGTTCAAGGGAACGGCGTAGGGCCAGCCCTCCGCATCCACGGTGGCTAGCACACCCCACTCCGCCCGCTGGAGGATTTCCAGAGCCGCGGCGGCATCCAGCCCCCGGTCCCGGCGACGCATGGGATGGTCAGGTGCGCTCATGGCTTGCCTTTCTGTTTTCCCGCCACCCAGTTCAGGACGTCCAGCGGCGTCATCCGATTCAGGTCCAGCGCCTCCAACTCCGAGCGCAGGGGGTCGGCCTCGGTTTCGAAGGGCAGCAGGGCCGGCTGCTGCATCCCCTGTGAACGGCGGCCTTCGACAAGCGCCTCGGTCATCGCCGAGAGCAGGCGCTGGGCCTTCTGGATGACGGCCTTCGGAATCCCCGCCAGGCGGGCCACCTGGATGCCGTAGCTGCGGTCGGCGGGCCCCGGCGCCACGCGGTGGAGGAAGTGCAGCTGTTCCTCCCACTCCTGCACTTCCACGTGCAGGTTCTGGATGCGGGAGTCGTCCGCCAGTTTGGTCATTTCGAAGTAATGCGTGGCGAACAAGGTTCTCGGTGCGCCGCCCTTGAGATCCCGCAGGAACACGGCGATGGCCTCGGCCAGGGCGAGGCCGTCCCGGGTGGAGGTGCCGCGCCCGATCTCGTCCAGGATCACCAGGCTGGCGGCGGTGGCCTGGTTGAGGATCCGCGCCGTCTCCGTCATCTCCACCATGAAGGTGGACTGGCCCTTGGACAGCTGATCCGAGGCGCCGATACGGGTGAAGATCCGGTCCACCAGACCGAAGCGCATGAGTTCGGCGGGCACGAAGGAGCCGGTCTGGGCCAGCACCACCAGCAGGGCCGTGGTGCGCAGGAAAGTGGACTTGCCGCCCATGTTGGGACCGGTCACCACGGCCATGGGCTGGCCTGCGCTGAACTGCAGGTCGTTGGGAATGCACTCCCGGCTCAGCCGCGCCTCCAGCATGGGGTGACGGGCCGCCGCCAGGACGAGCTCGCGGTCTTCACCCAGCTCGGGCCGGGTCCACCCGGACAGCCGGGCCCGCTCCGCCAGGGCCGCCAGCACATCCAGCGCGGCCACGGCCCGGGCCAGGCGGGTGAGCTCGGCCCGGTGCTCCAGCACCAGCGCCAGCAAGCGCTGAAACTGGATCGCCTCCAGACGACCCTGATCGCTTTCGGCGCTCAGGAGCCGTTGCTCGAAGGCCACCAGCTTCTCGGTGGTGAAGCGCTCGGCATTGGCCAGGGTCTGCTTGCGGAGGAAGTGGGCGGGCACGGCGCCCAGGTTAGCTTTCGTGATCTCGAAGTAATAGCCGAACACCCGGTTGTACTTGATCTTGAGGGTCTGGATGCCGCTGGCCCGGCGCTCCTCTTCTTCGAGTTCCAGCATCACCTGCTTGGCGTCCCGAGCGAGGCGGCGCACGGCGTCCAGCTCGGGGTCCACACCCTCGCGGATGACGCCACCCTTCTCCTGGTCCAGGGGCGGTGCCTCGGCCAGGCAGCGCTGAAGCTCCTGCAGCAAGGATGAACAGAGCGGCGTATCAGCTGGCCACAGGCCCAGGCTGGCCACTTCGTCCACCCAGCCCTCGTCCTGGATGCGGGCGGGCAGTTTCTGGAGCACCGCCAGGCCTTCCCGCAGCTGGGCCAGCTCGGGCGGATTGGCGAGCCCCAGGGCCACGCGCCCCAGCAAACGATCCAGATCCGGCACCTGGGCGAGGAGCGTCTGAATGGGCGTGCGTCGGCGGTCCTCGGTGAGCCAGGCCACCTGCGACCAGCGCCCTTCGAGGGCGGCGCGTTCGCGCAAGGGCTGCTCCAGCCAGGCCTTCAGCAGCCGCGAACCCAGGCGCGTGCGGCACTGGTCCAGCAGGGCCAGCAGGGAGCCGACGCGGCCCCCGTCAAAGCCGTTGACGAAGACTTCCAGGTGGCGGGCGCTGGTGGCGTCGAGCAGGGGACCGGCGGCGCCCAGTTCGAGACTCACGCCCTGCAGGTGGGCGGGGCGGCCCTTTTGCGTGGCCTCCACCTGATCCAGCAGCGCCGCCAGGGCGCCCAGGGCCGCCGGATAGGGATCCAGGCCCACGCCTTCCAGGTGCTGCCAGCCGAAGAAGGCGAGCACCTGCTGCTTGGCGCGGGAGGGTTCGAAGCGCCAGGCGGGCAGCCGGGTGCGGGCGGCCTCGACCTCTGGAATGTCTGCGGCCCCCTCGACCAGAATCAATTCCTGGGGCGCCAGGCGTTCCAGGGTGGCCCGGAGCGCCTCCTCGCCCTCGCCCGGCAACACGCGCAGGGCGCCGGAGGCCAGCTGGAGCAGGGCCAGTCCCCAGGAGGTGCCTGAGCGGTGCAGAGCGCAAAGCCAACGGGCATCGTCGTCCAGCCAGGTGCCGGGCGTGATGATGCGCTTGATGGCGCGAGGCAGCAGGCCCTTGACGTCCTCGGCCTTGGCCGTGGGCTCAGCGATGGCCGCGGAAAAGCCCGCCGCCAGCAGCTTGGGCAGGTAGGACTCCAGCGCGAAGTGCGGCACGCCGCACATGGGGGTCTCGCCTACCGTGCCTTTGCCCCGCAGCGTGAGCGCGATCTCCAGCACCGGCGCCGCCCGCACCGCGTCCTCGCCCAGGATTTCGTAAAAGTCCCCCATGCGCGTGAGCAGCACAGCCTCGCCCGCCTCGCGCTTGAGGCCTGCAATCTGCTGCATCATGGGGCTGGACATAGGCTGAGAATCGAGGAATGGGAAGAGTGGGAAGGACGATGCCTCGATCTTCCCACAGGGCGGCGCGGAAGTGTCCCTGGGGCTCCGCCCGTTCTGCTGGAATAATCGATCCCCGGGAGAGGCCCATGACGCATGCTGAGATCGCCTTTGACCGCTGCCGGGACGACTTCCCAGCCCTGGCCCGCCAGCAGGATGGACAACCCCTGGCCTATTTCGACGGGCCCGGCGGCACCCAGGTTCCCCGCCCGGTGATCGAAGCCATCACCCGCTACTACAGCCGGGGGACCGCCAACACCCATGGTCCGTTCGCCACTTCGAAAGAGACCGACCAGCTCATCCAGGCCACCCGGGAAGCCGTCGCCGCCCTGCTGGGCGCCCCCGCCTGGTGGTGCATCTCCTTCGGCGCCAACATGACCAGCCTAGCCTTCGCCCTCAGCCACGCCCTGGCGCGGTCCCTCCAGCCGGGGGATGAAATCGTCATCACGCAGCTGGACCATGAGGCCAACCGGGGCCCCTGGAAGGCCCTGGCGGAGCAGGGCGCCCTGGTGCGGGAGGTGGCCCTGCGCCCCGACGGCACCCTCGACCCCGAGGATTTTGCCCGACAGGTCACCGCGCGCACCCGCCTGGTGGCCGTGGGCTATGCCTCGAACCTTCTCGGCACCGTGAACGACGTGGCCCTGGCCCGGCGGCTGTCCAAGGCCGTGGGCGCTCTCCTGCTGGTGGATGCAGTACATGGCGCCCCCCACTTCCCGTTGGATGTGGTGGCCATGGACGCGGACTTCCTGCTCTGCTCCGCCTACAAGTTCTACGGCCCCCACGTGGGCATCCTCTACACGCGCCCCGGCCTGCTCGAAACCCTGGAGCCGGACCGGCTTTGCACCGTGGACCCGGAGGCCCCCTGGCGCATTGAGACCGGCACCCTCAACCACGCGGCCCTGGCCGGGGTCAAGGCTGCGGTGGAATACCTCGCCAGCTTCGGTGAAGGGTCGGAGCTCCGCACGCAGCTTCAGGACGCCCTGGCCAACATCGAGGCCCGGGAACGCCAGGTGGCCCGGCACTATGCCGAGCAGGCGGCCAGAATTCCCGGCTTGCGAGTCTGGGGACCGAGTTTCCTCGCCCTGCACCGCGCCCCGACGGTGGCCGTGACCCTTGAAGGAATTTCGCCCTTGGAAGCCGCCAAGCGGCTCGGCAAGCGGGGCGTGCTGGTGGGCGACGGGCACTTCTATGCCGCCCGGGCCTCCGAGGTGCTCGGCCTAGCCGAGGGGGGCGGCGTGCTCCGGGCCGGCATGTCCCTCTACACCACGGAGGCCGAGGTGGATCGTTTGGTGGAGGGCCTGGCCGGCCTGGCGAGGCGCTGATGGAACGTGTCGAGTGTGTCGTCATCGGGGCCGGTGTGGTGGGCTTGGCCCTGGCCCGGCAGCTGGCCCTGGCGGGCCGCGAGGTGGTGGTGCTCGAGGCAGAGGAGCGCATCGGCACAGGCATCAGTTCCCGCAACAGCGAGGTGATCCATGCGGGGATCTACTACCCGGCTGGATCCCTGAAGGCCCGGCTCTGTGTGGCGGGCAACCGCGCCCTCTACGCCTACTGCGCGGCCAAGGGCGTGGCGCACCGCCGCTGCGGCAAGCTCATCGTGGCGACAGACGAGAACCAGGTGCAAGCCTTGCGCGAGCTGCGCACCCGAGCGGAGGCCAACGGCGTGTTGGACCTCCAGTGGCTGGACGCCCAGGCGGCCGTGGCCCTGGAGCCCCAGCTGCGCTGCGCCGCCGCTCTGCTGTCGCCCAGCACCGGCATCGTGGACAGCCACGGTCTCATGCGCGCCTTGCGCCACGAGGCGGAGGACCATGGCGCCACGGTGGTGTTGAAGAGCCCGGTCCTGGGCGGGTGCGCCACTTCGGCGGGGCTGGAGATCGAGGTCGGCGGGGACGAGCCCATGGCCCTGCAGGCTGATCGCATCTTCAACTGTGCGGGCCTGGGGGCCCAGACCGTGGCGAGGTCCTTCGCGGGGATCCGCCGCCAGGCCATCCCTCCCCTGCACTTAGCCAAGGGCAATTACTATGGCCTCTCCGGCCCGGCACCCTGCTCACGGCTGGTGTATCCCGTGCCCGCCCAGGGCGGACTGGGCGTGCACCTCACCCTGGATCTGGGCGCCCAGGCCCGGTTCGGGCCGGACGTGGAATGGGTGGACCGCGAGGACTACGATGTAGACCCGCGACGGGCCGACGCCTTTTATGACGAAGTCCGGAAGTACTGGCCCAGCCTGCCGGACGATTCCCTTCAGCCGGCCTACGCGGGCATCCGGCCTAAGATCCACGGCCCAGGCGAGGCCGCGCCGGACTTCCTTGTCCAGCGCGAGGACGCCCACGGGGTTCCCGGCCTGGTGAACCTGTTCGGCATCGAGTCGCCGGGCCTCACCGCGGCCCTGGCCCTGGCGGCTCAGGTGGCGGACGGCGGCCGTGCCTGAGCCAGACGCAGCCTGAATACTTCGGCGAGGTGGCCTGCGGGAGTGGGGATCTCCAGATCGGCGTAGTATTCGCACCGGGCCACGAGATCGCCCAGGACGGCAAACACCCCCGCCAGCACCGGGTTCCAGCCCGCGCAGAGGGCCGGAACAACGAACCCGAGCAGCACCCGCAGGCCCCCGGACACCAGCCGGAGGGGCCGCTCCCGTTGGCTGAAGAAACGCTGCCGGTGGAGCGTAAGTCCCAGCTTCAGCAGGCCCATCGCCAGGGCCAGCGGCCAGATCCGGGCGAGCAGGCCCAGGAGGTAGAGGCCGTTGAACAGCACGTGGGCGCTGTGCAGGTTCCAGGGACCGGTCCGGAGGGCCACCCGGTAGATGCGGTCGATGGCAAAGAGGGACACGAAGCCGAGAACGGCTACCGAGCCACCCACAGCGCGACCAGGAAGGACGCCCAGGAGGTGCAGCCCGCCCAGGCCCATGAAGGCCGAAGTGAGCACGATTTCCCGGCTCAGCCAGCTGGTGGCCACATTCAATCCCGCGCGCCAGGCCCGCGAGGGCCGCCCCAGGTGCAAGCCCCCCAAGGCCATGACGGCGATGCCCGAGCCAAGGAATACCCAGGGGGACAGGGTGGGTCCACCCAGCAGGGAGGCCCCCAGCCAGGCCGCCAGCACCGCGAAGACAGTGGTGAAGACCACGAGGCTCCACTCGCCCCGGAGGGTGATCTTGGGCTCGGGCATCGTGAGCACCTGGTCCAGGAAGCGCACCAGCAAAGCCTCCGGAGGCGCGGCGCCGAGGTTGGGACCCGCGGCGCGCCGCAGGGGCACGATGCGGATTCCAGGCCGAGTGGAAGACGGTGGCAGGCCCGGAAACTGGGGATCCGGCGCGGGCTCCCGGACCTCGCAGCCCAGGGCCGCCACGGGGCAGCGGGCCACGCAGGCGGGCTCCAGGCCCTGCTCCAGACGACTGGGACAGAACGTACACTTCTCCACCGTACCTGTGGCGGTCACGAACCGGGGGGCATCGTGGGGGCAGGCCCAGGTGCAGTAGCGGCAGCCCATGCAGCGGTCCCCGTGGAGGGTCACCGCGCCCGTGGCTGGGTCCTGGGTGTAGGCCTGGGCCGGGCAGTTCAGCAGGCAGGCCGGCGCGTCGCAGTGGTGGCAGGCCAGGGACAGGCTGAACCCCGGCAGGTCGGGATGGTGGAAGGGATTGAAGGCCGGCACCCGCCGCCAGGGGGCGGCCTGCTGGGCGCGGTTCTCCATCCAGCAGCCCACCACACAGGCTTCACAGCCCGTGCAGCGGTTGGGGTCGAAGGTGAACCGGAACGCCATCAGGCACGCTCCACATCGACGCGGTTGTCGTGGAAGGCCGCCCCGTGGCCCATGTCCGTTTCGCGCCCTGCGGACAGCAGGTTCACGGAACCGCCGTCCTCGGCGCCCCAGCCGTTGAAGGCCGCCACCACCCCCGGGCGCAGGCCGAAATCCACGGTCAGCGGCAGGCACAGCTCGCCCCGGTCGTTGAAGACCCGCACCCGATCGCCCACTTGAAGGTTTCGGGCCGCGGCATCCTCCGGCCCCATGCACAGGGTCGGCCCCGGATCGAGGGCGCGAATCACCAACAGCCGCAGAAACTGGCTGTGGATGCCGTTCTTCGTGTTGGGTGTGAGGAACTGCAGGGGGAATCGTCCCGACGCAGGCCCCTCCACCGATTCGTGATAGGTCGGAAGTTCGTCCACGCCCCAGCGGGTCTTCGCCTCGGAGCTCACCAGTTCCACCTTGCCGGAGGGCGTGGTGAAGCAGCCATCGGCAAAGGCCACTTCCTCGGTCCCGGGCGCCAGTACCGGTCCCACCCGCAGGTCGTCCAGAGTGATGCCCAGAGGGTCCAGCCGCGCCTGCATCCAGGCCTCCACGCCCACATCGCCGGGCGCGGGGAGGATGGCTCCCAGGTCCTCGGCGGATAGGCCCAGGCGCGGGCCCAGGGCTCGGTAGAGGTCCGTCTCCGGCAGCACTTCGCCGGGCGGTTCGATGACTTTTTGGCGCAGCTGGAGGTAGGCATGCCAGTAGGCGCCAATGACGTCCGACTGTTCGAAGAGGCTCTTGCTGGGCAGCACCAGATCCGCCTCGCGGGCCGTGTCGGTGAGGCGCTCATCCACCACCACCCGGAAGGCCAGTCGGCGGAAGGCCTCGCGCACGGTCTTGGTATCGGGATTCTGGGAGAGGGGGTTGCCCCGCTCCACCCAAGCCACCCGCAACGGCGGATCCTGCTGCGCCAGCATGTCCCGGCCCAGCCGCGCGGTGCTGACGGACACCCGCACCACGCCGTCCGGGGTCTCGGGCGGGTAGAAATCCAGGGGGTCCTTCACGGCCCCGAAGACCTGGGTGGCGAGGTTGGCGTAGACCCATCCCGCCCCCGGGCGGCCCAGGTTGCCGGTGATGACTGGCAGGGCCTGCATGGCCCGGAGGGTCTGGCCCGAATTGGTGTAGCGCTGCATGCCGAAGCCCACGCAGACCGTCATGGGGTGGATGCGCCCCATGTCCTCGGCGAGACGCCTGATCTGACGCTCCGGGACGCCTGTGGCCGCTGCCGTGCGTTCGGGTGTCCACGCGGACACCGAGGCGGCGAAAGCCTCGTAGCCCCCCACGTGGCTGGCGATGAAGGCCCGGTCCACCTCCCCGGCGGCGATGATGAGGTGGGCCAGGCCCAGGGCGAGGGCCCCGTCGGTGCCGGGCCGGGGCTGGAGGAGGACGTGGGCCCGCTCAGAACTCTGGGTGCGCCGGGGATCGATGACCACCAGCCGGGCCCCGGCCGCAAGGGCCTGCTCGATGAAGGGCATCTGATGGAGGTTGGTCTCGGCCGGGTTCTTTCCCCAGAGGACGATGAGGCGGGCCTGGGCGAGATCCCAGGGGGCGCTCTGGCGGTTGTCCCCGAAGGTGAGCCGGGCGGCTTCCAGGCCCGCCGGCCAGCAGAGGTCGCCGTAGGTGGTGGTGCAGCCGCCGAAGGCGCGCCAGAAGGCCAGGCCCCGGCCGTTCAACAGCCCCTTGGTGCCGCTGGCAGAGTAGTAGAACAGGCTCTGCGGGCCGTATTCCGTCCTCGCGGCCAGAAAGGCCTCGGCGATCAGGTCCAGGGCCGCGTCCCAGGAGACGCGCTCGAAGCCCTTGGGGGTGCGGCGCAGGGGGTGCAGCAGCCGCTCCGGGCTGTAGACCCGCTCGAGGTAGCTGAGCCCCTTCAAACACGGGCCTTCCGGCGTGGCGAGGTTGCCGGGGTGGGCGTCGATGGCCGTGAGGCGCCCGTTCTCCACCGTCACCCGCAGGGCGCAGGTGCTGGTGCAGTTGCGGGGACAGGCGGTGGTGAAGCGGGCCATGATCCTTGCAGTTTAGGGCGGCTGCGAGCCCGGCCCGGGGCATTGTGATCAAGGCCCCAGGGGCCTCCCAGACGGTAAGCCGTCGTAATAAAACAACCCTTCTCGAAAATGGCGTGAACGGCATAAGCGGCCGTAACGGAATGGCGAATTCATCCAAGGTTATTCCGTAACGGCCCCTAAGCTGAGGCATGGACCTTCCGCCCCTTCCGCCCCAGACGCCGGGTCAGACTTCGCCTCCCGAGGAGGTGGCCCTGTGCCTGGAACTGGGCCAGGCCTTCCAGGCCTATGGCATTCCCGCCCACCGCTTCGAGGACGCGCTGGCCCGCATCTCGGCGCGCCTGGGCCTTGACGGCCAGTTCTTCGCCCTGCCCACGGCCTTCTTCGCCTCCCTGGGGAAGGACGGCCACCACTGGACGTTCATCCAGCGCAGCCCTTCCGGCGACGTGGACCTGGCCAAGCTATCGGACCTGCAGGACACGACAGATGCCCTCATCGAGGGCCGCACCTCCGCTGCCGAGGCCCGGGACCGGGTGCGGGTGATCCTCGCCGCGCCCGACCGCTGGAGCGCCCCCCTCACGGTGCTCTGCTTCGGACTGGGCTCGGCTCCTGCGGCCATGTTTTTTGGCGGCGGCTGGCGCGAGATGGCCCTCACGGCCCTGCTTGGTTCCCTGGTGGGCTTGATGACCGTGCTCCTGGGCCGGCGCCCAGGCTTGGCCCGACTGGCCTACCCGGTGGCGGGCACGCTGGTGGGTTTCCTGGCCCTCGTGGCCGCCTACCGGTTTCCCCATGTGTCGCCCCATGTGCTTACCCTGGGGGGCCTCATCGTCCTCCTGCCGGGCCTGCGCCTGGTGGTGTCCATGAACGAACTGGCCACGGGCAACCTGGTGGCGGGCACGGCCCGCCTGGTGGACACGGGCATGACGTTCCTCTCCTTGGGCTTTGGCGTGGCCCTGGGGCAGCGGCTCGCCGCCTCCCTGCTGGACCGGGCCCTGCAAGGCACGCCCCTGCCCCTGCCAGCTTGGACCCTCCTGCCGACCCTGCTCCTGGCGGCGGTGGCCTTCGTGGTGATCTTCAAGGCCCGATCTTCGGACCTGCCCGCGATCTTTGCGGGCTGCGCCCTGGCCTTCTATGGCACCCGGCAGGGCGCGGCCCTGCTGGGCCCCCAGTTCGGGGTGGGCCTGGGCGCCTTCGCCCTCGGGGTCGGCAGCAACCTCTACACGCGCATCAGCCGCCGCCCCTCGGTGGTAACCCTGCTGCCAGGGTTGATGGTGCTGGTGCCGGGAGCCCTCGGCTTCAAGGGCCTCGAATTCATCATCCAGAAGCAGCTGGTGGTGGGCCTCGACACAGCTTTCCAGGCCCTCTTCGTGGCCATCGCCCTGCTCACGGGACTGCTGCTGGCCCAGGCGGCCGTGCAGGCCAGGACGGCCCTATAAAAGCGAGATGGTCGAGGCCTCGCCTTTCTCGTGAAGCAGGCGTTCAAGGTCATCCCAAGAGAAGGTGAACCGCCCCTCCAGTCCCCAGGTCGGGCCCCAGGAGTTGACGCCCCACACCAGCTTTTTTTCAGCATCCACACCCAACAATTCAAAGGCGTGGCCGCCCCGTAGGATGCCCTTGACCTTCACCACGCCCTTGGCGTTGGGCTGGTCGAAGCCCTTGTACCAGTTGAGCCCAACCTCCACGGGCCCGAGGTTGGCCAGCGTCTTCAGGACATCGTTCAAGCCGAAGCACCAGCGGTACCCCTTGGCGAAGCCCATGGCTCGGAGCGCCTTCATCGCGCCGAGCACGGTGGAACCCTTGTCTTCCGGGGGCCAGACCCCCGCAATCGTGTCCACCTTGGACGCCTGGCTGTAGATCTTGCGGGCCAGGGCTTCCGTGTACCGGCCGCCCTTCTGCCGATAGGGCTCGGTGCAGAGCAGGCCCACGGCGCCATTGCCCGTGCAGGAACCCAAGGCGCCTTGGGTGAAGGCCTGCACGTTCCGTTCCCAGTTGCGGGTCACGATCTTCGCGCCTTTGGGTAGGGCAACGGGGAAGTCCCGGCTGCGTTCATCGAAATGCACGTGCCTCCCCAGGCGCCCGCCGTGGATGGAAGGGTGTTCAGGAACCACGCTGATGCGGTGCCGATCTGGCGTAGCGGCCATGGGGCCCTCCCGGGTAAGAATTGCGGCTGAGTCTTGACTGATGGGATCATCCTAGTCGGCAGCGTCTGCCTGTCAATGGATGCCAGCCATTGACCAGAAAAAAACGGTAATCATTTTGAACCAATCTAAGACGCGAGGTGTCCCATGTCCCTCCTCCCCTTCACCCAGAAAGCCAACGAGGCCGTGGTGGCAGCCCGGCAGCGGGCCATTCAGGACCAGCATCCGGAACTGGTGCCCCCGCACCTGTTCGGGGCCCTGCTGAGCTCAGAGGCGGGCCTTCGGCCCCTCCTGGAACGGGCCGGTTTATCCCCGGAATCCATCCATGGACTGGCGGAGGCCGCCGAGGACCTGGTCTCGAAGCTGCCCCGGGCCGTGGGCGGCTCGGAACCCCAGGTGGGCGCCGGGTTCCGCCACTTCCTGGAAGTGGCCAGCGATACCGGCCGGGGCCTGGGGGATCGCTTCCTGGCCACGGACGCCCTGCTGCTGGCCTTAACCAACGCCCACACGGACGCCAAGAAGGTGCTGGAGCGCTTTGGCCTGGACCGGAAGACGCTGGAGGCCACCATCCGCGAGGTCCGCAAGGGCTCGCGGGTGGAAGACGAGAAGGCCGAGGAGAAGTTCGCCAGCCTGGAGAAATACGCCAAGGACTACTCGGCCCTGGCCGCGGCCGGGAAACTGGACCCCGTCATTGGCCGCGACGAGGAGATCCGCCGCCTCCTGCAGGTGCTCTCCCGGCGCACCAAGAACAACCCGGTGCTCATCGGCGCGCCCGGCGTGGGCAAGACCGCCATCGTCGAAGGCTTGGCCCAGCGCATCCACAAGAGCGACGTGCCGGAAAGCCTCAAGGGCCTGCGGGTGATGGGCCTGGACATGGGCTCCCTGGTGGCAGGCACCCAGTACCGCGGCCAGTTCGAAGAACGGCTCAAGGGCGTCATTCAGGAGGTGGAAAAGGCGGAAGGCCAGATTGTGCTCTTCATCGACGAGTTGCACCTGCTGGTGGGCGCGGGCGCGGTTTCCGGCAGCATGGACGCGGCCAACCTGCTGAAGCCGGCCCTCGCCCGGGGCGAACTGCGCTGCATCGGCGCCACCACCCTGGATGAGTACCGCAAGTACATCGAGAAGGATGCCGCGCTGGAACGCCGCTTCCAACCGGTCTTCGTGGAGGAACCCAGTGTGGAGGACTCCATTTCCATTCTGCGCGGCCTGAAGGAACGCTACGAGCTGCACCACGGCGTGCGCATCCAGGACGCCGCCCTGGTGGCCGCAGCCCAGCTGAGCCATCGCTACATCGCCGACCGCTTCCTGCCGGACAAGGCCGTGGACCTCATGGACGAGGCCGCCAGCGCCGTGCGCATGCAGATCGACAGCCGGCCCGTGGAAATCGACCTCCGGGAACGCCGCGAGATGCAGCTGCAGCTGGAACGGCATTCCCTCACCAAGGAGAAGGATCCGGCGAGCCGGGCCCGGCTGGCGGACCTGGAGAAGGAACTGGCCGAACTGAACGAGGAACTGGGAGGGCTCCGGGCGCAGTGGGAGAACGAGAAGAAGGTCATCGAAGGCGCCCGGGGCCTCCAGAGGCGACTGGACGACCTGCGCATCGAGCTGGACCAGGCCAAGACCAAGGGCGAGTACGAGCGGGCCTCGCGCCTGGAATACGGCGACATCCCGGCCCTGGACAAGCAGCTGGCGGCGGTCCTGCCCAAGGAGAGCGCCATGCTGCGGCTGGAGGTGGGCGAGCCCGACGTGGCCGCCATCGTGAGCCGCTGGACCGGCATCCCGGTGAGCCGCATCATCGAGGGCGAGGTGGAGAAACTGCTGCGCATGGAGTCCCGCCTGCGCGAGCGGGTGGTGGGCCAAGATCCGGCCCTGACGGCCATCTCCGACGCCCTCCGCCGCAACCGTGCGGGCCTGGGCGATCCCAAGCGACCCATCGGCAGCTTCCTGTTCCTGGGGCCGACCGGTGTGGGCAAGACGGAGGTGGCCCGGGCCCTGGCGGAGTTCCTCTTCGACGATGAAAACGCCCTGGTCCGCATCGATATGAGTGAGTTCACCCATGAGGCCGACGCCACCCGGCTCATCGGCGCGGCCCCCGGCTACATCGGCTATGAGGAGGGCGGCCGCCTCACCGAAGCCATCCGCCGCCGACCCTACGCGGTCATCCTGCTGGACGAGATGGAAAAGGCCCATCCGCGCACCTTCGACCTCTTCCTCCAGGTGCTGGAGGACGGCCGCCTCACGGATGGCCAAGGCCGCACGGTAAATTTCCGCAACACCGTGGTGCTCATGACCACCAACCTGGGCAGCCAGGCAATCTTCGACGCTGGGGGCGATCCCGACAAGGCCGAGGCCGCCGTCCAGGCCGCCCTGCACGCCCACTTCCGCCCCGAGTTCCTCAACCGGCTCGACGAGGTGGTGGTCTTCCGGTCCCTGGACCGCGAGGACATGAAGGCCGTGGCCCGGATCCAGCTCGGGCGGGTGGAGGCCCTACTCCAGGCCCAGCGCGTGCGCCTGGAGGTGCCCGAGCCTGCCCTGGCCTGGCTCGCCGAGGCGGGCTTCGACCCCCAGTTCGGCGCCCGCCCTCTCAAGCGCCTCATCCAGCACGTCGTGGTGAACCCCCTGTCCCGCCTGGTCCTCCAGGGCCAGCTCCAGCCCGGGGGCCTCGCCCGGCTGGAAATCCACGACGGCCAGCTGCGGGTCGAGGCGGAGGCGGTGCAGTAGATCAGTCTGGAGGCTGGAGGTACCGCTTCCTGGGCGGCCCGTTGGGCCGCGCCGGGGTTCGCCTTTGGGCCGTTCAAATGGGCCGGCGCCGACTAAACCCATGGCGCGCCGCCCGGCGGCGCTACAGGGATCAGTACCTCCAGCCTCCAGCCTCCAGACTGAAGCCTTCAACTCCAGCCCAGAACTTGCCCCCCGACCCTCCCCGTCCGATGAGGTCCAGGTATTTGGAGTTGGCGTGTCTCTTTCTCTCCCCATCCCCATCCTCATCGTGGATGACGAAGCGGATCTGCGGAACCTTCTGGTGGAGGCCCTGGAGGATCAGGGCTATGCCGCGGAGGGTGCCGAAGGCGGGGCCCAGGCCCTGGCTCTGGTGCGGGAGAAGCATTTCCCGGTGATCTTCACGGACCTGAACATGCCCGGCGGCCTGTCGGGGTTGGAGCTGCTGAGGGTCATCCACGAGGAGGACCCCCGGAGCCTGGGCATCCTGATGACCGGCTACGCCACCACGGAATCCGCCATCCAGGCCCTGAAGCGCGGCGCCTACGATTTCATCCAGAAACCGTTCAAGCTGGCCGAGATCGAGGCCGGGCTGGAGCGGGCCCTGGAACATTACCGGCTCAAGCGGGAGAACGAGGAATACCAGCAGAACCTGGAACACATGGTGGAGGCCCGCACCCAGGAGATCCTGGGCCTGAAGAACGACATCGAGCGGCTCTTTGAAGGCTTCGTGAACGCCTCCGTGACCGCCATTGAAGCCCGGGACCCCAGCACCTCCGGCCATTCCAGCCGCGTGGCGGAGCTGACCGTAGGGCTGGCCGAAGCCGTCAACACCACCCCCAACGGGACCTACGGCGGGCTCTATTTCAACCCGCTCCAAATCCGCGAGATCCGGTACGCCAGCCTGCTCCACGACTTCGGGAAGGTGGGGGTCCGGGAACAGGTGCTGGTGAAGGCCAAGAAGATCGAAGGCGAACGGCTGGAGAGCATCTACCAGCGGCTGCACCAGCGCACCCTGGAGGCCATGCGGGAAGGCATGCTCGATGCCTGGAGCAAGGGCCGCGCCTTCGACCATAACGGCGTGGGCCTCCTCCTGCGCGAGCAGGAAGAGGAAACGCATCGGCTGATGGAATTGGTGCGGCGCAGCAACGAGCCCACCGTGCTGCCCCAGGAGGTGGCCATGGAGCTGAACCTGTTGGAGGATCTCACCTTCCAGCACTGGTCCGGGGACCGCCGGAAGCTCATCGAACGCCAGGACATTGATCTGCTGAAGATCAGCAAAGGGAGCCTCTCCGACGAAGAACGCGACGAGATCCAGAACCACGTCACCTATACCTATAAATTCCTCAGCCAGATCCCCTGGACGAAGGAGCTGGCGGGCGTGCCTGGGATCGCCTGGGCTCACCACGAGCGGCTGAATGGCAAAGGGTACCCCCGCCAGCTCCTGGATCAGGACATCCCCGTGCAGAGCAAACTCATGGCCGTAGCCGATGTCTATGACGCCCTCACCGCCGCGGACCGTCCTTACAAGGCCGCGGTGAGCGTGGAGCGCAGCCTGGAGATCCTGGATCAAGAGGCCAAGGTGAACCTCCTGGATGGCGAAGTACTGCGGATTTTCATCGATGCCAAGATCTACGAACGAACCATCGGCCATGGAAAGGTGGGACCATGATCCAGGCGCCAATCCTCATCGTCGATGACGATGTCGAAGTCCGCACCACCCTGCTGGAGGCGCTGGAAAGTCAAGGCTACTCCGCTGAGGCGGTCGCCAGCGGGGAAGCGGCCCTGGTGCGCATGGCCAAGCGGTCTTTTCCTGTGGTGGTCACCGATCTCCACATGCCCGGGGGCCAGACGGGGCTGGACCTCATCGGCGCCATCCGGCAGCGGTTCCCGGACACCCTCTGTGTGCTCATCACCGCCTTCGCCACCCTCGATACCAGCATCGAGGCCCTGAAGCTGGGCGCCTATGACTTGATCCAGAAGCCCTTCCGGCTCGCTGAAATGGAAGTGGTCCTGAACCGCGCTCTGGATCATGCCAGCCTCCTGCGGAAAGTCCGGAGCTACCAGGAGGAACTGGAGGCCCGCATCCTGAGCCGCACCCGCGACCTGCAGGAGGCCCATCAGGAAGCGATGGTCCTGTGCGATCTCAGCCTCCAGGCCCTGGAGACCCGCTCCGTGTCCAAGGCCCTCGATCCCCTCCTGGACTGCCTTGCCGCCCGCTGGGCCCCGGACGGCCTGGCCTGCTACCGACGCGCGGAGGACGGGAATTTGTATCTCCTCACCGTCCGGGGCCCGCGCACGCTGCCCCCGGGGCTGGACCGCCCCCATGCGGGCCCGCTGAAGGCCCCGGGCCTCGGGTATGTCGAAGAACACCTGCTGCCTTTGGGCAATGTGGGCTGGCTGTACCTCGGTTTCGAAGCCCGTTCTTCCTTCATCGAGACGGATTCGTTCTTCCTGCTTCTGGCGCGGCACTTGGAACTGGTCCTCCGGGTAAGGTGAGGGCATGCGCAGTGCTGAACAGCTTCTCTGGACCGGCTTTCGGGGCCTCGATGCGGCGGAGGTCGACCTCCCCTTCAGCCCCGGCGGCATCATCTTGTTCAGTCGGAACCTGGATCTGGATCCTGAGGCGGGTCCGGCCCGTTGCCGCACCCTGATTGATGGCCTCCAGGCCCGCTTCGGCGGTGAGCTGCCCCTGGCCGTGGCCGTGGATCAGGAGGGCGGCCCCGTCAGCCGCCTGCGACCCTGGACGGGCCCCACGCCGCCCCTGCGCCACCTCTGGACCAACGGGGGCGCGGAGGCCTGCGCAAGGTGGGGACGGCTCTGGGGTGAGGGCCTCCGCCTGCTGGGGTTCAACGTGGACTTCGCGCCCGTGTTGGACCTCTGGGACGGCCATCCCGAGGCTGGCATTGGCGATCGCGCCGCCAGCGGTTCGCCTTCCGAGGCCGCCGCTGCCGCAGGAGCCTTCCTGCACGGCCTGGAAGCCACCGGCGTCCGGGGCTGCCTCAAGCATTTCCCAGGGCTCGGCGGGACCACCCTGGACAGCCACCAGGGCCTGCCTGCCTTGGATGACGCGGCCCAGGTGGACCGCAACGCCGCAGCCTTCGTGCCCCCGAGCCATGCGGATCGCCTTGTCATGGTGGCGCACCTCCGCACCCCGGCCAGCGGCACCCTGCCGGCCAGCCTGCACCGGGGGTCTGTGGCTGACAACCCCTGGGGCGTCCGGGGCCGGTTTCTGCCGGACGATCTGGAGATGGGCGGCTGCACCGACTGGAGCTGGGACGACCGGGTGAGGTTGTCCCTGGAGGCCGGGCATCAGTGGCTACTGGTTTGCCAGACCCCGGAAGGCTGGACCGCCTGTGCGGAAGCTGCGGCGCGCCTGCCGGAAGCCCTCTGGGCCCCGGCCCTGGACGCCACCTGGTCCCTGCGCCGGCCCTTCCCGGCGGCGCCCCCCTTTGATCCTCAGGCTTGGCGGGCCTGGGTGGCTCGGCTCCAATTTGCCGCAAAGGAGGCCTGATGGCCGGTCGAATTTTGATCGTCGATGACAACGCCATGATTCGCGCCGAGATCAAGGCCGTCCTCATGAAGGACGGTGAATTCACCCACTTCATGGAAGCCTCGGACGGCCTCACGGCCTTCAAGACCATCATGGATAACCCGCCGGACCTGGTGCTCTGCGACCTGGTCATGCCGGGCTTCGATGGCCTCAAGTTCCTGGGACTGAAGGCCAGCCGCAAGGAGCTGGAGCAGATCCCGGTCATCATCCTGACCGCAGAAGACGACCTGGACCGCAAGGCTGAGATTCTCGAACGGGGGGCCTCCGACTACGTCACCAAGCCCTTTCACGAAAAGGAGCTGCTGGCCCGGGTGCGCATCCACACCAAGCTCAAGCTCCTCCAGGACCAGCTGCTGGAGAAGAACGCCCAGCTCGAAGCGCTGTCCGTCACCGACGTGCTCACGGGCCTGGCGAACCGGCGGCGACTCATGACGCGACTGGAGGAGGAAGTCCAGCGAGCCCGGCGGTACAAGACGCCGCTGTCCGTGGTCATGATCGACATCGACCACTTCAAGCTGGTGAACGACACCTATGGGCATGCCATGGGCGACGAGGTGCTCCGCAACATCGGCGCCATGCTGAAGGCCAGCGTTCGCACCACGGATCTCGCCGCCCGCTATGGCGGGGAGGAACTGACCCTGGTCCTGCCGCACACGGACGTCCCAGCCGCCATCCAGGTGGCCGAGAACCTGCGGCAGAAATTCGCCGACCTGGTGCATGAGCTGGATGGCGCCAGCCTGCAGAAGACCATCAGCATGGGGGTGGCAGCCCGGGATGGCCAGAGCGAGATCCCCAACGCGGAAGACCTCCTCAAGCACGCGGACGAGGCCCTCTATCGGGCCAAACAGAACGGCCGGAACCGCGTGGAAGCGGCCGGGTAGGGACTCGGGTTGGAGACTGGAATCTGGAGTCTGGAGGTACTGCTTTTTGGGCGGCCCGGCGGGCCGCACCAATGGCTGCCTTTGGGCCGTTCCGATGGGTCGGCGTCGAACGAAACAATCATCGCACCGCACTGCGGCGCATCAGAAATCATTACCTCCAGACTCCAGACTCCAGACTCCAGACTGAAGAGCTACTTCGCCGCCGCCCTCAGCGCCTCAATCTTGTCCGTCTTCTCCCAGCTGAATTCGGGGCGGCCAAAGTGGCCATAGGCGGCGGTGGCGCGGTAGATGGGCTTGCGCAGGTCCAGGGCCTCGATCATGGCCTTGGGGGTGCAGCTGAAGATGTCGCGGACGGCGCGCACGATGGCTTCGTCGGACACCTGACCGGTGCCGAAGGTGTCCACGGCGATCGAGACCGGCTCCGCCACGCCGATGGCGTAGGCCAGCTGGATCTCGCAGCGGCTGGCGAGACCCGCCGCCACGATGTTCTTGGCGATGTAGCGGCCCATGTAGGCGGCGCTGCGGTCCACCTTGCTGGGATCCTTGCCGGAGAAGGCGCCGCCCCCGTGGTGGCCGCTGCCGCCGTAGGTGTCCACGATGATCTTGCGGCCGGTGAGGCCGGTGTCGCCCATGGGCCCGCCCACCACGAAGCGGCCGGTGGGGTTCACGTGGTACACGGTCTGGGCGTCGAGCAGGTCCGCGGGTAGGGCCGCCTGGATCACGTCCTTCAGGACGGCGTCGCGGATGCTGTTTTGCGTGATGTGCTCGTCGTGCTGGGTGGAGATGACCACGGTGTGGATGCGCTGGACCTTGTCGCCATCGAATTCCACGGTCACCTGGGACTTGCCATCGGGCCGCAGCCAGGGCAGCGCACCGTTCTTCCGCACCTCCGCCAGGCGGCGGGTGAGCAGGTGGGCGAAGTGGATGGGGGCAGGCATCAGCTCGGGGGTCTCGCTGCAGGCGTAGCCGAACATCAGGCCCTGGTCGCCGGCGCCGCCGGTGTCCACGCCCATGGCGATATCGGGGCTCTGCTGATCGATGGTCACCATCACCGCGCAGGTGGCGTAGTCGAAGCCCTTGATGTGGTGATCGTAGCCGATGTCCTTGACCACGTCCCGCACCAGGGCGGCCACGGGGATGTAGGTCTCCGTGGTGATCTCGCCCGCCACCAGCACCAGGCCGGTGGTGAGCAGGGTCTCGCAGGCCACACGGCTGCGGGGGTCATCCTTGAGGGCCGCATCCAGCACCGCATCTGAGATCTGATCCGCCATCTTGTCGGGATGGCCCTCGGTGACGCATTCGGATGTGAATAGGTGTCGCCCTTGGGTGGCCATGCCGGACTCCTCTGCACCCCTCCAAACCTTGTTTAGAGGAAAGGGGGAGTATATCGCAGGGCTGCCCGTCCTTACACCTTTCGGATGACGCGGGATCTCTTGCCATGGCCTAACCTAGGGGATTAAGGTGGGGAGTTTCCCGTCCCTTGATCCATGAATCGGACACCCAATGCTCCACCCATGGAGGAACCCATGAATCCTTTCCGACGCACGACGCTGGCCTTGGCCCTGATGGCCGCGTCCATCCTGACGGTATCTACCGCCTGCAAGCGCGAGGATCCGCAGATCCGCGAACTGACGCAGAAGGCCGCCGAGGCCGACAAGGCCAACCAGCAGCTCAATCAGGCCGGTAGCGAGCAGCAGAAGAAGCTCGCCCAGGCTGGCGTCAACGACATCAAGCCCAATGCCGAGACCCTTCAGCTCACCGACGACCAGAAAAAGGCGCTGGAGGAGCGCATCAAGAACGAGAAGAACAGCTCCTACCAGGCCCTGCTTCAGGAGGTTCTGGACAAGGACAAGGAGATCAAGGACATCAACGCCAAGTTGGCCAAGCTCAAGGCTGACCTGCCCAAGCCTGACGTGGCCAAGCCCAACGACAGCCACTACGGCATGGCCCTGCGCTTCCTCAAGAAGAAGGGCGTGTCCGAGGCCGAGGCCAAGAAGCTGGTGAGCCACGTAGCCATCCTGGAGAAGCTGGCCCCGGGCTTCGAGGTCTACCACTTCTACGCCAATGGCACCTATGGCACCTGGGTCTCCCAGGGCAAGGCGAAGATTACCCCCAACGACCTGATGCGCCAGGAGCGTGAGAAGGTCGAGGGCGAGCGAGACGAAGCCGTGGCCCAGAACGAGAAACTACAGGAAGAAGTCACCGACCTCGACAGCCAGAAGAAGCGGATTGAGGAGGAGATCGCGGGCCTCCGCTCCGAGCGCTCCAACCTCATCGACGAACGCGCCAAGCTGCAGGCTGATAATGCCGGCCAGCTGGCCAGCCTGAACTCCCTGCACTACGTCGTCGGCACCCGCGACGCCCTGAAGGCTGGCGGCGTCATCGAGATCCCCGTCTTCGCCAAGGACCGCGCGGGCAAGAACTGGAGTGACGAGAAGTTCACCCAGAGCCTCGACCTCCGTTCCGCCAAGACCATCACCATCAAGGCCGCCGATCTGGGCCTGAAGAAGATTGGCAAGGTGAACGTGGTGCCCGGTTCCTACATCAAGGACGAACACTACAAACTCACCATCAGCGAAGACAAGCAAACGGCCACGGTGGAGCTCATTACAGTGAGCCGCTTTAAGAACGATAAGGTCGTCTTTGCCGTAACCGATTAGGGGCCGTTCCAAAATGACCTGTGTGGTTCAGGTTATTTTGCTACCGCCCCTTATGCCGGACTGCCATACGAATGACCAAGTTATTCATGGACGACGGCTTAGACCTACCTGAGGTCAGACCAAAGGCCCCTTCGGGGGCCTTTGTTTTGTGTGGCATTTCCCGCCCGGCCCAACTATCGTCAATCCACTCTTCCACTGTCCTTTCCACCCCCCTCCCATGAGGTGATGCAATGCATCGACGCTTTAGCCATGCGGCTGTTTGCGCTTCCCTGCTGGCCCTGGCGGCCTGCAACGGTGGCGGCGA
>JANYAS010000155.1 GCA_025361205.1 Holophagaceae bacterium
TCACCGCCGCCGCCAACACCACCGGCGGCGTCATGGGCAAGATGATCGACGCCCAGAGCCTCGTGGTGGCCTCCGTGGCCACCAACCAGCAGGGTCAGGAAGGCACCATCCTGCGCTACGTGTTCTTCCACAGCCTGGCCCTGGCCGCCATGGTCGGCGCCGTGATCTTCCTCTATGCGAAGGTCCTGCCCGCCAACTGGATGCCCCAGCTTCCTCCCGCCGCGCCTGCGGTGGTGACGACGGTGCCTGCTCCTGCTGTTCCGGCCGCTCCCGCAGCCGTGCCTGCTCCCGCCCCGGTCAAGAAGTAGCCTAGGCGGCCATCCGACGAACGACCCGGGTCCCGCTGGCATCCCCATCGTCAGCGGGGCTTTTTATCGCCCCCACGCGGGGAGAGGATGTTTCTCATGAGCACTGCCGCCACCACCTCCCTGAGGGACGCTCTTGCCGCCATCGTGGGACCGGACCGCGTCCTCGACCGGCCGGTGGACCTCATCGCCTTCGCCGCCGACGCCAGCTTCTACCGTCTCATCCCAAAGGCTGTGGCCTTCGCCAGCAGCATCGAGGAGGTGCGCAGTCTCTTTCGGCTGAGTCACGACTTGAAGGTCCCCATGACCTTCCGGGCCGCCGGTACGAGCCTTTCGGGCCAGTCGATCTCCGACGGGATCCTGGTGGAGGTCGCCCGCAACTGGCGGAGCCTCCAAGTACTGGAGGGCGGCGCGAAAGTGAAGGTCCAGCCGGGAGTTCTCGGGGCCCACGTGAACCATGCCCTCAAGTTCTTCAAGGCCAAGATGGGCCCCGACCCCGCCTCCCTCAATACCTGCACTGTGGGCGGCATCCTATCCAACAATTCCAGCGGCATGTGCTGCGGCGTAACCCAGAACGCCTACCACACCCTGGAGTCCCTGACCTTCGTGCTGCCCTCCGGCACGGTGATTGATACCGCCGCGCCGGATGCCGATGAGCGCTTCCGCGCGGCCGAGCCGGCACTGACCGAGGGCCTGCTGCGACTGAAGGCCGACCTCCAGTCGGACCCGATCCTGGCCGAACGTATCCGGGCCAAGTACCGGATGAAGAATACCTGCGGCTATTCCCTGAATGCCTTCATGGATTTCGATCGCCCCGTGGACATCTTCCGCAACCTGCTGGTGGGCTCGGAAGGCACCTTGGCCTTCATCGCCGAAGCGGTGTTGAAGTCCGTGCCCGACCTGCCGGTGAAGGTGACCGGCTTCCTGATCTTCCCCGACCTGCATGCCGCCTGCGCGGCCATCGTGCCCTTCCGCGATGCCGGTGCCGCCGCCCTGGAACTGCTGGATCGCGCATCGCTGAAATCCGTGGAGGACCAGGCCGGCATTCCGCCCAGCATTAAGTCGTTACCTGCTGGCGCCGCCGCCCTGCTGGTGGAGTTCCACGGCCGGGAGGAATCCGTCCGCGCCGAACTGGAGCGCACGGCCCTGACCACCGCGGCGGGCCTGAACCTCATGGAACCAGCCCGCTTCACCCATGATCCGGACGAGCAGGCCCTGCTCTGGAAGATCCGCTCGGGCACCTTCCCCTCCGTGGGGGCCGTCCGCAAGCGGGGTACCACGGTGCTCATCGAGGATGTGGCCTTCCCCATCGACAGGCTGGCCGATGCGGCCGTGGATCTCACGCAGCTCTTCGCCAAACACGGCTATGACGAGGCCATCATCTTTGGCCATGCCAAGGACGGGAACCTCCACTTCGTCATCACCCAGTCCTTCAATGATCAGGCTGCCGTGGACCGCTACGCCCGCTTGATCGATGACGTGGTGGAGCTGGTGGTCAAAAAATACGACGGGGCCCTGAAGGCCGAGCATGGGACGGGTCGCAATATGGCCCCCTTCGTCGAGGCCGAGTGGGGCCCCGAAGCCAAGGCCGTCATGGAGAAGCTCAAGGCCCTAGTGGATCCAGACTATCTGCTGAATCCCGGCGTCATCATCAACCACGATCCCAAGTGCCACCTGTCCGACCTCAAGCCCATGCCGGGCGTGGAAGAGGAAGTCGACAAGTGCATTGAGTGTGGCTACTGCGAGCCCAAGTGCCCCAGCCGCGAACTCACGCTCACCCCCCGCCAGCGCATCGTCGTGCGCCGGGAGATGGCCCGCCTGGAGGCCAACCACGAGAACCCGGCCCTGCTGGAATCCCTGCAGGGTGCCTTCCCCTACATGGCCCTGGACACTTGCGCCGTGGATGGACTTTGCGCCACCGCCTGCCCGGTGGGCATCGACACGGGCCAGCTCACCAAGCGGTTCCGCCGCGCCAACCACAGCCGCCGGGCCCAGAAGATCGCCCTCTCCGTGGCCCGCCACCTGGCCTCCGTGGAGCCGGTCATGCGCGTTGCCCTGCGTTCCGGCCACCTCGTGCAGAACCTCTTCGGCCCCAGGGTCATGCCCTTCATCACCCGGGTCCTGAAGACCTTCGGCGCCTCCCATCAGTGGAGCCCCGAGATGCCGAAAGCCGCGAAGGCCCCGCTGCCCCTGACCTCGCTGGAAGGCGCCCAGGCCATCTACTTCCCGGCCTGCATCTCGCGCATGATGGGTCACCTCCCCGGAGAACCCGAAGAGATGAGCCTGGTGGAGGCGCTCGTGAAAGTGGCCGCCCGCGCCGGGGTGCCGGTCCATATCCCGCTCGACGTGGAGGGCACCTGTTGCGGCGTGCCTTTCTCCTCCAAGGGTTTCGACTTGGCCCATGAGTTCACCGTGAACAACGCCATCGAGAAGTTCTGGGAATGGAGCCAGGAAGGCCAGCTGCCGGTGGTCATGGACACCAGCCCCTGCACCTACGGCATGGTCACCAGCCGCCCCTACCTCACGCCCGAGAACCAGGCCAGGTTCGACAAGTTGAAGATCCTTGACAGCACGGCCTTTGCCAATGACGTGCTGCTGCCCAGGCTCAAGGTGACGCACAAGGTGAAGGCAGTGGTCCTCCACCCTGTTTGTTCCGTCACTAAGATGAACCTGCTGCCCAAGTTTGAGAACGTGGCCAAGGCCTGTGCGGACAAGGTGGTCGTACCCCGGGACGCCGGTTGCTGCGGCTTTGCGGGGGACCGTGGTTTCACCCACCCCGAACTGACGGCCTCGGCCACCAAGCATGAGGCCCAGGAAGTGAAGAGCCAGTCCTTCGATGGGTACTTCGCCAGCAGCCGCACTTGCGAGGTGGGCATGACCCGCGCCACGGGCGAAGTGTACCGAAGCTTCCTATACTTGCTGGAAATGGCCACACGCTGATAGGAGTCGCCATGAATGCCACCCTCGAAGCCTTCAAGACCCGGGCGGAAGCGGTCAGCGCCGAAGTCCACCGGTTCACCGGTCGGCAGGAGGCGCTGGCCTTCATCCTGGGCTTCCTGCGGGAGGCGGGGGTATCCGCAGCGCCCCAGTGCGGTGCGGTGTGGGTCGCAGGTACCTTCCTGGACGGTACCGTGCAGGCGGAACTGCACTCCCAAGTGCCTGGCATCAGCTTCGACGTCACGCAGGAAGCCTCGGCGGCTGCCAAGGTTGGCGTCAGCCAGTTGGATTGGGCCATTGCCCGCACGGGCACCCTGGTCCAGGACGCCACGGCGGTGGAGAAGCGCCTGGTCTCCAGTCTGCCGCCCATCCATGTGGCCCTGATCGGCACGGACAGGATTCTTGAGGACATGGGTAGCGTGCTCCAGCACCTCCGCCCGGACCAGTTCAATTACATCTCCTTCATCACCGGACCCAGCCGCACCGCCGATATCGAGCGGGTGCTCACCATCGGCGTGCATGGGCCAGAGCAACTCCTCATCGTCGTTGTGGACGAGTTCGACCGGGTGACGCCATGACGACCCAGTTCAAAGAATCCATCGAAACCGCCCTGAACAACGGGAATCTCACCGGCGCCCTGGGTCGGTTCTCCGAGGCCTACCGGATCAGCCGAGCCAAGGCCTATGAAGGCATCGACTTCGAGGCCGTGCGGGATCGCATCGCGGAAATCAAGGGCAGCGCCTCCTCCCGCTTCGAGGAACTGGCCGAACAGTTCAAGCAGAAGGCGGAAAGCCGTGGCGCCAAGGTCTTCAGGACCGCCGATCCGGACCAGGTAAAGCAGTACATCCTCGACCTCGCCAAGGCAGAGGGCGTCAAGCGGGTCGTCAAGTCCAAGTCTATGGCTTCGGAAGAAATCCACCTGAACGCCGCCCTGGAAAAGGCCGGCATTGAGGTGGACGAAACGGACCTGGGTGAGTGGATCATCCAGCTGGCCCACCAGACTCCGTCGCACATGGTCATGCCCGCCATCCACATGACCAAGGAGGAGGTGGCGGAGGTCTTCAGCCAGGAAGTGGAGGAGGGCCAGACCCCGAATATTCCCAAGCTGGTGAAGTTCGCCCGGGCCAAGCTCCGCCCCAAGTTCCTACAAGCGGACATGGGCATCACGGGTGCCAATATCGCCGTGGCCGAAACCGGCAGCCTCGTCATTGTCACCAACGAAGGCAACGCCCGGCTGGTGACCACCCTTCCCAAAATCCACGTGGCCATCGTGGGCATTGAAAAGCTCGTGGCCCTCCTGGAGGAGATCCAGCCGATCCTCACCGCCCTGCCCCGCAGCGCCACGGGGCAGCTGCTCACCAGCTATGTCTCGATCATCTCAGGCCCGGTGCCCAACCCGGATGGCTCCCCCAAGGAGCTCCACATCATCCTCATGGACAACCACCGATCCGACATGGCCAAGGACCCCAAGTTCAAGGAAGCGCTCCAGTGCATCCGGTGCGCCACCTGCCTGAACGTGTGCCCCGTGTTCCGGCTGGTGGGCGGCCATGTGTTCGGAAAGACCTACACTGGCGGCATCGGCACCATTCTCACGGCCTGGTTCGACGAGCTCAAGAAGGCCGAGGACATCCAGGGGCTGTGCATCCAGTGCGGCAGCTGTGTGCCCCTGTGTCCCGGCAAGATCGATATCCCCGGGCTCATCCTGGAGCTGAGGCGCCGCCTGGTGGTCGAGAAGGGGCAGTCCCTGGCCATGAAGGCCATCTTCGGCGTGGTGAACAACCGTCGCCTGTTCCACTCCATGCTGCGGATGGCCTCAGTCACCCAGAAGCCCTTCAAGCAAGGCCGGTTCATCAGGCACCTGCCCCTGTTCCTGTCAGACCTGACGGATTTCCGCAGCCTGCCGGCCATTGCCGCCGTACCCTTTCGGGACATGGTCAAGGCCATCGTCCAGCCCAAGGGCGGGGACAAGGTCGCCTTCTACGCCGGTTGTCTCATCGATTTTGCCTATCCCGAAATGGGGGCATCGCTGGTGAAGATCCTGAACAAGGCGGGCATCGAGGTCGTCTTCCCCGATGACCAGACCTGCTGCGGTGCCCCCGCGCGCTACAACGGCGCCTACGAAGTGGCGGCCCAGAACGCCCGGGAGAACATCAAGGCCCTGCTGGAAACTGACGTCCAATATGTGGTCTCGGCCTGTCCCACTTGCACCGTGGCCCTGAAGCACGATTTCATCGACACCTTCAAGAGCCTTGGTGTCACGGATCCCCTTACCCTGGCCGAGGCCGAAAAGGTTTCCGCCAAGACCATCGACTTCTCCAGCCTGGTCAAGAAGCTGGTGGATGCGGGCCGACTCACCTTCAAGGAAGGCGAGGCACTAGGCAAGATCACCTACCACGACTCCTGCCACCTGAAGCGCACCCTGAAGGCCAGCGGTGAGCCTCGGGCCCTCCTCCAACAGGCCGGGCACGAAATTGCCGAGATGTATGAATGCGACACGTGCTGCGGCATGGCCGGATCCTACTCCCTGAAACTCCCGGAAATCTCCGCCCCCATCCTTGAACGCAAGCTGAAGCACATCAAGGACACCGGGGCCTCGAAGGTGGCCATGGACTGCCCTGGCTGCGTCATGCAAATCCGGGGGGGCCTGGACAAGGACGGGGCACCCATCCAGGCCGAGCACACCGCCGAACTCCTTTCGGACCGTTTCCTGTAGGCTTGCGCAGTACAGCATGGGTTGCAGAGGAGACACGGCATGCGAGAGGTGTATTTCTACGGCACCTGCCTGGTGGATCTGTTCTTCCCGGACGCCGGCATGGCTGGAATCCAGCTCCTGAGGCAGGCCGGCGTCCGGGTGCTCTTCCCCGAGGGTCAAACCTGCTGCGGACAGCCCGCCTACAACTGCGGCTACTGGGAGGAGGCGCGCGAGGTGGCCCGCACCCAAGTGGCTCTCTTCCCCCAGGATCTGCCGGTCATCCTGCCTTCGGGCAGCTGCGCGGGCATGATGAAGGTCCACTACCCCGAGCTGTTCCATGGCCAGCCGGACGAGGCCGAGGTCCGGGCCTTCAGCGCCCGCGTCTACGAACTGACCCAGTTCCTGGTGGACGTACTGGACGTGAGGCTGGAAGACCTGGGCGAGCCCGTGAAGGTGACCTGGCACAGCTCTTGTCACGCCGTGCGGGATCTCGGTCTGAAGGGCGAACCCCAGTCTCTCCTCGGACAGCTGTCGAACGTTGAGCTGGCGCCACTGACCCGCGAGTCCGAATGCTGCGGCTTCGGCGGCACCTTCGCCGTGCGCCATCCCGAAATTTCCGGCGCCATGGTCTGCGACAAGGCCGCGGACGCGGAAGCCACCGGTGCCGCAGTCATCCTTTCCACCGATGGCGGCTGTCTGCTCAACGTGAACGGCGCCCTGGAAGCCAAGCAGAGCCCGCTGCGGGTCCAGCACATCGCGGAATTCCTATGGGAGCGCACCCATGCACGCTGAATCCGAGATTCTCTTCCGTGATTCCGCCGCGAAGGCTCTGCTGGACCCCCAGCTCCGCGCCAACTTTCGCAGGGCCATGGATGGCCTTGTTGCCAAGCGCCGGGCCCAGTTTCCCGACCCGAAGGACCTTCAGGATCTGCGCGATCTCAGCACGGCCATCCGGTCCCGCAGTCTCCTCAACCTCCCTGCCCTCCTCGAAAAGCTAGAGAAAAGCTGCACGAAGAACGGCATCAAAGTCCACTGGGCCGAAACCTGCGAGCAGGCCAACGAGCTGATCCTTGGCCTGCTCCAGGCCCGGGGCGCCAAGCATTTGGTGAAGGGCAAGAGCATGGTCTCCGAAGAGATGCACCTCAACGCCTTCCTCGAGGCGCATGGCATCGAAGCCCTGGAGTCTGACCTAGGCGAATACATCATCCAGCTCGATGGCGAGACGCCGAGCCACATCATCATGCCGGCCATCCACAAGAACAAGGATCAGATCGCCCGGCAGTTTAGTCAGAAGATCAAGGACGCGAAGTACACCGAGGACGTGGACGAACTCACTGCCATGGCCCGCCGGGTGCTGCGCCAGAAGTTCCTGGATGCCGACGCGGGCCTGTCCGGCGTGAACTTCGCCGTGGCCGAGACGGGGACGCTGTGCCTGGTGGAAAACGAGGGCAACGGCCGCATGAGCACTCATGTGCCACCGCTCCATATCGCTGTCATGGGCCTGGAAAAGGTGGTGGCCACCCTTGAGGAGGTGGCGCCGCTCTACGCCATCCTCACCCGGTCGGCCACGGGCCAGGCCGTCAGCACCTACTTCAACCTCATCACCGGTCCCCGGGGCAACGACGAGAAGGACGGCCCACAGGAGGTCCACCTGGTCATCCTGGACAACGGCCGCTCCCGGATTTATGCCGATCCCCAGCTGCGGGCCACCCTGCGCTGCATCCGTTGCGGGGCCTGCATGAACCACTGCCCCGTCTACACCCGCGTGGGCGGCCACGCTTACGAAGCCGTCTACCCGGGGCCCATCGGCAAGATCCTCACGCCGCAGATCGAAGGTGTGGGGGTTCGCCACGATCTGCTCCATGGGTCCAGCCTCTGCGGCGCCTGCGCTGAGGTTTGCCCCGTGGAAATCCCCATCCCCGATATCCTCGTGCGCCTGCGCCGTGAGGCCACCCACGAAGATCCGAGCTCGAATGTCGTGGGCAAGGGCACCGGCCGCACGGCCAGCGAGGATCGAGCCTGGCGTATCTGGGCTGGCGTCCTCAAGCGTCCTGCCATCTACCGCCTCGCCACTTGGTTCGCTACCCGCTTCGGCTGGGCCCTCCCCGCCAGCGCACCGCTGATCAAGAGCTGGACCCAGTTCCGCACCAAACCCGTCCCGGCCCGGCGTTCCCTCAGTGAACGGATGCGCGCCGAGGGAGGCCGCCATGACTAATCCGTTCCCTGACGCCCGCACTGCGATCCTGGGCCGCCTGCGGGCTGCCGCCGATGCCGGTCCCCTGCCCTCCCTCGACACCGCCGTCATGGAACGCCGCCAGTGGCCGCCCGCCGAGCGCGTGGCTCGGCTGCGCAAGGGCATGGAGGCCGTCCACGCGGAATTCCTTGATGCCACGCCGAAGACCTGGCCCGCCGTGGTTCGTGCCTTCTGCGATCGTGAGGGACTGAAGAACCTGCTCTACGGCCCCACCAGCGAAGCCGGGGCAGCCCTCGCCAAGGCCTGGGCACCGGATGGCACCCACCTGATGCCCTATGACCGTCCCGTCGAAGCGTTCAAGAAGGAACTCTTCACGGGCGTGGATGCCGGGTTCACCGGCACCGTAGGCGGCATCGCCGAAACCGGAGGTCTCCTGCTACTGCCCGGGTCCGCCGAGCCCCGGCTGATGTCGCTGGTGCCCCCCATTCACATCGCCCTTCTGCGGGCCTCCACCATCCAGGATTCCTTTTGGTCCGCCGTGAAGGCCCTGGGCTGGGGCCGCAGCCTCTCACCCAACGCCCTGCTGATTTCCGGCCCCAGTAAAACAGCCGACATCGAGCAAACACTCGCCTACGGGGTCCACGGCCCCAAACGGCTCATCGTCGTGCTGGTGGACGATCTGAACTGACGGATGGACGAAGAACCGCGCCCTCGCTAAACTGTTCGTTCATGGCTGGGTAGCTCAGGTGGTTAGAGCGAGGGTCTCATAATTCCTAGGTCGGCAGTTCGAGTCTGCCTCCAGCCACCA
>JANYAS010000176.1 GCA_025361205.1 Holophagaceae bacterium
CCTGAACAGCCGCCGGGGCCGCATCGAAAACATGGAGGACCGGGCCGGCGTCAAGGTGGTCACCGCCAAGGTGCCCCTGGCCGAGATGTTCGCCTATTCCACCACCCTCCGCGGCATGACCCAGGGCCGCGGCAACTACACCATGCAGTTCTCGCACTACGAAGAAGCCCCCCGGAATGTGGCCGAAGAAATTGTGGCCAAAGTCAAGGGGGCGAAGTAGCGTAGCGGGGGTTCCGCGCTCCGCTTCGCTGTGCGCACACCCCCGCACCCCCGCAACTCGATCCGGCAAAGCCGGCCCTCGTTGCCTACAAATCCAGCCAAGTCTCTGCTTTAACTGCTGTTCTAGCCCCTCTGGGGTGAGGTCATCCTTCGAACCTTCGGGTTGCCGGGCCTCTTGATCCGCCGCTTCCTCCCACGGGAGGTCGTGCGTTCTTCCAAAAAAGCCGTTGTATTTGCAGCGGCTTTTGCTATGCTGATCAGCCTTGTCCCTGTTTCCGGGACGGATTTACCGGGCGGTCAGCGCCCCACGTCTATGGACGGTCTCCCGTCCCAATGGAGTGAACATGAAAGACAACATCCGCATCCGTTTGCGTGCCTTCGACCACCGTCTGCTCGACCAGAGCACGCGGGAGATCGTGGACACCGCCAAGCGCACGGGCGCTCAGGTGGCCGGGCCCATTCCCTTGCCCACCCGGACGAACAAGTACACCGTCAACCGTTCCCCCCACGTGGACAAGAAGAGCCGGGACCAGTTCGAGATCCGCACGCACAAGCGGCTCCTGGACATCCTCAACCCGACTCAGAACACCGTGGACACGCTGATGCGTCTCGACCTGCCTGCTGGCGTCGACGTGGAGATCAAGGTCTTCAGTCGCCAGGGCAACCGGTAGAGGGGGGAGAGACCATGTCAAAAGGAATCATCGGCAAGAAGCTGGGAATGACCCAGATCTTCAATGAACAGGGACAGGTTGTCCCCGTGACTGTCATCCAGGCCGGCCCCTGTGTGGTCGTGCTGCGCAGGACCTCCGCCAAGGACGGCTACGAGGCCATCCAGATTGGCTTCGTGGATCCCAACGGCGGCAAGCGCGCCTCCAAGGCCGAAAAGGGCCATTGCGAGAAGCAGGGCGTCGCCCCGGTCCGCGTGCTGCGCGAGATCAAAGTGGACGCGTCGGACACCTCCAAGCCCGGCGACAGCGTCCTGGCCAGCGCCTTCGAGGCGAAGACCAAGGTGAACGTCACTGGCATCAGCAAGGGCAAGGGGTTCGCCGGCGTCATCAAGCGGCACCATTTTGCGGGCGGCCGAGAATCCCACGGCTCCATGTTCCATCGCGCGCCTGGCTCTATCGGTCAGTCCAGCTACCCCAGCCGCGTATTCCCTGGCGTGCGCATGCCAGGCCACATGGGCGACGCCCAGGTGACCGTGCGCAACCTGGAGATTGCCAAGGTGGACGTCGAGAACAACCTGCTGCTCATCAAGGGTGCCGTCCCCGGCCCCAAGGGTGGGTACATCGTGATCAAGCAGGAGGCCTAGGATGACCGCGTTCCAGCATCCCGTCGTCAACCTCGAGAACCTGCAGGTCGGCACCGTTGATCTCTTGCCTGAGGTCTTCAAGCTTGAGGACCTGAACCACCACCTGATCTGGGAAGCGGTCCGCCACTTCCTGGCCAAGCGCCGCGCAGGCACCGCCAAGACCAAAGACAAGTGGGAAGTCAGCGGCTCTGGCAAGAAGCTCTGGAAGCAGAAGGGCACCGGCCGCGCCCGTGTGGGCTCCATCCGCAGTCCGCTTTGGAAGGGTGGTGGCACGACCCACGGTCCCCACCCCCGTTCCTACGATTACGCCTTCCCCAAGAAGGCCCGGCGCGCTGCCCTGCGCAACGCGTTGTCCGCCAAGTGGGCGAGCGGCCAGATCATGGTGGTTGAGAACTGGGAAGTCACTTCCCACAAGACCAAGACCCTGATCCAGACCCTCGACAAACTCGGCGTCACTGGTTCCGCCCTTCTGGTGGGCACCGAGGCCAGCGAGAAGCTGACCATGGCTGCCGGCAACAACCCTAAGCTGCGAACCATCGAGAGCCTGGGCGTGAACGTCTATGAGCTCCTCAAGTACGACCAGGTGATCTTCTCCAAGGAAGCCGTCCTGGCCCTCCAAGAGGTGGTGAAGCCATGACCAAGATCTTTGAAGTGATCCGCAAGCCCCTTCTCACTGAAAAGGGTCAGCTCCTGCGGGAAAAGAACATTCAGGTGTTCGAGGTGGCCACATGGGCCTCCAAGCACCAGATTCGTGAGGCGGTGGAGCTGTTGCTCCAGTCCAAGGTGAAGAGCGTCCGCACGGTGCGGATTCCCAGCCGGACCAAGCGCCTGGGCCGTTTCGTGGGGACCTCCAATCCCCGCAAGAAGGCCTATGTCGAACTCGTCGAAGGCGCAAAAGCGTCTGAATAGACGACGACAATCTTTCATGGCGGACGGACAAGCTTTGCCCATTATCGCCCGCCCCTTTCAACCCTGAGGCAAGAGGACAACCATGAGCATCAAACAGCTCAAGCCCACGACCCCCGGTCAGCGCGGCATGTCCAAGTCCGGCTTCGAGGAAATCACTACCGACACGCCTGAGCGTTCGCTGATTTCCAAAAGAAACCGCACTGGAGGCCGTGGAAACACTGGCCGGATCACCACCCGCCACATCGGCGGTGGCCACAAGCGCCAGTACCGCACCATCGACTTCAAACGCAACAAGCTCGAGGTGCCCGCCAAGGTGGCCACCATCGAATACGATCCCAACCGCACCGCTCGCATCGCCCTGCTGGTCTACTCCGACGGCGAGAAGCGCTACATTCTGGCTCCCGATGGCCTGGAAGTAGGCCGCACTGTGGTGGCCGGCAAGACCGCCGACATCCTGGTCGGCAACGCCTTACCCCTGCGGAACATCCCCGTGGGCAACACGGTGCACAACATCGAGATGAAGCCCGGCAAGGGCGGCCAGATTGCCCGCGCCGCTGGCACCTTCGCTCAGCTCGTGGCCAAGGAAGACGACTACGCCCAGCTCCGTATGCCCTCCGGCGAGATCCGCAAGATCCACCTGGAGTGCTACGCGACCATCGGCATCGTCGGCAACCTGCAGCACGAGAACATTCAAATCGGCAAGGCTGGCCGTACCCGTTGGATGGGCGTCCGCCCGACCGTCCGTGGCGTGGTCATGAACCCCGTCGATCACCCGCACGGTGGTGGTGAAGGCCGCACTTCCGGTGGCCGTCACCCTGTGACGCCCTGGGGCCAGCCAACCCGTGGCTACAAGACACGCGGAAATCGTCGTACGGACAAGTTCATCGTCAAGCGGATCAACTAGGAGGCACGACAATGGCACGTTCCCTAAAAAAAGGCCCGTTCATTGACGCCCACCTCCAAAAGAAGGTGGAAGTGGCTTCAGCGGCCAACGACAAGCGCGTGATCAAGACCTGGTCCCGCCGCTCCACCGTTGTTCCGCAGATGATCGGACTGACCCTCGCCGTGCACAACGGCAACAAGTTCATTCCTGTCTATGTCACTGAAAACATGATCGGCCACAAGCTCGGCGAGTTCTCTCTGACCCGTACTTTCAAGGGTCACGCCGGCAAGTCCGACACCAAGGCGAAGGGGAAGTAGCGATGGCTGAGATTGTTTCTACCGCCACCGTTCACCACCTGCGCGGTTCGGCCCAGAAGGCCCGCCTTGTGGTGGACTTGATCCGCGGCAAGCACGTCGGCGAGGCCCAGTGGCTGCTCACGCAGGCCAAGAAGTACGCCGCCGCCCCCATCCGCAAGCTCCTCGATTCTGCCGTGGCCAACGCCATTGACAAGAATCCCTCGGTCAATCCTGACGAGCTGCTGGTGAAGACCGCCTTTGTGGACGAGGGCTTCCGCATGAAGCGCGTCCGCCCTGCACCCATGGGCCGCGCCTACCGAGTCCAGAAGCGCACCTGCCACATCACCATCCAGCTCGCATCCGCGGCCGGGGAGGAGTAGTCATGGGTCAGAAGGTCCACCCGTACGGGTTTCGCCTCATCTACCAGAAGAATTGGCACAGCAAGTGGTTTTCCAAGCGCGACTACGCGTCGCTGCTCCACGAGGACCTCAAGCTCCGCCGCGAACTGAAAAAGCAGCTGCACAGCCTCAACGCCATGGTCTCGAAGATCGACATCGAGCGCGCTGCGGACAAGGTCACGGTGCGCATTTTCACGGCCCGCCCCGGCATCGTCATTGGTCGTAAGGGTGCTGAGATTGACAAGCTGCGCGAAGACCTCCAGAAGCGCCTGAAGCGTCCCGTCTCCGTGGACATCCAGGAGATCAAGAAGCCTGAAGTTGATGCTCAGCTCGTGGCCGAGGGCGTTGCCCAGCAGCTCGAGCGTCGCATCGCCTTCCGCCGCGCCATGCGCAAGGCGGAAGAGGCCGCGATCCGTTTTGGCGCCAAGGGTTTCAAGATCAAGGTCGCCGGTCGCCTGAACGGCGCCGAGATCGCCCGGACCGAGGACTACCTCTCCGGCCAGATGCCCCTGCAGACCATCCGCGCGGGCGTTGACTATGGTTTCGCCGAGGCCCACACGACCTACGGGATCATCGGCATCAAGGTCTGGGTGAATCTGGGCGACCAGGTTGCCGAGACCGTGAAGCGCTGAGGTGAACTTATGCTGATGCCCAAGAAGGTCAAGCACCGGAAAGTCATGAAAGGCCGCACCCGCGGCGTCGCCACCCGTGGCAACGATCTCGCCTTTGGCGATTTCGGCCTCAAGGCGATGGAGCACTGCTGGCTCACCAACCGTGAGATCGAGGCAGCCCGTATTGCCATGACCCGCCACGTCAAGCGCGGCGGCAAGATCTGGATCCGCATCTTCCCGGATCGTCCCACCACCTCCAAGCCCGCGGAAACCCGCATGGGTTCGGGCAAGGGGGCTCCGGACGGCTGGGTGGCGGTGATCCGCCCCGGACGCATCCTCTTCGAGATGGAGGGTGTTACCGAGGAGGTCGCACGTGAGGCCCTGCGCCTAGCCCAGATGAAACTGTCCGTGGCGTCCCTGTTTGTCAGCCGTACGCCGCCGGAGGAGTGAGAGCCATGACCAAGAAGAATCCCTTTTCCGAACTGACCGGCAAGAACGTGGAAGAACTGGCGCAGCTGGAGGCCGAACTGGCCGCCAAGCGCTTCACCCTTCGCTTCCAGCACGCCGTGGGCCAGGTCGAGAACACCGCCGAGATTCGCAAGACTCGTCGTGAACTCGCCCGTGTCAAGTCCGCCCTGGCCACAAAGCTGTCCACGAAGCTGGCCTAGGAGAACCCATGAGCCTCGAAACAAAGATGACTCGTAACGGCGTAGTGGTCTCCAACAAGGCCGACAAGACGGTCGTGGTGAAGGTGGAGCGCAAGTTCCAGCACCCCCTCTACCATCGCACGGTCAAGCAGACCGCCAAGTTTATGGCCCACGACGAAACCAACGCCTGCAATATCGGTGACCTGGTCAAGATCGTCGAGACCCGCCCCCTTTCCAAGCGCAAGCGCTGGATGGTCCTTGAGATCATCCAGAAGGCCGGCGAGTAAGGAGCTCCAATGATTCAGATGGGAACCATGCTCATCGTCGCCGACAATTCCGGCGCAAAAAAGATCTGCTGCATCCTGCCCCTGGGCGGTGGTGTTGGCCGGATCGCCCAACTCGGGGACGTGATCACCGCGTCCGTCAAGGAAGCGATCCCCGGCGGCACAGTCAAGAAGAAGGCTGTGGTCCAGGCCGTGATCGTCCGTCAGCGCAAGGCCTTCCGCCGCAAGGATGGCTCCTACATCCGCTTCGACGAGAATGCCGCTGTCATCATCAAGAAGGATGGCGAGCCTGTCGGC
>JANYAS010000187.1 GCA_025361205.1 Holophagaceae bacterium
CCAAGAAGGCCTCGAAGAAGGAAGAGCCCGCCGAAGTGAAGCCCAAGGCAAAGAAGGCCACGGCCGCCAAGAAGTAGCAGTCTGTTTAGACGCCAACAAGGAGGCGCCCGTTGGCGCCTTCTTGTTATCCTGATCGACCAGCCGGAGGGCCCATGTCCAGCAACTACTATCCCCCTATCGTCATCGAGCAGACCCCCCGCGGCGAGCGCAGCTACGATATCTACTCGCGCCTGCTCAAGGACAACATCATCTTCCTGGGCACGGCCATCGACGACAACGTGGCCAACGCCATCGTGGCGCAGATGCTGTTCTTGGAGAGCGAGGACCCGGACAAGGACATCCAGATCTACATCAATAGCCCCGGCGGCAGCGTGACCGCTGGCTTGGCCATCTACGACACCATGCAGTTCGTGAAGAATGACATTGTCACGTACTGCATCGGCCAGTGCGCCTCCATGGGCGCCCACCTGCTGGCCTCGGGCACCAAGGGCAAGCGTTTCGCCCTGCCCAACGCCCGCATCATGATCCACCAGCCCTCGGGAGGCGCCCAGGGCCAGGCCTCGGAAATCGAGATCACCTACAAGGAGATCCAGCGCCTGAAGGAGACCCTGGCCGCCACCTTCGCCAAGCACACGGGCCAGCCCGTGAAAAAGGTCATGAAGGACATGGACCGGGACTACTTCATGGGCGCGGATGAGGCCCTCGATTACGGCATCGTGGACAAGGTCCTCTCCGAGCGGCCCTCCTGATGACAGTGAGCCTGTCCGTCCTTCCCGGCTTCGAGAAGCTGTCCAGGATTCCGCTCTACGTGCCGGGCAAGCCCATCCAGGAGGTCCAGCGCGAACTCGGACTCGCCCGGATCGTCAAACTGGCCTCCAACGAAAACCCCTGGGGCCCCACCGAAGCCGTCAAGGCCCGCGTGGCCGCCGTCATCGCGGGTTCCGAGTTCGAGGGACTGGGCCTCTATCCGGTCAGTAACGGCCACTACCTCCGCCAGCGCATCGCCGAACGGAAGGGCGTGGCCCTGGATCGCGTGGTCCTCGGCAACGGCAGCAGCGAGATCCTGGAAATGGTGGCCAAGGCCGCCTTCCTCGACGGCGGCAGTGCCGTCATCCCCAAGCACAGCTTCGCCATCTACGGCATCGCCACCCAGACTGCCGGCGGGCGGGTCATCGAATCCCGGGCCTCGGCCACGGAACTCGATGTGGACGACCTCCTGCGCTCCGTCGCGGACGACACCCGCCTCGTCTATCTGGGTCATCCCAACAACCCCACCGGCATCCGCCTCGACCGGGCCGCCATCGAGCGGGTGGTCCGCAGCCTCCGCCAGGACATCGTCCTAGTGGTGGATCAGGCCTATGCGGAATACGAGGACCCGGCCGAATATCCGGATGCCGCCGTCTACCTCGACGAGCGTCCGAACCTGCTGGTACTCCACACCTTTTCCAAGATCCACGCCCTGGCCGCCCTCCGCATCGGCTACGGCCTCGGCTCGAAGGAGCTCATCGGCTACCTCGAACGGGTGCGGAGTCCCTTCAACACCAACCACCTGGCCCAGGTCGCTGCGGAAGTCGCCGTACAGGATCTGTCCTTCGAGGCCTTCTCGCGCATGAAGAACACCGAAGCCCGCAAGGCCTTCGTCCTGGAAGTCCCGAAGCACCGCTGCAAAAGCTCAGGGACCTCCGGGAACTTCATCCTGCTGGAAACTGCCTTCCCGGCCATGGACCTGTTCAAGGAACTCCTGCAGCGCGGCGTGATTGTGCGTCCCATGCATGGCTATGGCCTGCCTCACCATGTCCGCGTGACCTTCGGGAAGCCCGAAGAGATGCAGGCTTTCTGGAGCGCGGCCGGGCCCCTGCTCGACGGCGGCTGTTGATTGGCACCCGTTCGCATTTAATCGTGATGGATTCACCACGGAGACTCAGAGTGCATGGTGGTTCCACGGAGGAGTTCTCGGGGGCCACTGGGCCGTCTTTAAAACAAGGGCCATTTTGTCCACCGATAAACACCGATACCCACCGATTAAAAAACGATAAAACCCCGTTTTATTGCATATATCATCATTTATTTTTTAACATGTCCTTATCGGTGATCATCGGTGTTTATCGGTGGATAAAAAGTCTTTCCCTTGCGTCCAGAAACGCGTTCCGGTTGGGTGTCTCCGTTGATCAGGAGCTCCTGCAATGGCGGCCATGAAAGCCCGCCACGACGGCGCAGAGGTAACCCCTCCGGATTCCCTGAAGCCCATCCCCGATGAGATCAGCCGACTCAAAGGCCTGCTGGCGCAGGGTGAGCGAGCCGCCTGCCGGGTGGGCCTAGAGGCCCTGCGGGCCCGCTACAAGCAGGATTCGGTGGCCTTCGAACCGACCGCCATCGCTGCGCTCAAGGCCCTCGCGACGGATCTGGAGACCCTTCCCGATCTCGTCGCCGCCCTCAAGGCCACCTTCGGCTATGGCAAGTTCCGGCCGGGTCAGCGGACCATCATCGAAGCGGTGTTGTCCGGGCGGGATGTGGTGGGCATCATGCCCACGGGGGCCGGCAAGTCGCTCACCTACCAGCTGCCGGCGCGGCTGCTGGGGGGCGTAACGCTGGTGGTGTCGCCCCTCATTGCTCTCATGAAAGATCAGGTAGACGCCCTCACCGAAGCCGGGCTGCGGGCCACCTTTATCAATTCCAGCCTGAGTCCCGAGGCCCGCCGGGACCGCATCCGCGCCCTGATGAACGGCGAGTGGGAGCTGGTCTACGCCGCGCCCGAGGGCCTCGAACTCTACCTGGCCGACCTGCTGCGCGAAGTGGATCTACGCCTCATCGCCGTGGACGAAGCCCACTGCATCAGCCACTGGGGCCATGATTTCCGCCCAGCCTACCGGACCCTCGCCGGGCTCAAGCAGCGCTTCCCCAAGGTGCCCGTGCTGGCCCTCACGGCCACGGCCACCCCCGAGGTCCGCCGCGACATTGCCCAGCAGCTGGAGATGCGGAACCCGCTGGAGGTGCAGGGGTCCTTTTTTCGGTCCAACCTGCGGGTGAGCGCCTATCGGAAAGGCGCCGAGGGTCTGCCGCCGGTCCGCGAGGCCCTGCTGCGCCTGGTGTTGGCGCGGCGCGGCGAGAGCGGCATCATCTACTGCCTGTCGCGAAAGGCCGTGGAGGCCACCGCTGCCTTCCTGGCGGGAGAGGGCCTGCGCACCGCGGCCTATCATGCGGGCATGGACGCCGCCGCCCGCACAGCGGCCCAGGAGGCCTTCCAGCGGGACGATGTGGACGTCATCGTGGCCACCGTCGCCTTCGGCATGGGCATCGACAAGAGCAACATCCGCTACGTCATCCACCGCGACATGCCCAAGAGCGTGGAAGGCTGGTACCAGGAGATCGGCCGGGCGGGCCGCGATGGCGCTGATGCCGACTGCGTGATGTTCTACAGCTGGGGGGACGTCCTCAGCTACGACCGGTTCACGGATGGACTTGACACCACCCTGGCCCAGGCCCAGCAACGACAGACCCGCGACCTCTTCCGTCTCGCCGAATCCTCGCGCTGCCGCCACCAAGCCCTGCTGGCCCACTTCGGCGAGCGCATGGAACCCTGCGGCGCGTCCTGCGATATCTGCACTGGTGCCGATCCGCTGAAGGCCGCGCCGTCCCCGGGGAAGGCTAAGCGCGGCTCGCCTCGGGGCTCCCGCCCCCCCCTCCCAACTGGGCCCATGGAGGGCGAGGAGGCCCTGTACCACGAATTGAAAGCGCTGCGGAAGCAGCTGGCCGATGCCAAGAGCGTGCCTGCCTATGTCATCTTCAGCGATGCCACCCTCCAGCAGATGGCCCGGTTCCAACCCGCTACCGAAGCCGAGTTCCTGGCCCTGAGCGGGGTCGGTCCGAAAAAGCTGCAGCAGTACGGCGCGGTGTTTCTCCGGCTGCTGGGCCGGCAGGGCAGCTAAGTGCTGGTCCGTATAGGGCCCTGGACAAGTGTCACAACCCGGAATGGCCTTGCTTGATACCACTAGGGTTGTGCCGGGCGGGGGATCCCTTTGGACTTGCGGAAACCCTGGGAGGAAATTAGGGTCAATACAGACATTTCACACTCAAATGTCTTTTGTCCTAACCCGATCATCGAGGTGAGTTCATGAGTTTAGGAGAACGCGTCAGAGACCTGACCCGGGTGGCCTTCCAGCTGGGCAACAACTGGATGACCCTGGCCGGCACCGCCCTGACGACCAGTTCAGCCTTCGTGCTGGTCTGGTTCTGGTTCATGGAGCTCACCAGTCCGCGGTCCATCCACCCTTATGCGGGCATCCTGCTTTTTCTTGTCCTGCCGGCCCTGTTCCTCATCGGCCTGGCCATGATCCCGCTGGGCATCGTGCGCCTTCGCCGCCAGCGCAAGCTCGCCGGGGAAGCGCCCCTGCCCCTCCAGGCCATCGATTTCAAGCAGCCCGGCGTACGCCGCCTGCTGACCGTGGTGGGCGTTCTCACCTTCATCAACGTGAGCATCTTGGGCACCGCCGGTCTCAAGGGCGTGGAGTACATGGACTCGAACCAGTTCTGTGGGCTGACCTGCCACACGGTCATGAGCCCTGAGTACACCGCGTTCCTCGACTCGCCCCACTCCCGGGTGGGCTGCGCCCAGTGTCATATCGGCCACGGCGCGCCCGCCCTGGTGAGGGCCAAGCTCTCGGGCACCCGACAGCTCTTCGCGGTCACCTTCGGCACCTTCTCTCGCCCCATCCCCAGCCCTGTCGAGCACCTGCGCCCGGCCCGCGAGACCTGCGAGCAGTGCCATTGGCCCCAGAAATTCACCGACGACAAGCTGATCGTCCGCACGAAATTCGCCGAGGACGAGACGAATACACCCTCCACCAGCATCCTCCTGCTGAAGATCGGCGGACACACCCCGAACGGCACCACGGGCATCCACGGTCGGCACCTCGATGCCATGGAGCGCATCAGCTACGTCACCACCGATGCGCGCCACCAGGAGATTCCCAAGGTCATCTACCGTGAGGACAGTGGGCAATTGATCGAGTACGTGACCGACGAATTCAAGAAGCTCCCCAAGGACAAGCTCGACCAGGCCATCACCCGGAAGATGGACTGTATTGACTGCCACAACCGGCCCACGCACGCCTTCCAGCTGCCCGATCGCGCCGTGGACAAGGCCCTCGCGGACAAGCGCATGAGCACCGAGCTACCCTTCCTCAAGAAAAAGGCCGTGGAACTACTCAAGGTGGACTACCCCGATCAGAAGGCCGCCGCTGCGAAGATCCCCGTGGCCCTCGCGGAGTACTACCGCACCGCCTACCCTGAGATCTACAAGCAGAAGCGGGCCCAGGTGGACACCGCCGGTGAGGTGGTGAAAGCCATCTACCTTCGGAACGTGTTCCCTGAGATGAAGCTCACCTGGGGTACCCATCCGAACAATATCGGGCATGAGGAGGCCGTGGGCTGCTTCCGCTGCCACGATGGCAGCCACACGGCCGCCAACGGCCAGACCATCAAGGGCGACTGCGACACCTGCCACACGCTCCTGGCCCAGGATGAGAAGGATCCCAAGGTCCTCAAGGATCTCGGAATGAAGTAATGGAACGGAGGGACGCGGCGCACCAGAATGAGGGGATGACCGCTTCCGCCCTTCCTCTGATCGCGATCGACGGCCCGTCGGGCGTGGGGAAATCCACCACCACCCGGCGGGTCGCCGCCCGTCTGGGCTGGCAGCACCTCGATACTGGTGCCATGTACCGCGCCGCCGCCCTGGCGCTCCACCGGGCGGGTCTCGGACTTGAAAACCGGGAATCCCTTGAGGATCTGCTATCGGGCCTGGACCTCGCCCAGCAGGACAGGCACATCTTCCTGCGCGGCGAAGACGTGAGCGAGGCCATCCGCAGCCAGGAAGTCACTCGCCTGGTCACGCCGGTGAGCGCGGACGCCCGGGTGCGCGAGGTGCTGGTGGACCAGCAGCGCCGCATTGGAGCCAGCGGGCGCTGGGTGGTGGACGGTCGCGACATCGGCACCGTGGTGTTCACGAACGCCTGCTGCAAGATCTTCCTGACCGCCAGTCCCGAAGCCCGCGCCCGGCGGCGTTTCCTGGAACTCCAGGCCAAGGGTCAGTCACCCGTTTTCGAAGCGGTGCTCGCCGATCTCCAGCGCCGGGACCTGGCCGACAGAAGTCGCGCCGTCGCACCCCTGTGCAAGGCGGCGGACGCCGTGGAACTCGACTCCAGCGACCTGAGTCTCGAGGAGGTGGTGGACTGGATCGTGGCCCGGCACCAGGCCCATCGGTGATCCCCATCCTGGGTCCCGTCCAGGAAGCCTGGGAGGCGGAGTGGCAACCTGTCGGCACGCCAGCCATGGTCGGCGTCACCGTGGGCTTGGCCCTGTTTGGCCTGGCGGCCATGGCCTCGGAACCCGGCTGGATCCCTCTGCTGGATGGCGTGAACCTGCTCTTTCATGAAGCTGGCCATCCCCTGTTCGGGTTCCTCGGCTGGGAACCCCTCACCATCCTGGGCGGCACCCTCATGCAGTTACTCGTCCCCTTGCTCGTGGTCGGTTCCTTCTGGCTGCGAAGAGAAGCACCGGGCACTGCCGTGGCAGGCATGTGGTGCTGCGAGAACCTCCTGAACATCGCCCGCTATGTCGCCGACGCCCGGGCCCAGCTGCTCCCGTTGGTGGGCGGGGGCGAGCACGACTGGACGGACCTCCTCGGGCGCTGGGGACTGCTGACGCGGGACACGGCCATCGCCCGGGGCCTCAGCGCCGCCGGGTGGCTCGGCATGATCGCCTGCTGGGCTTGGCTGGTCTGGCGCTGGCGCCAAGCCAACCGCATGCGCTCCTAGCGGCTCGCATTCATTTAAAACGGACATTAGAGCCTTCCCTGAAAGATGGAAAACACGGCGCCCTGAGGATCCTCCAGGACGGCGAAGCGCCCGACTTGAGGGATGTCGCGGGGGGCGACCTGAACCTTGGCGCCAAGGGTCGTGGCCCTGGTGGTGCGCTCGTCCACGTCCTTGACCATGAAGTAGACCATCCAGTGCGAGGGGATGTCCTTCCAGGTCGGGCCCCACTGGTCGTTGATCTCCATCATGCCGCCGAAGTGGGTGCCATCGAGCACCCACCGCCGCATGACATCCCGAACAACCATCCACTAATCAGGGGTGGACCAGGAGAGCCAAGGCTTTCCCTGGGCTTGGTGGGTTGAGCCGCTTCCCATTGGTACGGGCCAGTTCCGAGCAGATTCGGGGACCGCCCCGAAACATCCATCTCAGCTTCAACCATTCGATTCCAGTCGAGGTTCAAAACAGGGGCGCCGGTTGACGCCCCTTTTTCTGAGTAAGGCAAAAACCTCGGTCAGTAGCCCTCGCCCTCGCCGGCGGCCTTCACCTTCCCGCGGTGGAGCCAGAATAGAAGGCCGATGTAGCCGATGGCGATGGGAAAGCCGATGAGCCACCACACCAGACCCGTCCGCAGGCCATGCAGGCCCACGCTGGCATTGAGGGCCGTCAGGTCGAAGGCAGGATCCAGGGTGGATTTCAGCATCACGGGATAGACGCAGGCGGCGCTGGCCGCCAGGAGGCCCAGGATGAAGGCCCCCGAGCCCAGGAAGGCCATCAGGAAGCGTTCGCGGAGGATGCCCACGAACACAACGAGGAGCCCGGCCAGGAAGAGCAGGGTCGCCACCCAGGCCAGTGGCGCGTTCGGCAGGTTCCGGAAGAGGCCCGGATTCACCATGAAGGTCGCCACGCTGGCCAGGATCCACAGCACCAGCACCAGGCCCCAGAGGTTCATGGACAAGGCCCTGGACCGGTCATGCACGGGTCCCTCGGTCTTCCAGGCCAGGAAGACTGAGCCGTGGGCGGCCACGGTCACCAATGCGAACACGCCGATGAGCACGGTGTACCAATCGAGGACGCCAGGCTGGGGGCCCAGCCGGAAATTGGTCCAGAGCGGCATGCCAAAGTAGCCGCTGCCATCCAGGGGCACGCCGCGCAGCACATTTCCTAGCGCTGCGCCGAAGAGCACCGGCAGCAGGACGCTGGAAACGGAAAAGGTGGTGTCCCAGAAGTGCCGCCAGAGGCCGTCCTGGACGTGCGAACGAAACTCGATGGAGATGCCGCGCAGCATCAGGCACCACACCACCAGCCACATGGCCAGGTAGAAGCCGGAAAACCCCGCCGCCAGCACCTTGGGGAAGGCCAGGAACAGCGAACCCCCGCCCGCCAGCAGCCACACTTCGTTGCCATCCCAGAGCGGGCCGATGGCGCCGAGCACTTCGCGGCGCTCCTCGTTTGTCTTGGCGACCACCAGGTGGAGGATCCCCGCGCCGAAATCGAAGCCGTCCATCACCACGTAGATGGCGAACATTACTGAGACCAGCCAGAACCAAAGCATTTCCATGGCGATCTCCTAGGCTTGAGGGGCGTGGGATTCGGGACCATGGGCCAGTTCTCGCCCGATCAGGAACAACCACAAAATGGTGAGCACGACGAAGATCCCTGCGAAACCCAGGGTGGTGAAGGCGGTGTTGCCCGCGTTCACGGTGGGACTGCCCCCCTGCGTGGTTCTCAACAGTCCGTAGATCAACCAGGGCTGGCGCCCGAACTCAGCCACGGCCCACCCGGCGGTGGTGGCGATGTACGGGAAGGGGAAGGCCAGCATCAGCACCCAGAGCACGGGGCGGTTTCCCTCCAAGCGACCCCGCCACAACAGGAACGCGGCGAGAGCCATCAGCGCGATCATGAGCGTGCCGAGACCCGCCATGATGTGGAAGCTGTAGTAGAGCAACTCAATGTTCTGCGGCCACTGGTCCTCCGGGAATTCCAGCAGGCCCTTCACATTGCTGGAGAAGGTTCCATAGGCGATGAAGCTGAGGACTGCCGGAACCCGGACGGGGTTCTCGATCTTCCGCTTGGCGACGTCCGGCTGCCCGATGAGGGTCAGACTCGCCCGAGGCCCGCTTTCGAAGCGCCCCTCCATGGCGGCCAGGGCCACGGGCTGATGCTTCGCCACGAGCTTGCCCTGGAGGTCGCCAGTCGGGAAGGCCACCAGCACGCTGAAGATGAGACCCATGACCGTGCCGATGCGGAGGTTCAGCCTCGCCTGCTCGGCATGGATGCCCTTGAGAGTCCAGAAGGCGCCGACGGAGGCCACCACGAACGAGCCCGTCACCACGGCCGCGATCATGTTGTGCGCGTACTGGCCCAGGGCCCAGGGGTTAAGCAGGAAGGTCCAGAAGCTGGCGAGTTGGAACGTGCCATCCGCTGCCACCGTGTAGCCCACGGGATGCTGCATGAAGGCGTTGGTGGCGATGATGAAGTAGCCGGAGAGCCAGCTCCCGATCCAGAGCGCCAGCGCCGCGCCAAAGTGGCCCTTGGGGGACAGGCGCTTCTCGCCCCAGATCAGCAGCCCCAGGAAGCTGCTCTCCAAGAAGAAGGCGAACATCCCTTCCATGCCCAGCGTCTGGCCGATGATGCCCCCGGAGACCCGGGAGAATTGGGCCCAGTTGGTGCCGAATTGGAACTCGAGGGGAATGCCCGTCACCACGCCCACGGCGAAGTTAATGCCGAAGATCCGGATCCAGAACCGCGCCGCGTCGTTGTAGCGCGCCTCACCCGTCCTGAGCCCCAGGGCCTTCAAGACGACGATGACCAAGGCGAGCCCCATCGTCAGCTGGGGGAACAGGTAGTGGTAGGTGGCCGTGAACCCGAACTGCAGCCGGTGCCAGAAAAGTGGATCACCCACGGTCCCTCCTATCACGACGCCCCTAAATGATGACGGCCATCCAGTATTCCATGATCAGCCGGGTCAAACGCTGCTCGAGAAACGCATCGCCGGGCTCGAGGCCCGGTTGAGCAGGCACTCGCACAAGTACATCTGCTGATCCGTAGGGCTTCTGAATGAGCGCATCAATGTTCGGCGCATCGACCCTGCCATCAATCTCCGCGGTGAGAAAGTCCGCACGGGCGTAGCGCGGCCTTAGCGAAGGCCGGGATTGCTCAGGAAAGCAAGGTGTGGATGCGGCGCCAGGAGCCAAGGTTGGCCACCTCAGTGAACCCGGCGCGCTTCAGGAGGGACACACCAAAGCCGCTGCGGCTGCCGGACTCGCAGCAGACCAGGACGGGCCGGGTACGGTCCAACTCCTTGGCGCGAGTCTCGAGCTGGTCCAGGGGGATGTTGATGGCCCGGGGGTGGGCGTTGCTGTTGAACTCGGCCTTGGTGCGGACGTCCACCACCTGCGCACCGCGCTCCAGCATGGCCTTCACATCGGTCACGGAGGCGGACCGGCGGCTCCAAAGCAGGTAGGCAATCACTGCCAGGGGGATCAGGTAGATCAAATATCTCAACATCAGAATCTCCCCAGGGCCCAGATCAAGCCCATGACGGCGCCGTAGCTGATGCCCCGCAAAGGCGTGGCCGTCAGCGGGCAGGTGCCCGTACTGCAGCCCACCAAACGATGCCAGCCATAGCCCAGGGCGCCGCCGATGACGAGGCCGAGGGCCAAGCGGATCGCAGTGGCCTTCATCGTGAGCACCCGACGGCAGTGCCCTCGGGCACGCCCAACTTGTGCAGGATGGTGGACATCAGGCACCAGTTGGTGAGGCCGCTCTGGAGGAGGTTCGCACCCACGAAGACCGTGAACCAGATCCAGTTCGGGTTGTGGTACTTCGCCAGGGCAAGGCTCAGCAGGATGAAGGTCCCTGCAACGAGGTGGACAATTCGATCAACAGTCATGGATGGCTCCTATTCATCAACAAGGGTGGAGGCCTCGCGCTGGAGGTCCGCGGCGCGGCCCCGACGAGCGACCAGGTAATACAGAACAGGAATGGAGGGCACGGACAGCAGCGTGGCCGCCACCGATCCCGCCATGAGGCTGATGGCGAGGCCCTGGAAGATGGGATCCGCCAGCATCACCAGCGAGCCCACGATCACGGCCGCGGCGGTGAGCAGGATGGGCCGGAACCGCACCACGCCGGCTTCCTCCACAGCGAGGGCGAGCGGCATGCCTTCGCGCAGCTTCAGCTCGATGAAATCCACCAGGATGATGCTGTTGCGGACGATGATGCCCGCTCCCGCGATGAACCCGATCATGCTGGTGGCCGTGAAGAACGCCCCCAGTAGGCCGTGGGCAGGGATGATGCCGATCAGCGAGAGTGGGATCGGCACCAGGATCACCCAGGGGATCTCGAAGCTTTCGAACCAGCCCACCACCAGCACAAAGATCAGCACCAGCACGGCGGCGAAGGCCATGCCGAGGTCCCGGAAGACTTCGAGGGTGATGTGCCACTCGCCGTCCCACTTCAGCGCCAGGGATTCGGTGTTCTCGGGGTGGGCGAGGCCCAGGCGGGGCACCACGCCGCCCGCCGTGCCCTTCATGGCGTCGATCTTCTTGTTGAGGGCCGCCAGGGCGTAGACCGGGCTTTCGATGGCCCCGGCCAGGTCGGAAAAGACGTAGGTCACGGGCATCAGGTTCTTGTGGAAGATAACCGGTTCCTCCGTCCCGAATTTGACCGTCACCAGTTCGCTGACGGGCACCATGCCCCGGGCGCCGGGAACGGTGAGCTGCAGGATCTGGTCCAGATGCTGACGCTTTTCGGGGGCGAGCCGCACCACCACGGGCACCTGGCTGGAGCCGCGCAACACATGGAAGGCCCCGGCCGTGTGGCCGTAACCCGCCATGTAGAGCGTCTGGATCACATGGGCGGGAGCCACGCCGTGCAGCGCCGCCTTTTCCCGGTCCAGTACTAGACTGATCTTGGGGCTGGTCGGGTTGAGGGTGGAGTCCACATCCACGATGCCGTCCACGCTCTTGAAGGCCTGGAGCACCTCACCCCCAAGGCGGGTGCGCTCAGCCTCGGAGGGGCCGTAGACTTCTGCCACGATGGTGTCCATGACGGGCGGTCCGGGCGGGATCTCCACCAATTTCATCCTCGCCCCGACAGGCTTGGAGATCTTCTCCAATTCAGGACGGAGGCGGACCACGATCTCGTGGCTCTGCTCCTTGCGGTCGCCCTTGGGCACCAGGTTCACCTGGACGTCCACCATCTCCGCCTCCTGACGCAGGAAGCTGTGGCGCACCATGCCCACGAAAGTGAAGGGCGCCGGTTCGCCCGCATAGACCTGCACGTCCTTGACCGTGGGTTCCTTCAGCAACCGGCGGGCAATGTCCTGGCCCACGGCGAGCGCATCTTCCTTGGGAGTGCCGGCCGGAAGGTCCAGCTGAACCATGAACTCCGACTTGTTGTCGAAGGGCAGCATTTTGACCTTCACCACGCCCAAGCCCACCAGCGACATGGCGCCAAGAAGCAGCACCACCACGCCCCCGAAGAAGCCCCAACGGACGGCGGGCTTGAACAGCAGGGCCCGGATGACCTTGCGGTAGAGCGCGGAGAGTTTCGTGTCGGGGGCCACTTCGGGGTTCTTGTCCTGCCAATCGTGGAGGGGCTCCGGGGAGGCCGTTTCCGGCGTGGCGGGATGCAGACCCGATTCATCTGTCTCCGGAAGATGGGCCTCCTTCTTGAACAGGATGAGGCTGGCCCAGGGGCTGATGACGAAAGCAATGACCAGGCTGAAGATCATGGCCACGCTGGCGCCCACGGGGATGGGCCGCATGTAGGGGCCCATGAGGCCGCGCACGAAGGCCATGGGCA
>JANYAS010000003.1 GCA_025361205.1 Holophagaceae bacterium
TTACCCTCCACGCCATGACCCCCAAGCCCGACGACGGCTTCATCGTGGCCCAGGCCCGCCTGCCCATCGCCTGGGACGAGACGGCCCTGAGCCTCACCGACAAGGCCGCCAGCGCCGGGCGAGACTTGGTGCGCGAGGCCATCCCCGGACTGGTGGACGGATCCAGCCAGCGCATCGACCAGAAAACGCTGGGCCCCTCCACCTACTTCGGCGGTCGCAAGCCCGCAGATTCCCGGTTGGATTTCGGCATGACCGTGCAGGAGGCCTTCAACCAGATCCGCGCCGTGGCGGATCCCTGGCCGAACGCTTTTTTGGAGACGGCGTCAGGCACCGTGAAGGTGGCCTGGGCCCTGCCCAGCGCCGAGCCCTGTCCCCCCGGGCGCTTCCGCGTGACCCGGGAGGGGCTGCTGCTGGGATTTTTGAATGGTGCCTTGCGCATTCATGTCCTGAAAGAGGACGGCCTGCGCCTGGAACAACCCAGTGCGCAGGCCGAACTCCTGTCAAGGATGGGGGTTCCTAGGGCGTGAACACAACCTTGACTGAGGCATTCACCGCGGCGGCATCCACGTAGCCGATGTACTTCGGATTCTCGGCCACCAGCATCACCACCTCGGCGCTGGTGGGGAGCATCTTGGGGGGATGGGCGGTGCCGGAGAACTCCATTTTTGCCCAATAGGCCTTCATCTGGGCAGGGGGTTTGTTGAGGACCTTTTCGTAGAAGCCCTTCCTCAGGTCAGAGGCTTCTGCGAGGTCGAAGGGCTCCGCCATGCCGCCCGTGTAGAAGGTCTTGGACTGGCCCAGGAAGATCTGGGACACCTGCTCCTTCGTAAGCTTCGAGATGGGGTTCTTGGCGGAGATGATGACCACCTGGGCCTGGGCGGTCAGAGCCAGCCCGAGGGAGAGCGTAAAGGCAGCGAGTGCAGTCATGGTTTTCATGTCTCCCTCCCCTAGAACACGAATTCGAGGGCGATGGTCGAGAGGTTGTAGCTCTCACCCGTCTTGAACCCCGGTTGGGCATTGGTGAGGGCCCCGAAGGACCCGGTGGCATTCTTCACCCGATCGTACTGGGCCTTCAGTGCCAGGTTCGTGGCGAAGTCCCATCGCAGCCCTGCGGAAACGCTGGACTGAGCATGGTCCACCTGGGCCAGCACGGCCTGGATAACCGGATTGGGGCTGGTTAGGGGGGAGGTGGTGTGCTTCCAGCCTGCGGTGGCGTAGGGCGTCCAGTTCCCGAGGCGCAGGCCCAAGGTGGCGTAGCCCGCCGTGAAATGGAGGAGCATGTCCTCGTCGCCGCTCTTCTTCGTCTCCTCGATCATGAAGAACCAGTTGCCGGGGTCGTACTGGAAGGCGACGCTATCGTAGACCACCTTGTCCTTCTTGATCTGGTACTGATCCGCCAAGCCAGGGTTGTAAGCAGGGTTCGGGACAAAGGGCGGATAGGGTGGCGGCAGATGGGTCGGGACCGGTCCGCTGTAGCGGAGGAACGTGAAGGGTCCACTAGGGCCGTCGAAGCCGGCATCGTTGTAGGTGCCCTTCATCTGGCCGTGGAATGCCCGGAAGGTTGAATGACCGTAGAAGGCCGCCAGGCTGACTGAGGTAAAACCTTCACCCTTGAACTCTGCATCGGGCGGGTTGGGACCGGCGGCCACCGCGAGGGCACTCGGGGCGAGCTTGACGGTAGTCTTGCCATAGGCAAACTGGCCAGCAAGGGCCAGATCCCCAAAGCTGTGGCGCCAGCCGAAGTCCACGCCATCCACGGAAGTGAGTGGGTTGAACTGATAGACCTCCACCGGGGGCCGCACCCAGGGGGTCGCGTAACCGACCTTCTGGTAGTCGCTGATGAGGTAGGCCGAGTAGGGGAGGCGCCCCAGCCGGAAGGAGAAGCCCGGGGAGAACTCCCACTTCACAAGCGCCATGTTCAGGTAGGGCAGGTAGTGGTTGTCATAGCGATGCTCCGCCACGGCCTGAACCACCGCCGAGAACTGCTCGCCCATCTTTAGGTCGACCTGCCCGCCCAGACGGGAGTCTACCCCGAAGTCAGGGCTTCGCGTGAAGCCCGGCCCATTGGGCTGGGCAAAATTGGAGATGAAATCGGCCTTCTTTTCGCTGGACTGGGTTGCCGCGAGGGTGCCGAAACCGCTGAACTTGAACTCCTGTGCCGTGGCGCAGGTAGCGGCCAGGCTCAAGGTGAGCAATGGAACCCAAGGGTTATGCATGTTGCCTCCTGGCTAGCTCTTTCGGCAGGGCGTTGGTAATTCGTGATTTAAATCTATTTTTTCTAAGCAGCTGAATGTAGGTCGTTTGAATTCAAAATATAAATAACCAGACGGTATCAAATGCTTCAGAAAACGGCTTCCCGCTATCCTGACCCGCCCCACTCCCAAAGCTCAGGAGCCTTCATGCGCAGCGTCATCACCGGAACCGGCATCGGCATCCCTCCGCATGTCGTCACGAACGAGGCGCTGGCCCGGATCATGGACACGTCCGACGAGTGGATCCGGGTCCGCAGCGGCATCCAAGAGCGGCGGTACGCCGAACCCGGCCAGGGCTCTACGGACCTCGGGGTGATCGCCTCCCGGCAGGCCATCGCCGATGCGGGGCTCGCGCCGTCGGACATCGACGTGGTCCTGTTCGCCACCATGACCCCTGACTTTCTGCTGCCCGGCAACGGCCCCCTCCTGCAGGCGGCTCTGGGCCTGAGGGACATTCCCACCTTCGATATCCGGCAGCAGTGCAGCGGCTTCCTCTATGGGCTGGAGCTGGCGGACCTCTTCATCCAAAGCGGACGGTATCAGCGGGTCCTCCTGGTGGGGGCCGAGGTCCATACCGCTTTCATGCCCTGGCATCTGGGCTGGGACACCCTCATCGGCCAGTCCAACCGGGAGATCACAGAAGCCGAGCGTGCCGAGAACACCACCGTCCGGGACCGGACTGTGCTCTTCGGCGATGGGGCGGGCGCCGTGGTGATCGAAGCGCGGGATGGCGCATCCGGCCTGGGAACGATCCGCCTCCACACGGATGGAACCGGAGCGGGCGTCCTCACCATGCCCGGCGTCAGCTTCAAACGCCGGCCCTTCGTGTCCCATGAGCAGATCCGGGCCGGAGAAACCGTCCCCGTCATGTCAGGGAAGGATGTCTTCAGGTCAGCGGTGACCCTCATGCCGCAGGTCATTCGTGAAGTGTGCGAGGCCTCGGGCCTAGCCGTGAAAGCCCTGGACCTGGTGCTGATCCACCAAGCCAACCTGCGCATCATCGAAGGCGTGCAGAAGGCCCTGGGCCTACCGCCGGAGAAAGTGCCGCACAACATCGAGCGTTACGGCAACACCACTGCGGCCACCCTGCCCATCCTCTTCCACGAGTGCCGCCAGCAGGGCCTGCTTCGCCCCGGCATGAACATCGTGTTCACCGCCCTGGGCTCCGGCCTGCACTGGGGCGCCGCCCTGTACTGTGTGTGATCGGTTGCCCCGCCACAGCGGCCGGGGCTAGAATGCCAATCATCACCTCGGAGTCTCCATGCGAATGCGCCCCCTATGCTTGGCCCTGCTTGTCCCCGCGATCGTGCTCGTCGCCGGCACGGCCAAACCCCGGAAGCACCATGCCGGCTCCATCAAGAGCGCCAAGGAAGCCAAGGCCATTGCCGAGCAGGACACCGGCGGCAAGGCCGTCTCGGCGCGGCGCATTCCCCTGAACGGGGCCTCGGGCGGCTGGGAGGTGGACGTCCGGATGCCCCATGAAGAGAGGGGATATCGTTGCTTCATCGATGCCGACACCCACATGGTCCACAGCAAGACCCGCATCGACCAACCGGGCGCCAAGGGCAAGGCCGAAGGGTCCGTCCGCATGGTCAAGGGAACCCGCTGAAGGCAGTTGCCCGATCCCGGCCGATCGTTCACCGGTTTTTCCCATCAAAGGCCCTGCCCCGCTTGACAGTCCGGCCTAGAATCGTACCTGTGGCCGATGCCACTAGGAGAATGACACATGGGTCTGATGGACTGGGGCAAAGCCCAATTCCTCGACATCCTCGAATGGCTGGATGACTCCACCGACACCCTGGCCTGGCGGTTCCCCATGCGGGGCCAGGAAATCCAGAATGGCGGTCAGCTGGTGGTGCGCGAAAGCCAGGAGGCGGTGTTCGTCAACGAGGGCCAGCTGGCGGACGTGTTCAAGCCCGGCACCCACCGCCTGACCACCCAAAACCTGCCGGTCCTCGCCACTTTGAAGGGCTGGAAGTACGGCTTCGAAAGCCCCTTCAAGAGCGATGTCTACTTCATCTCCACCAAGCTCTACAACGACCTGAAGTGGGGCACCTCGAACCCGATCATGATGCGCGATGCCGACTTCGGCATGCTGCGCATCCGGGCCTTTGGCATCTACTCCATCAAGGTGGTGGACAGCGGCACCTTCCTCAAGCAGCTGGTGGGCACCAACGGCGTCTACACGGTGCCTGACATCTCCGAGCAGCTCCGCAAGACCATCATGAGCCGGTTCACGGACATCCTGGGCGAGGCGAAGGTGCCCGCCCTGGACCTGGCTTCCAAGTACGACGAGATTTCGGACCTGGTGAAGCAGAAGCTCCAGGATGAGTTCAAGACCATGGGCCTGGAGTTGTCGAAGTTCTTCGTGGAGAACATCAGCCTCCCCGAGGAAGTGGAAGCCATGATGGACAAGCGCACCGGCGTGGGCATGATGGCCCCCGTCATGGGCG
>JANYAS010000033.1 GCA_025361205.1 Holophagaceae bacterium
CCTGGGTTCACGCGACATCGCGGAGGTCTTTCTTCACCATGGCCAGCAGGGAAGGCCGCAGGCTTCGCGGAGTGGCCAGATCCACCCGGACGCCGAGCAGTTGTTCCAGTTCCTCTTTCAGGCCCATGAAGCCGTCCAGGGTGGCCGGACCTTCGAACTCCACGAGAATGTCCACATCTGAATCGGGGCCCGCCGTACCCCGGGCCACACTGCCGAAGACACCGAGGTGGGCCAAGGCAAACCGCTGGCGAAGGCCAGGGAAGGCTTCACGCAGCCGCTGGAGTGTGGTCTCCGGGTTCATGTCCTGCTCCGGCGTGAAGTATAGGGCACCTGGATGCGAGCGGGAAAGCCTGGCCCCCCTACTCGGAATCGGCGAAGCCGATTCCGAGCCGTGACGTAAGGATGGGGAGAGCCCTAGCTAACTTCGGCCTGCGCCCTGCGGCTGTAGACGACGACGTAGAGGCAGAGGGCCACTAGGGCTGTAATGCCGAGCCATTCGCCCAGGGCGCCTTCGGCCTGGTGGGCGGTGAGGATGGGGAAGCCCTCGGTCCACTTCAGCTTGATGAAGCTGGCCACCACGCCCATGATGGCGCCGCCGGCCATGAGGCCGCTGGCGATGAGCACGCCACGGCTTTCGCGGGCCTTGGCGTCGGCTTCAGAGGTGCCCGCCTTGGGCCGGTTCACCCAGTGGGCCAGGAGGCCGCCCAGGAAGAGGGGCGTGTTCAGTTCGATGGGCAGGTACATGCCCAGGGCGAAGCCCAGGGCCGGCAACTCCACCATGCGCAGCACGACGGAGAGCATGACGCCGAGGCCGAAGGCGTACCAGCGCAGGGGCATGGACACGGTGCCGAAGATGCCTTCCAGGATGGCCTTCATGGCGCTGGCCTGGGGGGCCGGGAGCGAGGTGCCCAGGGCCATGGTGCCGTCCAGGTTCACCTGCTTGGCCATGAGCCACATGGCGATGCCCGTGAAGAGGGCCGCCACGAAGGTGCCCACGAACTTCCAGGCGATCTGCCGGGCCGGCGTGGAGCCGATCCAGTGCCCGATCTTCAGGTCGGTGCTGAAGGCGCCGGAAGCGGCCAGGGCCGTGCAAACGATGCCGCCCACCATCATGGTGAGGAACATGCCATAGCCGCCGGTGAAGTTCAGTTTCAGCATCAGCACGCCCGTGATGACCAGGGTGAGCATGGTCATGCCGCTGATGGGGTTGGTGCCAATGGTGGCGATGGCGCGGGCCGCCACAGGGGCGAAGAAGAAGGAGACCACCATCACCACCGAGGTGGCGACCAGGGCAGGGACCAGGGCCTTCTGGATGCCCAGGCCGAAGCTGAGGAAGGCCAGGGTGCCCACGGTGCAGGTGATGAGGCCCACAGCGATCATGGAGCCGCTCAGGCTACGCTCCGTGCGGGGAGCCGTGGGGGATTCTGCCGAAGCGTCACGATTCTTGAGGGCCTTCAGGTTGCTGACGATGCTGCGGATCATGTTGGGCATGGAGGCCAGCACGCCCATGACGCCCGCCCCCGCGATGGCACCCACGCCGACGATGCGGATGTAGGAGAAGAAGACCTGCTCCGGTGTCATGTCGGCGATCAGCTTCGTCCCTGGGGCCACGATCACCGGAACGTACATGCCGATGGCGTGGAAGAGGGGCACCAGCACGAACATGCTGAAGAACGACCCGGCCGCGATCACGGCGGAGTACTTCAGGCCGATGATGTAGCCGATGCCCAGCGTGGCGGCGCTGTTCAGGAAGTTGAAGGACATGAACTTCTCGCGAAGCGCGCTGCCCACGTAGACATGATCGAGGCGGAGATACTCGCCCATGCCGCGGAAGATCGAAACGATGCCGTCATAGAGGGCGCCGATGCCCGCGGCGATGGCCAGCTCCCGGGCTTGGTTCCCGGCCTTCTCGCCCGTCACCAAAATTTCTGCCGTGGCGGTGGCTTCCGGCCAGGGGAAGATGCCGTGGTTCTCCACCATGAAGTGGTGGCGCAGGGGAATGAGAAACAGGATGCCGATGCAGCCGCCCAGGAAGCTCACCAGCACCACCTGCCAGAGGGTGGGCGTGGGCACACCGCTGCCCGGGGTCTGGGCCAGGATGTAGAGGGCGGGAATGGTGAAGGCCGCGCCGCTCACCACGTGGCTGCTGTTGGCGCCGATGCTCTGGACGATGACGTTTTCCAGGATCGTGTTCTTGCGGGGAAAGAAGCGGCTGAGACCCACGGCCAGGATGGCGATGGGAATGGCGGCCTCGATGCCCTGGCCCAGTTTCAGGGCCAGATAGGCGGCGGCCATGCTGAAGATGGCGCAAAAGATGAGGCCCATGGTGATGGCCCGGGGCGTCACTTCGGGCACGCCGTCCTGGGGCACCAGGGGCACATAGGATTCACCGGGATTCAGGGGCCGCCGTGCATTTGCAGGCAGACCCTTGATCTCCTGGGGTTCGGATCCTTGGGACATGGCTTGCTCCTAGGCGGGATAGGCTTCGAGGACGGACTGCACGACGCGGCGCGACAGGCCGTGGTAGCCCGGGCTGGCGGCGGCGAAGATCTCGCGGGCGAGGGTGCGGGTGCGGGGATTCTGGCCCAGGGCGCTGTAGAGGGGGCGCAGGTACTTCATGCGGCCCACCCGCAGGAGCACTTCTCGAATGCGCGGGAAGGCCGGCTCATAGTCAGCCGTCGCTGCCAGGGTCAGCCACTCCACGAGGATCTCGTGGTTGCCGCGGCCCATGAGTTGGAAATGCTCATCCAGCCAGGCACAGTCAGCCTGGGTGAGCTTGCGCGGCAGCTTCTGGAGGAACACCTGCAACTCAGAGGAATTCCATGAGGCGATCTGGGGGGCGCTGGGTCGTCCGCCGCCCCCCCAGCTTTCCGCCAGTGCGGTGAGCGTATCCAACTGCACGCTGTTGGCCGAGAGCTGGGCGGATGGCGGCCGCCCCAGCGCCCACCAGATCGCCTCATGGAATTCCTCTGAGTTGCAGGTGTTCCTCCAGAAGCTGCCGCGCAAGCTCACCCAGGCTGACTGT
>JANYAS010000041.1 GCA_025361205.1 Holophagaceae bacterium
CCTGGGTGCCGCGGTTCTCATCGGTGGCGCTGATATCCAGGAACACCACCTCGTCGGCCCCCTCGAGATCGTAACGGCAAGCCAGTTCTGCGGGATGGCCCATATCGCGGAGGTTCTGGAATTTCACCCCCTTCACCACCCGGCCGTCCTTCACATCCAGACAGGGAATGACTCGCTTGGCGGCCATCAAACACCTCCTTCTGCAGCTGCCATCGCGGCACGCACCTCGGGGTTTTCCAGCGAGAGAGCGCCATCCAGCAGAGCCTTGCCCGAGATGGCCCCCACGACGCCAGGAATGCTTTTCAAGGCTGCCAGATCCTTCAGGTCCCGCAGCCCGCCGGAGGCCTGCACCCGGAAACCGAGCCCAGCCACCTTCGCGATCGCGACCGTCCCTGGGCCTTCCATGGTCCCATCGCGGCTTACATCCGTGACCAGTGCCCGAGCAAAGCCCAGGCCGCGCAAGGCTTGGCAGATGTCCTCGGTGCTGCGCGTGGCAGTGGCTTCCCAGCCGCGCGTGACGATGTCTCCGCCCTTGATATCCAAGGCCAGTACGATGCGCTCACAGGGCAGCCCAGCGAGCGCCTGCGGATTCTCCACCGCCAGGGTTCCCACCACCGCGTCAAAGCCCAGATCCAAGGCACCCTGCACTGCTTCGCGGCTGCGCAGGCCGCCGCCGGTCTGGAAGTGGACGCTTGACCAACGCTTCGGGAAGGCCCGGAACACGGGTTGCAGGGCTTCACCGAAGGCCCCGTCCAGATCCACGAGGTGGATGCGCCGGGCACCGGCCGCCACGAGTCGCTCGATCCAGGCCTCCGCAGTCCAGTCGTAGTAGGTGGCCCAGCGCCGATCGCCGTGCCGCAAGCGGACGATGCAACCGCCCAGGAGATCCATGGAAGGGATCAATTGCATGGCTGCCCCCCGACACCCTGAGAGGTTTCCCCCATCCAGCCGAGCGCCTTCTGCAGCAGGACGAGCCCGAAAGGACCAGATTTTTCCGGATGAGGCTGGAAGCCAAGCACGCGCCCCCGCGCCTTCACGGCGGAGAACGCGCGCCCATGGAACGCCGTGTAGACGGTCTCCTCACGGGGTTCCAGCGCGTAACTGTGGACGAAGTAGAGCCAGCCACCCTTGGGATCGGGCAATGCCGGGTGCGGCGCCTGCTGCTGCACCTGGGCCCAGCCCATGAGGGGCACCTTCACCCCGGGCCCCAGCCGCCGGGAGATGCCCGGCAGTAGTCCCAGCCCGGTATCCTTTGGACTTTCCTCGCTGCCCTCGGCCAGGAGCTGGAGGCCAAGACAGATGCCGAGCAAGGGTCGCCCATCCGCCACCAGCTGCGGTATCTCTCGCCACCAGCCTCTGGCTTTCAAGGCTTCCTGGGCCGCGTGGAAGTGGCCCACGCCAGGCAGCACCAGCACGCCGTTCTGCGCGGCCTCGTCGGGCCGCTCCGCCCGCAGGTGCGGCAAGCCAAGACGGTCCAGGGCCCCTTCCAGAGAATGGAGATTGCCTGCACCGTAATCGATGAGCGTGATCATTGGGTCTCCTAGTTCGTCAAGGTTCCCTTGGTCGAGGCAAGCTCATCGCCCACCATGCGAACCGCTTGCCTCAGGGCGCGGGCCAGAGCCTTGAAGAGGGCCTCGATGCGGTGGTGCACGTTGCTGCCGTAGAGCACAGAGGCATGCAGGTTCAGGGCTCCCCGCGTGGAGAAGGCGATGAAGAACTCCCGCACCATCTCGGTCTGGAAGCCGTCCCCAAGCACCATCAGGGGCAAGTCCGCATTGATGACACAGTGGGGTCTGCCCGAGAGATCCACCACCACCCGGGCAAGGGCTTCGTCCAGGGGCACATGGGCCTCACCGAACCGCGCGATGCCCCGGCGATCACCCAAGGCTTCCCGCAGGGCATCGCCCAGACACAATCCCACATCCTCCACCAGGTGGTGGCTGTCCACCTGGAGGTCACCCTTGGCCTCGATCGTCAGGCCGAAACCGCCGTGTTTCGCGATCTGGTGGAGCATGTGATCGAAGAAGCCTAGGCCAGTGGAAATGGCTGTGGCGCCTCCATCCAGGGAGAGTTCCAGCTGGATGTCCGTCTCGTTCGTCCGGCGCTGGATAGTGGCCTTCCTCATGACAGCCTCCGCTTGATTTCGGGGAGCAGCGCGCGCAACGATTCCCCGAGCAGTTCGCCGCCGATGCGCTCACGATCGGGGCCTACGGCCGCGAAGGACCACTGGATATCCGGCCGCAGGAGCCGCGCTGCACTTAAACAAGCAGCGTCGTCCCGCGTGTCCCCCACAAAGAGGACTTCCTGGGCGCGGTAGGCATCCGCCAGTTGCAGCAGCCCGTCGGGCCTTGGCTTGCGCAAATGCGGGGCAGAATCCGTGCTGGCGGGTAGTGCGAAACCCAGCACTGTCACTGCCATATCCCATTCCTCCGGTGGTCGACCGGTGAAGACCACCACCTCGACGCCCAGTTCCTGCAATTCCGGCAGGCTGATCAAAGGCATCTCCAGCGCCTTGGTCATCGCGTAGTGCCGCTGCACTACCTCCTGGCAGCGGGGTTCCAGGGCCTGGATACGAGCTTCCAGGTCCGGAAAGCCGATGCCCTCGGCCTTCCGGAGCCGGTCCATCTCGCCGCGCTCCGCCAGGGCCAAGGCCCCTGCCGCAAGTCGGAAATCATTGTTGAAGCCGCCGACCCGCTTGAAGGCGAGGAAATCACTGTCGTCCCAGGCCTGTTGGGGGGCCAGTTCCTTCAGGGCGCGACTCACGGCTTCCGCGAAGCTGCGGTCGGCGTCGATCATGACTCCGTCCACGTCCAGCACCAGCAAGCACCGACGCGGAATCCTCAAGGGTTCCGCGGGCAGGCGATCCCCCAGCGCTTCCGAGGTGCGTCGCACCTCCTCCTCGGTCCCGATGGATACCCGAGCCACGCCCGCGCCGGGGAAGGCCCGCACCATCAGGTCCGCCTCAGCAAGCACGGGTGCGGGATCGGGGGCCACATAGAGGTAGTTCGCGGAGCTGGGCGCTGCGCCGTACGGGCCCAGATGGTCACGTAAACGCTCCCGGCGCCGGACGATGCCGCGGATCTCCGCATCGAATTCCCCGGCGAAATCCAGGGCTACATCCAGCGCCTCGAGACTGGCGGACGAAATCGAATAGGGCAGCTGCAGAGCGGCCATCTTTCCGACCAGCGCAGGGGCCCCGATAAGATAGCCCAGGCGCCAGCC
>JANYAS010000064.1 GCA_025361205.1 Holophagaceae bacterium
GAGTCGGGAACCCTTGGGCTGGGGCGGCGGGGGGCATCCCGCTCCGTCAGGCTCGAATCACGTAGACCCACTATGTTCATCTCGCCTTTCTGGCGGGACACCCCCCGGCGCTCCCAGCGCGGCGCACGGGGGTTTTGGGACGGGCTCGAACGCCACGGGCGCCTGGCTCCATCCGGCGCCGGCGCCGCCCCTGCGGCTGGACCTCCGCGTGGACGCCCGCCTCAGCAGCCAGTTCCTATCTGGGCTCGCCCTAGCCGCCGCGGCCTTGCCAGAACCCAGCCGGCTCGCCTGGACCGAGGCGGCCAGCCCCAGCTACCTGGGCCTTACAACCCAATGGCTGCGGCGTTTCGGCTGCCAAGCGGAACTGGAACCCGGGCGGTGGCGGATTCCCGGCGGCGCCCTTGCCGCCCGGAATCTGGACCTGCCGGGGGACTGGAGCGGTGCCGCGGCCTTTCTCGCCGCCGCCGCGGCCACTGGCCGGACCCTCCGCGTGGGCCCCCTGGATCCGGCGGACGCCCAAGGCGACCGGGCCATGGTGGCCATTCTCGAGACCGCCGGCTGCCATGCCACTTGGGTCGAGCCCCAAGTCCTGGAAGTGTCCGGCCCCCTGCAACGGGGACTGGACGCCGATCTGACGGACTGCCCCGACCTGGGCCCCGTGCTCGCGGCCCTGGCGGCCGTGGCCCCCGGCCCCTCCGAGCTGCGCGGTCTCCACACCCTGCCCCTCAAGGAGTGCGACCGCCTGGACGCCTCCGCGGAGCTGGTGCGCTGGCTGGGAGGCCGGGTTGAAGTGCTCGAGAATCACACCCTCCGCATCCTTCCCGGAATCCCCTCCAGCGCCCGGGTGCCCTTCGACCCCCGGAACGACCACCGCATGGCCTTTGCCACCGCCGTGGGTGGTCTCCGGTGGGGCGGCCAGGTCCAGGATCCCCACTGCGTGGCCAAGACCTTTCCGGACTTCTGGGATCTCTGGCGGGGGATGCTGGGATGCTGAGCCGTCGTCAGGAAACGACCCCTCTTGGACATGAGGAGAGCGGCATTAGGGGTCGCAACGGAATGGCGATCAAGGCGACGGATCTTCCGCCACGGGCCCTAAGGGCGGCCTGGCTGGGGGACTGGCAGGCCCCCTGGGGACTGGACCGTGGCCGCCGCTGGGGGGATGCCTCCTGGGCCTTGGCCGCCATCGCCCAGGCCTGGCTCCTGGGGGGCCGCGAAGGACGCTGGCCCCGGCTGGAGCAGGAGGCTCGACGGCCGCTGGGCCCCCGCGTGCTGAAGCTACCCACGGTCTTCGAGCCCCGCCCCGACCTGACCTGGGTGGCCCGGTTGCGGCACGGCAGCCCAGGAGTACCCGCTGGGCAGCGCGGCGCCCGGGAGGATGAACTGCTGGCCTGGGCCTGGGAGGCGCTCCTGGAGGGAGACGGGACGCCCTGGATGGCCGCGGGCTCCGTGCTCCTGGACCGGCCCCAGCGCCTCAGGTGGCTGGCGGTGCTGGGCGCCGTGGAGGACGGCCGCACCCTTCGGCTGCCGCCCTTCCTGGAGCTGCTGCCTTCGGAGTGGCGCACCCTGCCGCAGGGCTGGTGGGAAACCCTTCTGAAGGGCCAAGATGTGGACGGCCGGTTGCTTCCGGAGGGGACCCTGGATCCCGGGCTCCCCTGGCCCGCCATCCAACGCCACGGGGAAGCCCTGGTGATGGCCGCCCTGCCCGGGGAGCTGGAACCCCATCGCGCCTCCCCCTGGCTCCACGAATTGCCCGGAGGCGCCTGGATGATGGCTCCGGGGGTCCGGGCCTGGACCCGGGGAGCCGCCGCCTCGGCCCATGGCCTCACCCCCCTGGTGCCCCGGAGTCTGGGGGCGGGCGACCCGCCCGAGGCAGCCCTGGCTGAGGTCCTGAACTTGCGGATGCCCGCTGACCATCCCTCTGGCTGGGCCTCCTCCCTGGCCGCCGATCTCCAGGAGGATCTGCATCGCCCGGAGCCCCCGCCCGAATCGGGCCACCCCACCTGGGACCGGCTGCGGATGCGCTGGGGGGGCGAAGCCGCGGAGCCCACCCTCACCTATCCCGCCTGGGGAACGCCCGCCCACCCCTGTGCGGATCCCTTCCATTGGATGGCCCAGGGTCAACTCGCCAGCGGGTCCTGCAATCGCGAGGGGGCCCTCCGCGCCTTCACCCTGGCCCATGCGCACTTCACGCGCCTGGGCGCCCCCGGCTGGGCGGGACGGGCGGCTTCGAACGCCGCGGTCATGGCCCTCCAATGGGCGGATCTGCCCGCCCATGCTCGCTGGGCGGCCCTTCGCGGCCCCCTGCCTCAGCCTTGGAGGGACATGGAGGAGGCCCAACTGGCCGAGGTGCACCTGGAACCCGATGCGGCCCTCGCCCGGATCCGGAGACTGGTGGAGGCCCATCCCACCTTCGGCGCCGGCTGGGGCCTCTTGGCCAGCCACGGGGCGGACCGCGAGCGCTGGGACCTGGTGCGGGAGGGCCTCGCGAAGGCGGGCGACCATCCCTACACCCAGTTCCTGAAGGCCGCCCTGACCCCCCTCACCGAGGCGCCTCCGCCGGAAGCCGACCCCGAGACTCGGCTCTGCTGGGAGGCCCACCGGCTCTTTCGCGGCCCCGGCGATCCCGGGGCCTTCTGGTCAGCGTGGCAGGCTTGTCCGACCCAGATCATGCGCCTGGAACTGGGGCTGCAGGTGGTGGAGCGGGTGTCGGAGCAGCGCACCGCCGGGTTCCTGCTCGCCCTCCAGGTCATTGCGGATCGCGCCGACTCGCCTCGGCACCAGCGGCGCCTGGCCCTCCTGTGGCCCTCGCCCCTTGCGGAGCCCGATCAGGCCCCCACGGTGCTCTTCCAGGCATGGCTGGCCCAGCGCGCGACCCCCACCTGGATCGCCTGGGAAGAGGAGGGTCGGCTCCGAACCATGGGCGCCGGCGAGGCCCCGCCGGAAGGAACCCTCAGCCGCGTGGCGAAGGCCGGTGCCCTCGCGCCCTTCACGCACGGGGCCTGGGTTTGGCGAGGGCTCCCGCTGGTCTGGGAGGGCTGCCCCGTGGGTGCGGTGCTGCTGGCCCAGCCCGTCGACGCGGTGCCCACGCCGCCCCTGGAACCCCTATTGATCGCGCCTTGGCTCGCTCAGCTCCGCGCCCGGCGGCCCGCCGAATCCCTCGTCGAGCCCGGACTCCTGCTCACCGATGGCAGCGAACCCATGGCCTCGCTGCTGCGCGAGCTGGCGCGGGTGGCCCCCTCCGACCTGCCGGTCCTCATCCTGGGCCCCACCGGCAGCGGCAAGGAACTGGTCGCGGGGGAGCTGCACCAAAGGTCCGGCCGTCCGGGCCTTCTGGTCCCCGTGAACTGCTCGGCCTTCGCGGAAGGGCTGCTGGAATCGGAATTGTTCGGGCACATGAAAGGCGCCTTCACGGGGGCGGACCGGGACCGCCGCGGCGCCATCGAGTCCGCCAGTGGCGGCACCCTGTTCCTGGACGAAGTGGCGGACCTGTCCCCCCGCCTTCAATCCCTGCTGCTGCGGGTGCTCCAGGAACGCGAAATCCGTCGGGTGGGCTCGGACCACTCCGTCAAGGTGGACGTGCGCTTTGCCGCCGCCACCCACCGGTCCCTCGAGGAGTTGGCCACCGCGGGTTTATTTCGCCGCGACTTGCTGTTCCGGCTCCAGGGCGCGGTGCTGCAGTTGCCTGCACTCTCGGAACGCCGCCACGAGTTTCCTTTTCTCATTCCACGCCTTGCGATCCGCGCCGCGCAGTCCGCAAAGAAACCCATTCCCGCCCTGGCCCCGGGCCTGCCCCAGGCCTTGGGCCGGCTGCCCTGGCTGGGCAACGTCCGGGAGTTGCTCCATGGGCTCGAACGGGCCATCCTGCGCTGCGAGGACGGCATCCTGAAACCCCGCCACTTCCCCGAGCTGGAGGCGCCGATGCTCCGTTCTCGCACCTGGGAGGACGCCACTCACGCCTTCCAGCACCGCCTCCTGCTGGATACGCTTCGGGCCTGCGGGTTCAGGGCTGCGGAAGCCGCCCAGACCCTTGGCCTGGCCCGCCCCGCCCTCTATGCCACCGCCAAGCGCCTGGGCGTGGACCTGGTGGCGGAACGGGAGCGTCGGCCGGAAAACTCGTAGCGCGAAGCGCCGGAGTGGGCTCAGGCCCGCCGCCCAAAGCTGCGTTCCAGATCGGCGAGGGTGAGCTTCTTCAGGATGGGTCGCCCGTGGGGGCAGGTGTTGGGGGTCTCACAGGCCACAAGGTCCTGGATCAACCGGAGGGCCAGGTCCGGCGGCAAGGCATGGTGCTTCTTGATGGCGGCGCGGCAAGCCAGCTCGGCGTTCAGGTCGCGACGGAAGGTGTCCAGGTCCACGCGACCTTCCCGTTCCAAGCGGGCCAGCAGGTCCTCCAGCAGGGTCTGGGGATCGCGGTCCGCCAGGAAATCCGGCAGCCCTCGCACCACCAGGGCATCGTCGCCGAAGGGCTCAGCCTCCACGCCGGCGGCCTCCAGCTCCGTCAGGAAAGGCGTCAGCCGGGCCAGGGCCTCCGGGCCCAGGGATACCACCTGGGGCGGCATCAGGGGCTGGATGGCGGGCGCGTGGCGGCGCAGGAAGAGCCGTTCGAAGAGCACCCGTTCGTGGGCCACATGCTGGTCCACGATCCAGAGTTCCGGCCCGCTCTCGCCGACGATTTCCGCCAGCAGGTAGGTCTGCTCGAAGGTTCCCAGGTAGTGGATGGACGGATCGAGGTTCCCGCCCTCCGCCACCCCCGATGGCATCGGTTCGTAGGCGTAGGTCGTCTCCATGGGCCGGGTGACAAAGGTATCGGCGAGGGCCTGGTAGGCGCCCAGGGCCCCGCCCGAATGATCGGACCAGAGCCGGGGATGCTGGGACGCGGCGCGGCGCGAGGGATCCAGCTCGAACTCGGCGTCCGTGGGCTGGGGCGGCAGCTCCAGCACCGAGGCCAGGCCCCCCCGCAGCTGGGCCCAGGCTTCCTCCGCTGCGCTTCGCACCCAGGCGTAGATGCGCTGGGGTTCGCGGAAACGCACCTCGGCCTTGGTGGGGTGCACGTTCACATCCACGGCTTCGGGCGGCAGTTCCAGGAAGAGTACCGCCGCCGGGTACGAGCCCTTCGCAAAGGTGCCGGACCAGGCTTCAGAGAGCGCCGCCAACAGCAGCCGGTCCCGCACCCCCCGCCCATTCACGAAGAGGTAGAGGTGGTTGCGGTCCCGGAAGCTCAGGTCCGGCGGCGACACGAAGCCCCGCAGACGCCAGGGCAGCTCCCCATTCACAAAGGGCACCAGGCGACTCAGCTTGTCGCCCAGCAGGGGCGCCAGACGTTCCCCCGCGCCCGCCACCGGCGGCAGGATCAGGGGGGCACCCCGGTCCGGGCGGATGGTCCAATGGACGCCGGGGGAACTCAGGGCCAGCCGCGCCATGACGCCCCAAAGTTGGGCGTGTTCGGTGTCCGTAGATTTCAGGAAGCGGCGCCGGGCCGGGAGCTGCGCGAAGAGGTCGCGCACGGTCACCGTGGTGCCCCGGCTGCGGGGGGCGGGGACGACCTCCTTGATGATGCCGAATTCGCAGCGCAGGCGATGGCCCGCGCCCTCGACTTCCGCGCTGGCGAGGTCGAAGCGGCTCACGCTGGCGATGCTGGGCAGGGCCTCGCCGCGGAAACCAAACGTGGCCAGGTGCCCCAGATCCTCCGCCGTGCGCACCTTGCTGGTGGCGTGGCGCTCCAGGGCCAGATACAGGTCGTCGCGGGCCATGCCCGCCCCGTTGTCCGCCACTTCCAGCAGCCGCTTGCCGCCGTCTTCCCAGGCCACCTCGATGCGTCGCGCCCCGGCGTCCAGGGCGTTTTCCGCCAGCTCCTTCAGGACTGAGGACGGTCGCTCGACCACTTCGCCCGCGGCGATCTGGTTCGCCACATGGTCGGCAAGGATTCGGATTTTGGTCACCCGTTCAGTCTAGTTCCTTCCCAGACAGACGGGTTGTCATCGGGCGGCATGGATGAACACCACTGTTTTTTCAGCCACGGATGAACACGGATCAAGATCTCTATTTATCGGTGTTCATCCGTGTTCATCTGTGGCAAAACCGTCCTTCCCAGGACTTCAACCGGCGGCCATGACACCCGGGGCCCGGACCGCTCCCCTTCGCTGGCTTGGGTGTGGGGGATGAAGAGGTGGCCCAGGTAGGCCAGGAGGAACAGTCCGGCGCCGAGGCCATGGGCCCAGGCGAAGGCCGTGCGCGCGGCGGGGCTGGTGACCACCTGCATGGCGTAGCCCCCGAAGACCATGGGGACGATGAGAAAGGCCACCCCCAGACCGCTGCGGCGCCCTTGGGGGCCCTGGCGCAGGCGGGCCCGCAGGTGGCCCCGCACCATCATGCCGAGGGTGAATACCAGAAGGGGTGAGGCCAGCACGTGCAGGTGCTGGGCAAGGGGCAGCCAGGCGTTCGGTTCGGGCCCGAACTCGCCCATCCTTTGGCCAAACCAGCGCAGCAGGCCGTCCGCAAGGCCCGTGGCCGCGGTGATGAGGGCAGCCAGGTGGAGGCTCCATCGATCGAGGGGGCTCATTTCGCCTCCCGGTAGAGCACCTGATGCAGGGCCAGGCAGCGGCGGGCCGCGTCCGTGAGGGCGTGGGCCGTGAGGGTGGCGCCCGACAGGGGGCGGATGGCCCGGCCCAGCTTCATATCGTTGTCCAGGGCCTTCCCCTGGAGTTGGGCCACCCAGGGGGGCTTGGCCATGTATTCCGTGGGTTCCCGGAAGGCCACCACCTCCACCCGGAGGATGCGCCCTTCGGGGGAGAGCGCCACCAGGGCCGTTTCATTGAGGGTGCGCACCAGGTGGGTATCAAAGAGCCCCACTCCCATCACCCTGCCCTCCTTCACGGCCTCGTAGGCCACGATCCACAGCCCCGGCAGCTCCACACCGGACAGTTCCCGCACCCGCTTGGCCTGGACCTCCGTGAGGAAGTGCTCCTTCCGCTGGCACTGGGCCCCGGGAAAGGCCAGGGCCAGGGCCTCGGTGCTGGTGGGCAGGCCCGCGCCCGCCAGGAAGGCGGGCGCGAGAAGCAGCAGGCTCAGGGTCCAGCTCAAATTCATACTCAGCCTTTCATCCCGGTATCAGAAGTAATAGCCAAGGGCCAGGTTGACCTGGTTGCGGCCGGTCGTGGCCTCGTTCTGCACCTTCATGTAGTCGGCCTTCACGGCCACCTGGGGGATGGGCTTGTAACTGAGGCCCAGGGTGGTGACCCTGCGGTCGTTGGCGGGATCGGCCAGCTCGCCAAGGGCCACCTCCTTTTGCGTGTTGAGGCGCTCCAGGCGGATGAAGGGGATGAGGGCCTGCTTGCCGAAGCGGCCGTTGAACACGTCGTAGCCGGCCTCCAGGTAGCCGCCCGTGGCCTTGGTGCCCACCTTTCGCGCCTCGTCGCCTACAGGCAGGGCAGCCACGCCGCCCCGGCTGTTGGTGAAGCCGGCGAAGAGCCCCCGCAGGTGGAGGCCATGGGCCCGGTACTCCGCGTGCAGTTCGGTCACGGCTGTGCGAAGGGTCTCGCCTTCGCCCGTTTCGGTGTTGGTGCCGCTGTTGCCCGTGAAGTGGCCGATGCCCAAGGTGGTGCCGGGCATGGGGGACCAGTCCAGGCGCCCCGAGAAGGCCAGGCTGCGGGCGTGGGCCTCCTTGCCATCCTGGCGGCCGCCCTTGATGCCTTCCGCACTAAACCCTTCGGTCAGGCCTTCGCCCCGGCTGGTGGCCTGGAGGCCCGTGCTCACGTAGGTGCGGTAGCTGAAGCCCGGCCCGAATTCGCCGTGGGCGCCCACGCCCATCTCGCTCCAGGTGGTGGGGATGATGTAATTCTCGGTGAAGGGGCGCTTCACGCTCAGAACCGTGGGGGGTTCGTGGATCTCGTTCACGAAGCCGAGGGGCATGAGCACCTTGCCCGCCCGCAGGTTGAAGGCCTTGTTGAAGAGGAAGTCGAAGTAGGCGAACTCCACCTTTACTTCGCCCTGGGTGTGTTCGTCGGAATAGCCGCCGTGCTCGAACTCCAGCTCGGCGTTGAACAGGATGCGGTCGGTGAACTTGTAGCCCGTGTAGACGATCAGCCGCAGGGTGTCGGCCACCGGGGCCTTGGGCGCGCGGGTGCCGTCCTGCAGCCGCTGCTCGTAGTTCTCGTAGGTCAGCTCGCCGTAGCCGCCGATGCTGAGGCCGCCCTTAGAGCCGTAGACCTTCGAGGCCGCCGGGGCCAGTCCGTGCTGGCCTTCCTCTTGGGCGGCTGGCGAGGCGGAGCCCGTCTTCTGGGCCTCCAGTTCGCGGCTGAGGAACTCGAGCTTCCGCTCCAGATCGGCCACGCGCTTCTCCGTGTCAGGGGCCGGTGCCTGAGCCTGGGCCGCCAATGGGAGGGAGAGGGCGGGCAAGGTGAGAAGGGCCAGGGCCAGGGGCGTGAGAAAGGACTTCATAGGTGCTCCTTGATGTGCACGGGGTGCAGGGTTCGAAAGGCTGGGCTGAGGCGGATCTCGCCGTCGTTGAGAAGGAAGGCCGCAGCCACGCCGTGGCGTTGGGCCCAGACCAAGCCCGCGTCGGGGCCCAGGACGTAGAGGGCGGTGGAAAGGATGTCTGCCGTCAAGGCATCGGTCGCCACCACAGCCGTGGCGCCCCAGGCCTCGCAGGGCCTACCGCTGCGGGGATCCAGGATATGTCGTCCCCGTTCGGAGGTGCCGCTGCACGAAAGGGAAGCATTGCGCAGTGTGAGGTTCAGTCGCGGACGCTGGCGATCCATGGGATCGGCAATGGAGACGGCACGAGGCGCGCCCCAGGCAAGGATCTGGCCCCCGAAGTCCAGCCATCCGGAAGGGAGGCCCGAGACCTTCCGCATACGGTCCAGGGCGTAGCCCTTGAGGAAGCCGCCCTCCTCCACCCCCCCCCGGGGGTCCTTCAGGCGGGCCGTGCTCTTGGTCTCATCCAATTCCAACAGGTTCGCCCCGGCGGCCTTCCGGGCCTCGGCCAGGGACTCTGGCGAGGGGACCTTTCCCGCTTCCCGCACGCCCCAGGCCCTCATCAGGGCCATGAGGGCGGGATCGAAGGCGCCGTCCGTCCTGAGGTTCCAGGCCTTCATCCGGCCCAGGAGGGTGATCCATTCCCGCTCCAGGACCATGGCGCGGCCCTGGGCCCCGTTCAGGCGGCTCCAGGCCGACTGGGGATTCCAGGTCGAGCACGCCGCCTCGATGCGGGCACATTCCGCCAGGGCCGTCTCCGAGCCCCGGGTGGCCGCCCCGCCTTCGAAGTGGATCCGGAGCTCCGTGCCCATGGCCAGCACCGCGCGCTCCTGCTGGGCGGCCGGGAAGGGGCCGGCCAGCAGGGCGGGGAGAAGGAAGGGTAGGTAGGAAATCATCATGGCGAGACCTAGTCTCAATTCAATCGACCTCCAAAACAAGGACGTTTTGCGACAACGTCTCAAATAGTGATCCCCGTCACGCCTGGGCACACTGGTGCCATGGCCCCTCGATTCCTCCTCCCTGTCCTCACCCTGCTTCCGGCCCTCATCCAGGCCCCGGGCCTGCAAGCGGCCCCCCGCACCCAGGCCCCCGATGCCGCCTGGATCACCTTCAGCACGGCCCACTACCGCATCCACTGCCCGGGGGCCTTCGTGGCCTTCGGCCGTGAAGTAGCGGGCCGGGTGGAGGGCCTTCACGCTCATTACCTGGGGCTCGTGGGATTCGCCTACGAAAAACCCATCGACATCCTCATTCTGGATCCCGTGATGGAGGCCAACGGCATGGCCCTCCCGCTCCTCCAGCGCCCCCACGTGGTGCTCTGGAAGACGGAGCCGGAGCCGGATTCCCCCATCGGCCACCACCGTGGCTGGGCCGACTTGCTCATCGCCCACGAGTTGGGTCACATGCACCACCTGTTGCGCCCGGACCGGAGGCCCAACCCCTGGCAGCGCTGGACCGAGATCCTGGGACCCGTTACCCGGAAGTCGCCCCGGTGGGTCATCGAGGGCTACGCCACGCTGATTGAGGGCAGGCTCACGGGCAGCGGTCGCCCCCACAGCGCCCTCCGCGCGGCCGTCCTGCGCCAGTGGGCCCTGGAGGGGAAGCTGGCGACCTACGAGGCCCTGAGTGGCAATAGTGGGTTCCTGGGCGGCAGCATGGCCTACCTGGGTGGCAGCGCCTTCCTGGAGTGGCTGGAGACCAAGTCAGCAGACCCCAAGATCTTTCAGGCCCTCTGGACCCGCCTGGCGGGCAAGCGCGACTTCGAGCCCGCCTTCGCGGCCACCTTCGGTTTCAGCCCCAAGGACGGCTACCAGCGCTTCTGTGCCGAGCTCACCCACACAGCGCTCGAGTTGGAGCGCCGCACCAAGGCCCAGGGTCTGCGGGAGGGCGAGGCTGTCACCCAGTTGAAGGGATGGGCCACGGATCTGGCCCTGAGCCCCGATGGTTCGAAGCTCTTGGCCCGGGTGCTGGATCCGAGGAAGCCCGGCCTCTACGTGTGGGACCTGAAGACGGCGGCGCTCACACCTCCGACCCAGGATAAGGATGAACCCGCCGACCATGCCGCCATCCTCATCCGACCGCCCAATTTCCGCCTGGGTCCCGTCCACGGCGCCCTCCCCTGGAAGCCGGTGTGGACCTCTTCGGAGACCGTGGCCTTCCAGCTGCGGCTTCCTGACCAGGAGGGTGTCCTGAAGCCGCAACCGCGCCAATGGACCCTCGGCCGGCCCAGCGCCTCGGCCGCCGTGGCTCCGACCCCCTCGAAACCGGACTCACCGACCTGGAAGGAAGTGGATGGCATCTGGAACCTGGTGGACGGCCAGGGGAGACCCCTCACGCGCACCCTCGCCGCCGCCTGGAATCCCACCGCCACCCCGGACGGGAAGTGGATCTACTACACCCAGCTCAGCGCCTCCGGCCTGCAGATTCGCCGACTTGACACCAGCCTCCCGCCCCTGGAAGCGAAAGCAATGCCTCAGGACCCCGAGCCCCTGGTGCGGGACATCGCCCTGCCCAAGGCCGACGAGCCCAGCCCCCTTCCGGTCCCGGTCTCCGTGGAACCCCATCCCTACCGCGTGGGGGAAAGCCATCAGACCTTCGCCCTCACGGGCACCAGCGCCACCCCTTCCGGCAAAAGCCTTCAGCTTGGGGCGGGGGGCAACGATATCCTTGCTCGCTTGAACTGGCAGGTGCTGGCGGGCCTTGGCGATGGGGCCGGCCCCCGGGGCGCCATGGCTGGCGCGGCCTGGCGCGGCTGGCGGTGGGCGCCCTCCCTCCAGGCCTTTGCCCTCCTGGAACGCCCGTCCAGTCAGCTTTTCCTTCCGGTGACGGGCGTCGATCGCCAACGCCGAGGGATCGAACTGGCCTTCGAGGAAGCCGATCTGGGGCGGCCCCGGGTCCACCTCCGCCCTTACGTTGCCTTTGAGCACGTCACTCCTGCCACTGCATCGCCCCTCAGCCGCTCGCTAGGGGGAATCGAGGGTTCCCTGGGCAACTTCTGGAGCTGGGACGGGCAGGGCCTGGGGGCGTCCCTGGCGGCCCGGGAGCAGGCGGGCCGCACGGATGGACACGCTTGGAACCTGGCGCGGGTGGCCTTCACGGTTGGCTGGATCAACCCCTGGGTGCCCCTCAAGGTGCGCCTCGAAAATGGTCGAATTTCCGGGGAGCCCACGGCCCTGGACCGCTTCCATTTGGGCGGCGTGGCCACCTCCCTGCTGCCCGCCGCCCTCGACGGGAACCGGGTGATCCAGGCGGCCCTGCCCGCCTATTCGGCCCTGGGGAACCACCTGCAGCGGCTCCGGGGCGAGGTTCGACTCGGCCTCCTCCAGGCCTATGTGGAACACACGGCCGTCTGGCAGGACGACGCCCCCCGACCCTCGGCCCAGCGCGTGGCAGGGCTCGAACTCGACAGCGGAAACCTTGGCCTGCCCCTGGACGTGCTGCGCCGGCTCGTGGGAAACCTTTCCCTCACCCTAGGCCTGCACCGCCCCTTGGACGGCATGATGAAGGGGCGTACCGTGGGGACCCTCAGCCTGATCCTGCGCCCCTGAGGGTCCGTTCAGAAATAAACTTGACGATTGCTGGAGGTCAGCCGCGTGATCCGACAAGGCGAGTGGCGAAGGAGGATGTGGTTCATCCTTCGAGCCACTCAACGCAGTCGGGCACGCGGCTGGCCCCAGCAATCGTCAAGCTTATTTCTGAACGGACCCTGAGGCTTCTGGTGCATCTGGCCGCGGGCCTGGTCTGCCTGGCCGCAC
>JANYAS010000066.1 GCA_025361205.1 Holophagaceae bacterium
GGGATGAAGATCGAACTTTTTTGTGATGGCGCGTGTCTTGGTAACCCCGGCCCCGGTGGCTGGGGCTACCTGCTCCGGGTCCACCTCGCCACGGGCATCCAGGAAAAGGAAGGCTCGGGACCCGAGGCGGATACCACCAACAACCGCATGGAGCTGATGGCCGCCATCCGCGGGCTGGAAGCGCTCACGAAGTCCTGCCAGGTGCTGCTGCAAAGTGACAGCCAGTACGTGGTGAAGGGCATCACGACCTGGCTGAAGGACTGGAAGCGGCGGGGCTGGAAGAAAGCGGACGGGAAGTCCGTGCTGAACGCGGATCTTTGGCAGGCCCTGGACGCACAGCTGGTGCGCCATCACGTGGAGGCCCGCTGGGTGAAGGGGCATGCGGGGCACACGGAGAACGAGCGGGTGGATCGCCTGGCCAGCGAAGCGGCGCAGTCCCTGGCTTAGCAGGCGCTGGTCACGGAAGGCTCGGAAGACCCGCGGAAAGCCCAGAAAAGGGCCTGGGCGACGAGGGCCACGACCCCTTCCGCGTACTCGGTGAGCTTCCGTGCCTTCCGCGACCAGCCATGCTCTTGAGGGGTCGAAAAACCAAAGAAGGGCCACCCTCCGATGACCCTTCCTGCTTACGTCGAAACGGCGTTACCGCCGCTTCTGGAACTTGTACACGATCTCCGGGGTCCAACCGCGTACCGGTTTGCCGTCTCGGGTGGCGGGAGCGAAGCTGGACTTGTTCGCGGCCTCGATGGCGGCCTCGTCGAACCCGTAGGCTCCAGCTACGCCATCGACCACGGACACTTTCAGGGGCTGGCCCTGTTCGCCGACGAACACCTTCAACCGGACGAAGTGATCCAGGTTGGTCTCCCAGCGCATCTGGACTGCGCGCATGGGAAAGACCGGAGGCACCTGGGCCACGACGTGAGCCGGCTCAAGGATGGGAGCCACCGTGGGTTGGGAGGCGGTCTGCTGGGCAGGCGTCGGCACGGGCGTGGGCTTGGGCGCCTCCTGCATGGGCTGGGGCCTGGGAACCTCTGGAGCCGCCGGGGGCGGCAGCACGGCAACCTTCGTCTCGGTGGGCTTCTTCTGCTCGGCCAGCTTCTGCTCGGCTACCTTCTGTTCAGCCATTTTCTGCTCGGTCAGCTTCTGCAGTCGCTCCACTTCCAGCTTGCGCGCCTGGGCTTCATCCAGCTGCTTCTGGATCTTCATCTTTTCTTCGACGGACTTGGTCTCGCCGAGCTGCTTCTGGAGCTGAACGGTCTTGTCAGATTCCGTCTTGGCCTTGGCGTCGAGATCGGACTTCTGCTGCTCGATCTGAACCTTCAGGAGTTGCAGTTCCGCCAGCTGCTTCTGCATGGCCGGATCGACCTTGGCGCGGCCGAAGAAGATGTAGCCCAGCCCCAGAATCACCACGGCAGCGAGGCCTCCGCCGATGAGGAGGGTGGTGTGCTTCTCTTTGGTCTGGGCCTCGGCATGGCCGTCGATATGCTCTACGCGGGTGGCGCCACTGCGCAGCGAATCACCCGCGGCGGTGTAAGCCAGGTAGTTGTCCCCTTGCTCGGCCTTCATGGCGGTGGCGTCCCGATCGTTCTCCTCCCGGAACAGCGTGTGCATGAAGAAGGCCATGTTGAAGGTGGTGGGGCTGTACTCGCCATCGTAGAGGACCCGCTCAAGCTCCGCGCTGAAGGCCTCCACTGTGGCGAAAGGCTGACGGCCCAAGAGCAGCCGGCCGAGGAAAGCACGAATCTCCGCCGGTAGCGGCGCCTCCTCCTGCGCGGCCTTGAGGGTGGCTTGGTCCAGCACGGACTGGAGGTTGCCGCCCACGGGCAGACGCTCGAAGGTCAGGAGCTCGTAGAGGATGGCGCCCAGGGCGAAGAGGTCCTGCTGAAGAACATCGTTCTCGGGCCCCTGGAGGTAGGGGGCCAACTTCTGCTTTGTGGCAGGCGCCTTGGCCAACATGCTCTTGACCAGCGCGGCATAGGGCGCGTCCACGAGCTGAGTGGCACCCTCGAAACTCACCCAGACGCTGTGGGGGCTCAGAACCCCGTGGCTGACACCCTTGGCCTGCATTTGCACGATGCCCTGGGCCACGCCCTGGATGACCGTCAGGGCATGATCCACCCCAAAGGGAATCTGCTCCTGGCGCGCCTTATCGACGAGCTGGGCGAGGCTGCGGCCGGGCACATAGTCCCAAGCGACATGGGGCATCTTGCCGCCCTCGATCCGGTAGCCCATGCCGAAGATGCGGGCCCCGCCCAGCAGCGGCACCACGCGGCCAGCCTCGACCAGACGGGTGTTCATGCCCGCCTGGAACAACTCCTCCGAAAAGGAACGAACCAGCACGTGCCGGTCGAAGCTGTTGCCGGAGATGACCACCGCGCGGTGGACTGAGCCGAAGGGATCACCGGCCAGCTCGGAAGCCAGCAGGTAGGACCCGAGGCGGGTATATGTGCCCATGTCCATACTCCAAAGGGATACTTGGAAAGATAGCCCGAAAGTCGTGTTTCGCCTAGTGCGTCCAAAAGGCGGATTCCCGAGGCGTGCTCAGGGCCCGCCTGGAATGTCCCACTGGTCGCCCGCAGCCCGCCACAGCAGGATCCAGAGGTTGGCGGTCGCGTGCACGCCGTTGGAGAAAGCCAGCTGCAGCTGCGCGAAGGGAAGCGACAGGTCGTCCCAGGGCCCGATGCGCCTGCCGGTGCTTGCGTCGAAGTGCTCCCGCAAGCGGCGGTTCCGTTCCTGTTTGAGGACCAGGAACCGGCGGAGGGCGGGCCCGGGGTCAAGACTTCCCGTGGTCGCCCAGTAGGGTTCCTGGGTCACCATCAGGTGGGCCAGGTGGTCGTCGGCGTAGGTTTCGAAGGATTCCCGCAGCGGGCTCACCCCCTCCAAGGCCGAGGGGTCCGTCAGCAGTTGAACCTGATGGGCCAGGACGCCCAGGTCGCGGACGATCTCTTCGGGGCGGCGATGCTCATCACTCAGGCGCAGAAGGGTCCGGAACTGGGCTTCCACCTGTTCCATCGTGGGCGGTTGGTCGTTCGCCACCCCCCTGGCACCCTCCATGAGGGCCTGCGGGTGGGCCCGCAGGAGGGCCGCCATGCGATTCGGCAGCAGGCGGATGGCCTTGGCGGTCTGGGCCTCATGAATTCTTGGGGACCAGGCCGCAAGCGGGCCACAAGCCAGCAGCATCGCCAGTGCCGGGCGGATCGGAATACGCATCAGGGTGCCTCTTTGGCCAGGGTGGATTCGGCTTCTGCCAGGGGGCCCATGGGGATTCCCAGAGATCTGAGGCGATGCAGAAGGGTGGTCCGGCGCATGCCGAGCCGCCGGGCGGTCTCGCTCTTGTTCCAACCTGTGGCCTGGAGCGCTTCGAGGATGAGGTGGCGTTCCAGATCCTCCAGGAATTTGTTCAGGTCCTGGTGTTGGGGCAGCCGCGGGAAGGCCACGGAAGGCAGCATGCCGACGATGGAGACCGGAAGATCCTGCAGCAGGAGCCGCTCGGGATCGGACCCCAGCGCCATGGCCCGCTCCACGGCATTCTCCAGCTCGCGCACGTTGCCCGGCCAGCCGTAGGCCTCTAGGGCCTGCAGGGCCGCAGGCTCCACCTGCTTCAGGGACAGCCCCAGCTCACGGGCAAACTTCCGGAGGAAATGCGCCACCAGCACGGAGATGTCCTGGGGGTCTTCTCGCAGCGGGTGCAACTGCACAGGGATCACGTTCAGCCGGTAGAACAGGTCCTCCCGGAACCGCTTCTGCTCCACCAGGCTCCCCAGATCCTCGTTGGTGGCCGCCAGCAGTCGGAAATCCGCCTTCACGGTGCGGGTCGATCCCAGCGGCGTGAACTCCCGCTCCTGGATGACTCGCAGCAGCTTCACCTGGAGATTCAGCGGCATGGTGCCGATCTCATCAAGGAACAAGGTGCCGCCATCGGCCTGCTGGAAACGGCCGGGGCGATCCGTGCGCGCGTCCGTATAGGCCCCGCGCACATGGCCGAATAGCTCGTCCTCCAGCAGGTTCTCGGGAATGGCCCCGCAGTGGATCGCCACGAAGGGCCCCCGGGTGCGCAGACTCCACTGATGGATGGCCTTAGCGGCCAGTTCCTTGCCGGTGCCCGAAGGCCCCGTGATGAGTACCGTGGAGGGAGACGGCGCCACGCGGCGGAGCAAGGCCTGGAGGTTCTGCCACGTCTCAGAGCGGCCCACCATCTGGGGGCCGGGCATCTGCCCCTGAATCTGCTCGCGCAGTTGCTTGTTCTCCTGGTTGAGCTGGGATTTCTCGATGGCCCGCAGGAGGGTGTGTTCCAGTTCCTCGGTCCGGAAGGGCTTGGGCACGTAGTCGTAGATGCCCATCTTCATGGCCTGCAGGGCTGTCTCCACCGAGGTGGATCCCGACAGCACCACCACCACCGTGTCGGGTTTGGCTACCGCCTGGCGGGCCAGTTCCATGCCACTCAGGTCCGGCAGCATGAGGTCCACCACCGCGAGATCGAAGTGTTCGGTGCGAAGGAATTGAGCGCCCCGCAGCCCCGAGCCCGCACCCACCACCTCATGGCCGTGCCGGGACAGCAGCGTACCCACCACCTCAAGGATGGTGGGATCGTCGTCCACCAAGAGGGCCCGGGCTGGGTTCATATCCTTTAGAATTCCCCCCCTCGGGACCCCTGTCAAGGTTTGGACAGGCTGGGTAGACTCTTTCCATGCTTTCCCGATCCCATCTGTGGCAGCGTCTGTCCGGGGCTTCGCTCTGGCCCTTGGCCTGGGCCCTGGCCGCCGCCTGTACCGTGCCTTGGCTGCTGCCGGAGCGCTGGACGGGCCAGGTGCGTCTGGGCTGGCTGGTGTTGGGCGGTTTGATCTGGGTCCTCTCCCTGCCCCTGGCCCGCACCCGCCGCTGGGTCGTGGTGCCCCTGGCCCTGAGCCTGGCCGGATTCACCTTCCTGGGCCTGGCCCGCAAAGCCCGCTGGGAAACGGCCCTGCCCACGGGGTTTCAGGCCCTGGAGGGCCGAATTGCCGCGCCCTGGACTCTCCAGGGCGAGCGGCTGCGCAGCCAGATCGAGCTGACCGCCCCGAACTCCATGAAGGGCCTCGCCCTGCCCCTCACGGTGCCAGCGGAAGGCGAACAGGCACCCCCCGAGCCGGGCACGCCGGTCCGGCTGCGCGCCGAACTGCGGGCCGTCCAGCCCGCGCCGGTCTTCCTAGCCGAACGGCCCCTGTGGCGCGCCCGCAGCGACGTGGCCCCCCGCCGCCTCCACCTAGCCTCCACCCAGCTGATGGAGGCCACGGGCCCCGCCCAGCCCTCCATGCTGCTGCGGCTTCAGACCTTTGCCCGGCGCCGCTTCGAAGCCCTGCCCCTGGGCCCCACGGCCAAGGATCTCTGGGGCGCCCTGGCCCTGGGCATCCCGCCGGCGGACGAAGCCCACTTCAGCGTCTTTGCCGAAAGCGGCACCATCCATATCCTGGTGGTCTCGGGCCTCCAGGTGACCCTGGTGATGGCGGCGATCGAGGCCCTGCTGCGCCGTCTGCGCCTGCGCGGAGCCGCCCTTGGGTCCATCGCCGCAGGCCTGCTGTATTCGGCCCTGGTGGGCTTCTCCGCCCCCGTGTGGCGCGGCCTCTTCATGGGTATCGCCTGGGCCATCGGCCGCAGCAGCGGCTGGAAGCTGCCACCGGTGGCGGGCCTCCACCTGGCCCTGCTGCTCTGGCTGCTGGGGCACCCTGCCGCGGGCGTGGAACCCGGCTTCCTGCTGGCCTGGTGGGCCCTGCTGGGCGTGTTCTGGGGCGCGGAGCCCCTGGCGGGCCTGCTGTCCCCGCTGCTGGGCCGCCTCGCCCTCCCCTTCGCCCGCCTGGCGGCACCGTGGCTCACGACACTGCCCCTGCTGGCGCTGCTGCACGGCGGTGCGCCCTGGTGGGGCATCCTGGCCAACCTGCTGGTGCTGCCCCTGGTGGCCTTTCTCACGCCGGTCTGCCTGGCGCTGATCCTGCTGCCCCTGCCTGGAGTCACCTTGGGCGCGGGTGCGCTCCTGACCTGGATGGGCGACCGCCTGGTGCCCGCCCTCACGGGCATCGCGCCCCTGGGCACCGGCATCCTCTGGCCCTGGCTGCTGCTGGCTTTCGGCTGGCTGGCCCTGGCCCACCTGCAGGGGCGTCTGCAGCGCACCCGGGCCCTCACGGTCGGGCTCGTGGCCACGTCGCTGGGCCTGCTCGCCTTCCGCGGTACCGGCGGGGCCCCAAGGACCCTCTCGCTGGAATCGGTGGACATCGGCCAAGGCGATGCGCTGCTGCTCCGGGTCCCCGGTGGCGAAGCCACCCTGATCGACACAGGCCCGGGGCCCTGGACCGGGCGGCGCCTCGCCCGGGTCCTCAGCCGACGGGGCGTGCGCGAGCCCGTCCACCTCGTGCTCACCCATGCCCATGGCGACCACGCGGGCGGCTGGGCCACGCTGTCGCGGCTCTGGCCCCTGGCCTCCACCGCCGTTCCCGTCACGGCGGCAGAGGAGGATCCCTGGGCGCTCTATCGACCCACGGCCGGAGCCGATCCCGCCGGTCTGTTGCGGGGCGACGCCTGGACCCGCGGCGAGGCGGCCTTCAGCGTGCGCTGGCCGCCCCGCGCCTTCGCCCTCCCTGACGCCAACATGGTGTCCGTCGTGCTCCGCGTGACCTGGCGGGATCGGGAGTTGTGGCTCATGGGGGATGCCCTGGCAGTGCAGGAGCGGGATCTTCTCGACCTGGGCGACCCGGGCGCTGACATCACCGGGGGAGACCGCCTACACGCTGGCACTCGCGATGTCCCCCCCGGGACCCCCCTGCCTTTCGCCCACCGCCTGCTAAAGGCCGGGCACCATGGCAGCCGCACCGCCTCGGATCCTGCCTGGATTGCGGCCCTTCGGCCCGAAGTGGCCATCATCCCTGCCGGATTCCGCAACCGCTTTGAGCACCCCCATGCCGAGACCCTGGAGACTTTCCGCCGGGAAGGCCTGACCCCCTGGATCACGGGGCCGTCTTGTGGCGTGCAGGTTTCATCCGTGGAGGGCGGCTGGCGAATCCGCACCGGAGACGGAGCCGAGGCCTTCACACCCCTGCGAAAAAGCCCAAATCCCTGAGGGTTTCCACCAGACGGCAACTGCCCTCCACATGGTTGGCCTGCCACTGGGCCTGGGCGTCGGGCCCCACATCGTTCACCACCACCAGCGCCGCGCCACAGGGCACGCGCGCCGCCAGGCAGGCGACAAAGACGCCCGTGAGTTCGAGGTGTTCAGCCGGGGCGATCGAGGCCAGGAAGGCTGCGCCCTCATGGGTAGAAGTGATGGCGGGCGGCACAGCCACTGGATGGGGTGGAAAGGGTCCGGCCAGTGTGGAGGCCCAGCGCGTCTGTTCGATACTGGGACGGTAGGCGCCGCCGCGCAGTTCCTCCAGGGAGGAGGCGATGGCCTCGGTGGCCCAAAGGCACTCAAAGAGACCCAGCCGTGTGTCGTAGCGTCCGCAGGTGCCGAGGAAGAGGACGGCCTCGGGCCGCCGCTCCGCCAGAAGGCGGGCCGTCGTGGCGGCCGCGGTTACCGCGCCGATGCCCACTGTGGCCGTCTCCCAGCCCGCGGGCGGTTTCCTCGCGAGGGGGCCCAGTTCAGGGGCGAAGGCGGAGAGGATGAGGCGCATGAGGTGATTCTACAGGTGGTCCAGCGCCCAGGCCGCGACCGGGATGGATAGGCCATTGCCCAGCAGCCGGTAGCGGACTTCCAGGGAGAGCGCCTCCGGGAAAGAGAACCCATCGGGCAGGCCCAGGAGCCTCGCCACTTCAGTGGGCGAGAAGCGGCGGACACCGCGTTCCGTCCTCAGGAACGACCCGCTACCCACGAAGCGTCGGCCGTAGCCGCCGATGAAGCAGGTGCTGCGCTGGTCTCTGGGTTCTACGAAGTCCATGCCGTAGTGATAGCGGGCGAGGGTTTCGGGTTGCAGGTACAGGGCCTGGTCCTCCTCCGCATCCAGGAAGTCCACCAAGGGGCGGGGCGGAAGCTCCGGCATGGGCCTGGGGTGCAGGGGCTTCCGCGAGGTCACGATGAACACCCGGGGCCGCTGGTTGGGTAGGCCGAAACGGCTGGGACAGGCCTGGAGATCCAGCTGATGCATGCCATGGGCGCGGATTCGCTCCGTTAACAAGGTGTGGGCATCGGAGCCCAGGAAACCGATGACGTTTTCCAGCACCAGGTAATCCGGCGGTGCTTCCCGAAATAGGTCCATGAGGTGGCGGAAGGCCCGGGAGCGGGGGTCGTCGAGGCCCTGGTGGTTCCCCATGCGGCAGAAGGGCTGGCAGGGCGGGCTCATGAGCCAAGTTTCCGCGCCGTGGGAGGCCAGCTCCGCCAGCGGCACGTTGGCTATTTCCCGAGACTTCGGCCTGTCACCGTGATTCAGCGCATAGGTGGCGTTGGCGGGTTCGCTGACGTCGTAGGCAGCGACCACACGGCCCAGGTTTCGGAGGGCACAGCGCCACCCGCCCAGGCCCGAGAACAGTTCAAGAACTCGCATCCCGGAATCAGTGGCAGCCACTTCCACACCCGCCGCAGACAACCTGAAGGGTGGTGCCCTTCGCCAGGGTGCGGGCCTCCAGGAACAGGCGTAGGGCCATGGCCAAACCGGCGATGGCGTCGGCCCAGGGGCCCAGGAGGCCGCCCACCAGGAGCAGGGCCGCGAGTTCCAGCAGCGTGCGGAACCGGGCGGCGTCGAGGTCGAGGGTGGGATGGACCCCGGCCAGCCGCTGCTTGGCAAACCAAAGGGATGCCAAGCAACAGAGGGCCACGACCGCCAACCCAAGGGCGAAGAAACTGGCCTCGGAGGCGCGGTCCCCCATCAGCGCCGAGATGGAGGCCAGGGCCATGCCCAGGGCCAGGAGGCGCAGGAGATGGCTGACGGCGCGAAGGGTCCGGCGTTCGCGTTCCAGGCCACTATTACCGAGCCCATTCCGGAGGCGCCCCCATACATTCAGCGACGGGAGCACCTGCAGGAGACAGGCGGCTCCGAAGCCCCATTGCGCCACGGAGCCCTCCTGAAGGCCCAGCCCCAGGGCGGCACCGCCCAGGACCAGGCCGATGGCGGCCGCCAGGAGGGCCAGCCCACCAGCCCGGAGGGGAGGAACGCTCATCGGGACAGCTTGCGGTACTTGATGCGGTGCGGATCAAAGGGCTTCAGCCCCAGCACGTCCTTGCGGTACTGCTCGTACTCGCTGTAGTTCCCATCGAAGAACTGCACTCGGGAATCGCCCTCGAAGGCCAGGATGTGCGTGGCCAGGCGGTCCAGGAACCAGCGGTCATGACTCACCAGCACGGCGCTGCCCGCGAAGGCTTCGATGGCTTCTTCCAGGGCGCGCATGGTGTTCACGTCCAGATCATTGGTGGGCTCGTCGAAGAACAGCAGGTTGGATTCGCTCTTCAGGGTGAGGGCCAAGTTCAGACGGTTCTGCTGGCCGCCACTGAGCTCGGCGATCTTCTTCTGCTGGGAATCGCCGGAGAAGCCGAAGCGGCTCAGCCAGGCGCGGGCGTTGATGAGCTTGCCGCCCAGCTCGATCTGCTCGTAGCCACCCGACACCGCCTCGAACACGTTCTTGTTGAGATCCAGCCCCGAGCGCAACTGGTCCACGTAGGCCATGCGGACGGTGTCGCCGATGTGGATCGTACCGGCGTCCGGCGCCTCCTGGCCTGTGAGCAGGCGCAGCAGGGTGGACTTGCCGGCGCCGTTGGGGCCGATGACGCCGAGGATGCCCCCCCGGGGGATGGCAAAGGTCAGGTTCTCGAACAGCACCCGGTCACCGTAAGCCTTGGCGACGCCCCCCAGTTCAGCCACTAGGTCCCCCAGGCGGGGACCACTGGGGATGTAGATTTCCAGTTCCTGCTCCTTTTGCCGGCCCTCCTCGCCGGAGAGGCTTTCGAAGTTGGCAATGCGGGACTTGCTCTTGGTGTGCTGGCCCTTGGGCGACATGCGGATCCACTCCAGCTCGCGCTCCAGGGTCTTCAGGCGCTTATTGTCGGATTTCTCCTCGCGGGCCAACCGGCCCTGCTTTTGCTCCAGCCAGCTGGTGTAGTTGCCCTTCCAGGGGATGCCTTCGCCGCGGTCCAGCTCGAGGATCCACTGGGCCACGTGATCCAGGAAGTAGCGGTCGTGGGTGACGGCAATGACCGTGCCCTTGTAGTCCTGGAGGTGCTTCTCCAGCCAGGCCACGCTCTCGGCGTCCAGGTGGTTGGTGGGTTCATCCAGCAACAGGATGTCGGGTTCCTGGAGCAGCAGGCGGCACAGGGCCACGCGGCGGCGCTCGCCCCCGGACAGCTGGCCGATCTTGGTATCGGAATCGGGGCAGCGCAGGGCGTCCATGGCCTGTTCCAGGCGCGAGTCCAGGTCCCAGCAGTCATGGGTGTCGATCTTCTCCTGAAGTTCGCTCTGCTTGGCCAGCAGCGCGTCCATGTCGGCATCGGGATCGGCGAACTGGTCGCTGATGGCGTTGTAGTCCTTCAGCCAGCCCACCTGCTCTGCGGCGCCCTCCTCGACGATCTCCAGCACGGTCTTCTCGGGATCGAGCTGGGGTTCCTGGTCCAGGATGCCGGTGGTGTAGCCCTTGCTGAGCACGGCCTCGCCATTGAAGTCGCGGTCCACGCCCGCCATGATGCGCAGCACCGTGCTCTTACCGGACCCGTTGAGGCCCAATACACCGATCTTGGCACCGTAGAAATAGCTGAGGGAGATGTCCTTGATGACGGGCTTGCCGTTGTAGATCTTGCTGACCCGCATCATCGAGTAGATGATCTCGGGCTGCTCACTGGAGGTCTTGGCCATGGCGGAATCCGACAAAAAAGGCCGTGCAACGCACGGCCTTTCCAGGATAACGGCTTCAGACGCTGTGAGCGGGCTCTGCCCGATCACAACGTGGGGAGCACGAGGGGGACGCAGAGCCAGCGAAAGCTGGCGGGCGGTCTCCCTCGTTCATGTCGGGCTTATTCCTCCAACGCCGCCTGAGCCGCCGCCAGGGTGGCGATGGGCACCCGGTAGGGGCTGCAGCTGACGTAGTCCAAGCCCACCCGGTGGAAGAAGGCGACACTGCGCGGGTCGCCACCATGCTCGCCACAGACGCCCAGCTTGATACCGGGACGGGCCGCACGGCCCTTCTCGCAGGAGATGCGAACCAACTCGCCAATGCCCTCCTGGTCCAGGCTCTGGAAGGGGTCGTCATCCAGGATCTTCTTCCCCACATACTCCGGCAGGAAGGTGCCGGCATCGTCGCGGCTGAAGCCGAAGCCCATCTGCGTAAGATCGTTGGTCCCGAAACTGAAGAACTCGGCTTCCAGGGCGATCTGATCCGAGGTGATGGCCGCGCGGGGAATCTCGATCATGGTGCCAATGGGGCAGACGAACTGGACGCCGCGTTCCCGGTTCACCAGGGCGATCTCGTCGAGCATCTCGGCCTTGGTGTAGGCCAGCTCGCGCACGGTGCCGATGAGCGGGACCATGATTTCGGGCACGGCCTTGATGCCTTTGGCTGTCACGTTCAGCGCGGCCTCGACGATGGCGCGGACCTGCATGCGGATGATTTCGGGGAAGGTGATGCCCAGGCGACAACCCCGGTGCCCCATCATAGGATTGAACTCGTGAAGCTGGGCCACGCGGCGTTCCACGATGCCGCGATCCACACCCAGGACCTCGGCCATCTCCCGCTGGCCCGGCTCATCCTGCGGCAGGAACTCGTGCAGAGGTGGATCCAGCAGGCGGATGTTCACGGGCAGGCCGTCCATGGCGGTGAAGATGCCCTCGAAATCCTCGCGCTGCATGGGCAGCAGCTTGGCCAGGGCGTGCTTCCGGCCTTCGGTGTCGGTGGCGAGGATCATCTCGCGCACGGCGAGGATGCGGTCCCCCTCGAAGAACATGTGTTCCGTGCGGCAGAGGCCGATGCCCTCAGCCCCGAAGGCCCGGGCCACGGCGGCATCGTGCGGGGTGTCGGCGTTGGTGCGCACCTTCATGCGCTTGGCCGCACGGCTCCAGGTCATGATCTTGGCGAAACGCTGGTAGAGCTCGCTGTCCTCGGCCTTCAGCCGGTTGTCCACCAGCACCTGATTGACCTCGGAGGGATGCGCGCTCAGCTTGCCGGCGAATACTTCACCGGTGGAGCCATCCATGGAGATCCAGTCCTCGCCGGCCTTCAGCTCCCGGTCGCCCACCTTCACGACGCCGCGCACCAGGTCGATCTGCAGGGCGGAGGCGCCGCAGACACAGGGCTTGCCCATACCACGGGCCACCACGGCCGCATGGCTGGTCATGCCGCCGCGGGCCGTGAGGATGCCCCGCGCAGCCACCATACCCGAAATATCCTCGGGGCTGGTCTCGACTCGGACGAGGACCACGGGGCCTTCCTGAGCCATCTTCTCGGCGGCCTCGGTGGTCAGGGCGATGCGCCCGGTGGCAGCGCCTGGACCGGCGTTCAGGCCCTTGGTGAGCAGCTGGCCTTCTGCACGGAGGCGGTCCTTCTCCCTGGGGTCGAAGACCGGTGCCAGCAGCTGGGAGAGACTGTCGGCGTCGATCCGCTTGAGGGCCGTGCGACTGTCGATGAGCCCTTCGTCCACGAGGTCGATGGCGATGCGGATGCCCGCCATGGCCGTGCGCTTCCCGTTGCGGGTCTGCAGCAGGTAGAGCTTCCCCCGCTCGATGGTGAATTCGATATCCTGCATTTCCTTGAAGTGCGTTTCCAGGCGGGTGCAAGTGGCGTCCAATTCAGCGAAGGAGGCGGGCATGGCCTCTTCAAGACTCTTCAGGCCAGAGCCGTCCGCCTGCTTGCGGGTGATGGGCTGGGGCGTGCGAGTGCCCGCCACCACATCCTCACCTTGGGCATTGATGAGGTACTCGCCATAAAAAAGCTTCTCGCCCGTGGCGGGATCACGCGTGAAGGCTACGCCCGTGCCACAGTCATCGCCCATGTTGCCGAAGACCATGCTCTGGACATTGACGCCGGTGCCCCAGTCATCCGGGATGCGGTGCAGACGCCGGTAGGTGATGGCGCGGCCCGTGTTCCAGCTTTCAAAGACGGCGCGGATGGCTCCCCAGAGTTGCTCCATGGGGTCCTGCGGAAAGGGTTGGCCGGTCTCTTCCCGGACGATGTCTTTGTAGACCTTGACGAGCCCCTTCCAATCATCGGCAGCCAGTGCGGTGTCCAGGTGCTTGCCGAGCCGTTCCTTGGCCTTTTCTAGTTCGGCTTCAAAAAGGGAGTGCTCCACACTCAGCACCACGTTGCTGTACATGGTGATGAAGCGACGGTAGGAGTCCCAGGCGAAGCGGGAGTTGCCGCTGGCGCGTTCCAGCGCCGAAACAGTCTGGTCATTGAGCCCCAGGTTCAGGACGGTATCCATCATGCCGGGCATGGATACTCGAGCCCCGGAGCGGACGGATAGCAGCAGCGGGTTTTCGGTGGACCCGAAGCCACAGCCTCGAACCCCTTCCAGCCAATGCAAGGCCTCAACAACAGCGGCTCTGAGTTCGTCGGTGAGCTGGCGCCCATTGGTGTAATAAGCAATGCACTGTTCGGTCGTAAGGGTGAATCCCGGCGGGACCGGAATGCCCAACCCCGCCATTTCAGCGAGATTGCAACCCTTGCCGCCAAGAAGGTTGCGCATGGCGGCGCCCCCTTCATTACGGTTCCCCCCGAAGGTGTAAACACCCTTGTTCATTGAATCCTCCATGCGGAACACCCAGTGTATCCGGCACGGCAGGCAAAAGCCCCCGCGGATGCGAGGACTTGGTACGCAAAAACGGGTCACCTTTGCGGGGTGACCCGTTAATTTTAACGTCGCAGCGACCTACTTTTCCACTCCTGTTCAGAGCAGTATCATCGGCCCTCCAGGTCTTAACGGCCGTGTTCGGGATGGGAACGGGTGTGACCCCTGGGGAAAAGCCACGACGAAG
>JANYAS010000099.1 GCA_025361205.1 Holophagaceae bacterium
TCAGGTCGTCAATGGTGTAGATCTTCCGCGGAATCACCCGGAGCACCAGACCCACGGTGCCGCGCTGGTTGAAGATGTTGCAGCGGAACCGGCCCAGGCTGGGCACCGAGTAGGCGATATCGATATCGAAGTTCTCCTTGAACTTCCCCTTCTGCTTGTCGCTGGCCATGATCGCGTAGGCCATGGCGATGGTGTCCTCCTGCACCAGGCGCTTGAACTGGGTCATGGGGGTCAGCTTCCCCCGGATGCGGGCAATGGGATGGTTCCCGACCTTGAGGTGGAGGTCGCTGGCGCCCTGCTCGCATACCACCGTGAGGAGTTCGTTGATGTGCATGGAAATCTCCCGGGGACGGTGGGCCTATCTTAGACCTCTGACCTGACAATGGAAGGGGTTGCAATCCATGCTCGGAAAAGGGGGTGATTTAGGGTAAAATCGAGGGTTCTGCCCGGCCCCTGCCAGGGCCGCCCCGGGAGTACGGAGTACGATGACCCCCCTCATGAAGATCCGAAACCTCGCCATCATCGCCCACGTCGATCATGGCAAGACCACCCTCGTGGATGCCATGTTCAAGGGCGCCCACATGTTCCGGGACAACGAGCGCGTCCAGGAACGGGCCATGGATAGCAACGACCAGGAGCGCGAGCGCGGCATCACCATCTTGGCCAAGACCACCTCCCTGCACTGGGGTGGCTACCGGTTCAACATCGTGGACACGCCCGGTCACGCCGACTTTGGGGGCGAGGTTGAGCGGGTGCTGAGCATGGTGGATTCGGTATTGCTGGTGGTGGACGCCTTTGACGGGCCCATGCCCCAGACCAAATTCGTCACCCGCAAGGCCCTGGCCCTGGGCCTGCGGCCCATCGTGGTCATCAACAAGGTGGACCGGCCCGGCGCCCGTCCCGTCTGGACCCAGGACCAGGTCTTCGAGCTGCTCATCGAACTGGGCGCCACCGAGGAACAGCTGGATTTCCCCTGCGTCTTCGCTAGCGCCAAGCTGGGCTACGCCATGCTGGACGCCAACGACGCCAGCGACAGCCTGGATCCCCTCTTTGACACCATCGTCAAGCACTGCCCCCATCCCACCGGCAGCCCCGAGGCGCCCCTGCAGATGCTGGTCACCCTCATGGACTGGAGCGATTTCGTTGGCCTGATCGGTATCGGTCGCATCGTGAACGGACGCATCAAGGTGGGGGAGCAGGTGGCCCTGGTCAAGCGCGACGGCACGGTGCAGTCCCACAAGGTCACCCAGCTCTATGGCTTCGAGGGCCTCACCCGCATCCAGCTGCAGGAGGCCAGCGCCGGTGAGATCGTCGCCATCGCCGGCATCACCGATATCCGGGTCGGCGAGACCATCGCGGACGCCGCCAACCCCATGGCCCTGGAGTACGTGGACATTGACGAGCCCACCATCGCCATGATGTTCGTGGTGAACAACGGCCCCTTCGTGGGCCAGGACGGCAAGTACACCCAGAGCCGCCGCATCCGCGAGCGCCTCATGAAGGAGCTGCAACACAACGTGGCCCTGCGGGTGGAAGACACCGACAGCCCGGACAGCTTCAAGGTTTCGGGTCGCGGCGAACTCCACCTCTCCGTGCTCATCGAGTCCATGCGCCGGGAGGGCTTCGAGCTCTGCGTGAGCCGCCCCGAAGTGATCCTCCACATCGATCCCGTCACGGGGGAGAAAATGGAGCCCTACGAAGACCTGTCCATCGACGTGCCCGAGGTGGCCATGGGCATCGTTATGGAAAAGCTGGGCAGCCGCAAGGCGGAGATGCAGGACATGGGCCAAGAGATGGGCCGCGTGCGCCTGCACTTCAAGATCCCCAGCCGCGGCCTCATCGGCTACCGCTCGGAGTTCATGACCGACACCCGCGGCGAAGGCATCATCCACAGCCTCTTCAGCCACTACGGCCCCTACAAGGGCGAGCTGCCCGGCCGTAAGAACGGCGTGCTCATCTCCATGGACCAGAGCGAATCCGTGGGCTTTGCGCTCATGAACCTGGAAGAGCGCGGCATCATGTTCATCCAGCCCGGGGTCAAGTGCTACGAAGGCATGATCGTTGGGGAGCACGCTCGGGAGAACGACCTGGTGGTGAACATCGCCAAGGCCAAGAAACTGAGCAATATGCGTTCATCCGGGGCCGATCTCGCCACCCGCATCACCCCGCCCCGGGAGCACACCCTGGAGCAGGCCCTTGAATATATCGACGACGATGAATTGGTGGAGGTCACCCCTGGCTTCATTCGCATGCGCAAGCGCGTGCTGGCGACCAACGATCGAAAGAAGTCAGAAAAGCGTTCGGACAGCTAGGGGTGGGCGGGGAGTTCCCCTGCCACCTGGCTGATAACAACCAACACCTGAGTCAAGCCCGGTCCGCCAATAGGCAGACTGGGCGTTGGCTTGCCTGTCAAAATGGACAACAAAATTGCATTATTTAATACAAAGACATACAATTTTGTAATTTATACTTTGGAGTAGGATGGCGACCCCGGAGAATCCCAGCAAACTCGTGCCTCTGGTGGAACTGAGCCAAGCGCTGGCCACCTCGGACATTCGGGCTGCGTTGCCCCGCGTGATGGAAATCCTGGCCGAGGCCTTCGGCGCCATCAGCGGGGCCGTCATGCTGCTGGAGGAGGCGAGCGGCGGACTGCGGATGGAAGCCTCGCGGGGCCTGTCGCGGCAGGCGGTGGCGCGGGCCCGGTACGAGACTGGGGAGGGCATCACGGGTCGAGTCCTGAAGGGCGGGAAGGCGGTGGTCGTCCCCAAAGTGAGCCAGGAACCGCTCTTCCTGGATCGCACGGGCGTCCTGCGGGAGCAGCGGCGGCAGAAGGCGGAATTGAGCTTCTTCTGCGTGCCCCTGTTCGTGGACGCCAAGCCGGTGGGCACGCTGTCCCTCACCGTGCCCTACGTGGGGGGTCGCGACTACGACGGCGACACCAAGATCCTGCAGATTGCCGCCGCCATGGTGGGCATGGCCATGAAGGTGGCCCGCCTGGTGGCGGCGGACCGGCAGCGGCTGCTGGAGGAGAACCGCCAGCTGCGGGAGGAACTCCGGGAGCGCTACGAGCTGAGTAACCTCATCGGCACCAGCCACGCCATGCAGCACGTGTACGAACGGGTGGCCCAGTCGGCGCCGGCCACCACCACCGTGCTGATCCGCGGTGAATCCGGCACCGGCAAGGAACTGATCGCCCATGCCATCCACTACAGCTCACCCCGGGCCCCGAAGCCCTTCATCAAGGTCAGCTGCGGCGCCCTGCCCGAAAGCCTGATCGAGTCGGAGCTCTTCGGCTATGAACCCGGGGCCTTCACCGATGCGCGCAAGCAGAAGCTGGGGCGCTTCGAGTTGGCCCAGGGCGGGACCCTGTTCCTCGACGAGGTGGGGGAGCTGAGCCCTGCGACCCAGGTAAAACTCCTCCGGGTGCTGCAGGAGCGGGAGTTCGAGCGTTTGGGCGGGGTCCAGGTGGTCAAGGTGGATGTCCGGGTGATCGCTGCCACCAACCGGGATCTCGAAGCGGCCACCCTTAGCGGGGCCTTCCGCGAAGATCTCTACTACCGGCTGAACGTCTTCGAGATCTTCCTGCCCCCCTTGCGGGAACGCAGCACGGACATCCTGATGCTGGCCGACCACTTCGTGGAGAAATACGCCGCCCTCCACCGCAAGGACGTCCGCCGGCTCTCGACTTCGGCGATCGATATGCTCGTGGCCTACCACTGGCCAGGGAACGTGCGCGAGCTGGAGAACTGCGTCGAACGGGCCATCCTCGTATGCGAAGGGGGCGTGATCCACGGCCACCACCTGCCGCCCAGCCTCCAGACCGCAGAGGTCTCCGGAACCCTGCCTTCCCAGGCCCTGGCCGGGGCGGTATCCGCCTTCGAACGGGACCTCCTGCAGGACGCCCTGAAGTCCGCCCGGGGGAATCGGGCCCGAGCGGCCCGCCTGCTGCAGACTACGGAACGAATCCTCAACTACAAGGTGCAGAAATACGGGTTGGAGCCAGACCGGTTCCGATCCGTGCCTGAAAAATAATTCCTACAAAATTGTGTATACTTTATAAATATATTACAAAATTGGGACACCCTGAAATCATCATTCGGTAGACCCATATTAAAGTAATTTAATTTATATCAGCCTTTACGTATCGATTTCTGCCCGGCAGGACGCTTCGGCACGGCCCCTGCTCTGTGTCTGGTCCAGAGGGGCCGATGGTCGGACCCCCCCAGCCCAATCGGAGGGGAGTCCGGGGACCTGGCCCAGCGGGAAGGACGACCCCACCGCCCCGGGAACCCCGCCCCTTCAGCCCCTAGGAGGAACACCCATGAGTCGGCGGACCTTGTCCCGCTCTCTGGCCGTGGCCGTGGCCCTGGCGGCCCTGTCCACCCTGGTCTTCCCGGCGGACTGCGGCACCGGGTCCGCGGGCGGCAGCCAGAACCAGCCGGTCCAGATGGCAGACGTTCAGCAGCACTGATCCGCAACCTTCTCCCTGAAACCCACTTCCGTTTGCGGAGCTCTCAATGCATCGACGATTCCTGGCCCCGCTCCTCGCCAAGCTCGCGGGAAGCCTCGCCGCCCAGGCGCCTCCTTCACCACCGCCTCCGCCGTCTGCCCCGGCTGCGCCGGCACCCCCTTCGATGGCGGGCTTTGCCCTCACGGGTACGGCCACGATCGGGTCCCAGTACATCTTCCGGGGCCTCACCCAGACGGACGGGAAGCCCACGGTCCAGGCAGAGTTGGATCTGGTCCATCCATCAGGCTTCTACCTCAGCACCAGCTTGAGCAACATCACCTGGTTCACCGACCAGAACGCTGGTGTTGCCAGCGCCCCCACAGCCCTGGCATCTCCGGCTGCCGTGGGGGCGCCCTACGTCCCGAATAAAGTGAACTCCGCTGGCGTGGAACTGGATCTGTTCGGGGGCTACAAGTGGGGTTTTGCAAAGGACTGGACGCTGGAAATCGGGCTCTACCGCTACCTCTACCCGGGCACCTATGACAACCTTGGCGCCTATCGAAATCCTGCCACCACCGAAGCGTACCTGGGCCTGAGCTATGCCTGGGCCAGTCTGAAATACTCCCAAGTCATCAGCGCGAATACCTTCGGGGTGAACAACTCCGGCGGGACGAGCTACATGGACCTCTCCCTGGTGATCCCCCTCGGGGAAAGTGGCTGGACTGTGCTTCTACACGGTGGCAAGACCACCTACGTCACCAAGGCGAATCCTGGCTATTTCTTCAACGGGAGCAGGGTGACAGGAGACAAGTCCCTGTTCAGCTACACGGACCACAAGCTTGGACTCGCGAAGGAAATCAAGGGCACCATCTTAACCCTTGCTGCCACCCAGGCGGACACCAAGTCCCGTGCGGCCGACAACGATGTCACCGTCTACGAAAATGCCATGGGGAGAAACATCGGCCAGGGGCGAGTGACCCTGACGATCACCAAGGCCTTCTAAGCACGGGGAGTTCCCCGGCGTTCCTGGCCGGCGCCCCTAACCCCCGACCGTGCCCAGGTCGAAGCTTCTTCCTCACCTCTTTTCATGGAGCCTGCGATGGCAAGGATCAGACCCGAGGGTGAAAAGCTCTCTCTTACCGAAAAGCTCGCCAGACTGTCCGTCCGCATGCGGGATCCTGAATGGCGCCGCTACGGCCTCACGATGGCCTCGGGCAAGTTGCTGGGGCTCGTCGTGATCCTGGGCATGATGATCCTCATCCCACGGCTGCTCAATGGCAGTACCGCCCACGCCGATGTTCCGCCCGCGAACCCTCCGGCTGCGGTAGCCACTGCCGCTCCCGCGGCCATACCTGCGCCAACTCCTGCACCCGCCCCGCCCGTGGTGCTCGCCAAGGACATCATCAATCCACTCAATACCGTCTGGACCCTGATCGCAGCTTTCCTCGTCTTTGCCATGCAGGTGGGTTTCGTCATGCTGGAGGCGGGGTTCTGCCGTTCCCGGGAAACCGTGAACGTGCTGGTGGAGTGCGTGTTCGACACCTGCCTGTGCGGCCTCCTTTTCTGGGCCTTCGGCTATGCGTTCATGTTCAGCGAGGGCAACGGGTTCATCGGCTACCACTGGTTCTTCCTGAAGGGGGCCCCGGCCACCTATGGCGCCACCGGCGTGGCCTTCCTGGCCCACTGGCTCTTCCAATTCGCCTTTGCGGATACATGCTCGACCATCACCTCTGGCGCCATGATCGGCCGCACGGACTTCATCGGCGACATCCTCTACAGCTTCGCCGTGTCCGGCTTCATCTACCCCATCATTGGCCATTGGGCCTGGGGCCCCGATGGGTTTCTCGCCACCATGGGCACCGCCGGCAAATTCCTGCCTTCACTGGGTATGAACTTCCACGACTTCGCCGGGTCGACCGTGGTCCACACCATCGGAGGCGCGGTGGCGCTGGCGGGTGCGGTTGTCCTGGGGCCCCGGCTGGGGCGCAAGTTCAAGCGGGACGGCGGCGGCCCCATGACGCCCCACGATCTCACCATCGCCGTTTGCGGTGGATTGCTGCTGTGGTTCGGGTGGTACGGTTTCAACCCTGGCAGCACGCTCTCCGCCATGGATTTCGAGGGCATCGGCCGAGTGGCCGCCAATACGACCCTCGCCGCCTGCGCCGCGGGGCTAACCGCCGTGCTCTTCATTTATGGCCGGAGCAAGGTCTGGGATCCGGGTTCCATCACCAACGGCTTCCTGGCGGGCCTGGTGGCCATCACCGCCCCCTGCTACTGGGTGAGCCCCTTCGGTTCGGTCATGATCGGGGCCATCGCCGGCGTCATCGTCATCCTGGGTGTGGATCTGCTCGAGTACCTCCGCATCGACGATCCCATCGGTGCCGTGCCGGTGCACCTGATCAATGGCATCTGGGGCACCCTCTCCCTCGGCCTCTTTGCCAGCGGCCAATTTTCCGCCGTCGGCAGCGACCCCATTGCTCCCGACCTCTCAACCAAACTCACGGGCCTGTTCTACGGGGGCGGCTACCAGGTGCTGGCCGCCCAAGCCATCGGCAGCGCCATCATCACCCTGACGACACTCGGGGTTGCCTTCGCCATCATGGTTGCCCTCGACGCCAAGGGACTGCTGCGCCTCTCCGAGGAAGGCGAACACGACGGCATGGACCTCCACGAGCACGGCATTTCGGCCTATCCCGAGTACGTGATCTCCGCCCTGGCCTCCCCTGCGGGCGCGCCCTTGAAAATCCCCGCCTCCATGAAGAAGTAAACGCACCGTGAGCCATCCTTGCCCCCCATCACGAAAGAGGAGCCACCCATGAAAATGATCATTGCCATCATCCGGCCGGACAAATTCGAGGCGGTGCAGGCCGCCCTGGTCGCGAAGGATATCTACCTGATGACCGTCTCGGATGTCCGGGGCTGCGGCACCCAGAAGGGGTTCGCGGAGCAGTTCCGGGGCAGCAAGATCGGACTGGTCCGGCTGCTCCCCAAGGTGAAACTAGAGATCGCCGTCAACGAGGAATACGTGAAGCCCGCCGTGGAGGCCATCATGAGCGCCGCGAAATCGGAGCCCAGCCACCTGGGTGACGGGAAAATCTTCATCCTCAACCTGGAGGACTGCTATCGCGTGCGCACGGGGGAAACCGGAGGGGCGGCCATCGGGCCCTGAGAATGCCTTGAACCCGCCTTGGTGGTACAAAGGAGAGATGGGTATCCCTGAAGAAAGCCTGGCAGAGAAGAAATCGGAGAAGGTCTATGTCGCGCCCCCCCATTCCAACCTCTGGCAGAAGCTGGGGCCCGGCGGGGCGGCTTCGCTGGGGCTGGCGACCCTGACAGGTCTGGGGCTGCTGGGCCTCCCCTGGTTGTTCCGGCTCAGGCAGGTTCTGCGCGGCGTCCATGGAGATGAACCCAAACCTGCGGACGCGATCCTGGTGTTGGGGCGGCGGCTGCAGGGGGATGGCCTCACGCCGGTTTTTGAAGGCCGCCTGGCCCGGGCCGAAGCCCTTTGGCGACAGGGGCTCGCCCCGCGGATTTTCGTGGCCGGCGGCACCACCGGGACCGCCGCCCGCAGCGAGGCCGAGGCCGGCCGCGACTGGCTCCGCGATCGGGGCATTCCGGAGGCGGACATCCTCCTGGAGGATCGCAGCCAGCACACCCTGGACAACCTGTTCAACGTTCGGATCCACATGCGCGAAGAAGGCTGGCGGACCCTGCTGTTGGTTTCGGATCCCCTGCACCTGGCCCGGGCTCGGGCCACGGCCCGGGGACTGGAACTCGAGGTGCGCTGCTGCTCGGCGCAAGACGCCCCCCTGAAGGCCAGGTCCCGTGCCTGGTGGGCCCAGGCCGTCATGGAGGCCTTTCTGTTGCACTGGTACCACACCGGGATGCTCTACACCCGTCTGATCGGCAGCGAGAAGCAGCTCAAGCGGGTGACCTGAGGGGCTGCCAGACTGGACGCATCATGACTGGCCATCTCATCCTCGTCCCCACCCCCATCGGCAACCTCGGCGACCTCACGGACCGGGCCAAAGAGGCCCTGGTCGGGGCTGACCTGGTGGCCTGCGAGGATACGCGGCGCACGGGGGGGCTCCTGAAGCATCTGGAGATCGAGAAACCGCTACTGCGTTTCGACGATCACGCGGGGGAAGCGGCCTTCGAGCGCCTGGGCCTGGAACTGGCCTCGGGCCGCACCGTGGCCTATTGCAGCGATGCGGGGATGCCGGGGATCAACGACCCGGGCTTCGAGATCGCCCGGTTGGCCCGAGCCGCCGGCGCTAAGGTCACCGTGCTGCCCGGCGCCTCCGCCGTGCTGCTGGCGGTGGTGGCCTCGGGCCTGCCCTGCCATGCCTTCAGCTTCCGGGGCTACCTGCCGAGCCGCGGCGAGCCCCGTCGCACCCTATTGAAGCGCCTGGGTACGGAAGAGGAAACCATGGTGGTCTTCGAGACCCCCCATCGCATCCACGAAACCCTGGCGGATCTCGAAGCCATCCTCCCGGACCGGGAGATCGCCCTGGGTCGTGAGCTGACCAAGCTCCACGAGACCTGGTACCGCGGCACCCCAGCCCAGGTGAAGACCCAGTTGGGCCGGGAGGACCGGGGCGAGATGGTACTGGTGCTGGCGGGGGCCAGCGCCAAGCGGGTGGTTACGGAAGGGACGCCGGAATTCACGGGGGAGGAGCTGCCGGAGTGGGCACGGACCTTCCTTTCTGCGGCTCGGGAAGGGGGCATGACCCTGCGGGAGGCGGTCAAGCCACTGGCCAAGCACCTGGGCCTCAGTGCTTCCGAGGTCTACCGGATGGCACTGGAAGGGTAGTCAGGGCCGCAATGGGAACGTCGCAGCTTTGTGACATTTTAACGTTGCAATGTTGACTCCGAGGACGGATACTTGGAGGCAAGGAGTCCTACATGTCCCCCAAGACTTCACCGACCCCCATGGAGCCCATCACCGCCCGCATCAGCGAGGAGGCCGCCCGCAGGTTGAGGGTGGCGGCCGCCCTAGAGAATGTGACCACCGGCCAGCTGCTGGACCGGATCCTCCTGGACACCCTGGCCCCCATCGAAAGCATGGTGGGTCAAGCCTGGGACTACAACCGGCGCCGCCCCTTCGTGCCGGAACCGCCGACGACGAAATAGCCCGAGGGGACTTTTCAATACATCAACGGGACTGAGGGGGTTCCTCCTGCGAGCTGGGAGGCAGATGGCCATCACAACCCGGAGCCGTGGGGGTTGTGATCCGGCGGGGGTGGGCGTAGATTGCAGACGCTCGGGTTAATTATAGATGGTTCGTTGACCTGACCGAAAATTCGCGATGCCCGCCCCAAGAATCGGCCATCCCCAGGGAGATGCCCAGATGCAATCCGCCAGCGTCGTCCACCCCGAAGAACACCTGCTTCCGATCCTGCAGCGGCACGGGAGTGACCCCGGGAAGCTGCTGCAGATCCTCATCGAGATCCAGCATGCCTTCCACTGCATCCCGCCCGAAGCCGAGGGTCTGCTGGCAGAAAAGCTGCGATTGCCCTTGGTGCGGGTCCGCGGGGTGGTGGAATTCTATTCTTTCCTGAGTCGCTCCTTCCAGGGCGAGGTGGTGATCCACTTCAGCGACAACATCACGGACCAGATGGCTGGCAATCGGCAACTGGCGGAGGCGCTTTGCGCGAAGCTGGGTGTGAAACTCGGCGAGACCCGCACCGATGGCCGCGTCAGCGTCCGCTTCACCTCCTGCACGGGGATGTGCGACCAGGGCCCGGCGGCGTTGGTGAATTACCTGCCTTTGACCCGCCTGACGCCCGATCGCATCGACGCCATCGCCGCCCTGGTGGAAGGCAAGGTGCCCCTGGAGGCCTGGCCCCGGGCCTTCTTTCAGGTGGACTCCCAGATCCGTCGCTCGGATGTGGTCTTCCGGAATCCCCTGGAACCGGGCGTCGCCCTGCGCGCCAGCCTGGAGCGGGGCGGTGAGATCCTGGAGGAATGGGCCGAGGACATGGCGCCCAGTGATGCCCGTCGCCATCACCTGGAGCGGGGTGGCGCCGAGACCCTCAAGGAGATCTACGCCGCCGAACTGCGGGGCCGGGGCGGGGCGGGTTTCAAGACTGGCATCAAGTGGGAATCCGTCCGGCACGCCAAGATGGGCAACCGCTACGTCCTGTGCAACGCGGACGAGGGCGAGCCCGGCACCTTCAAGGACCGCGTGCTGCTCACGGACTACGCGGATATGGTGTTCGAGGGCATGACCATCTGCGGCCATGTGGTGGGCTCCAAGAAGGGCATTCTCTATGTGCGGCAGGAGTACTGGTACCTGCGGGATCACTTAGAAGGCGTGCTCCGGTGGCGCCGGGAGGCAGGCCTCCTCGGCGAGGGCATCCTGAAGACGGGCCTCGATTTCGATATCGAGATTCACTGGGGCGCGGGAGCCTACATCTGTGGGATGGAAAGCGCCATGATCAAGAGCATCGAAGGGCGCCGCGGCATCCCGCGTCGGCGCTGGCCCCTGCCGGTGCACCAGGGCTACCTCAAGCGGCCCACGGTGGTGAACAACGTGGAGACCTTTGCCGCCGCCGCCGTCATCAGCGCCCGGGGCGGAGCCTGGTTCGCCTTCAATGGGACCCAGCAATCCAGCGGAACCAAGCTCTTTTGCGTCTCCGGGGACTGTGAGCGGCCGGGGTTGTACGAGTACCCGTGGGGCGTGACCATCCGCGAAATGCTGCGGGACGCCGGCGGGCTCGATGCCAAGGGCGCCCAGGTGGGCGGGCCCAGCGGCACCCTGGTGGGGCCCGAGGAGTTCGACCGTCGGGTCTGCTTCGAGGAACTCAGCAGTACCGGCACCCTCATGGTGTTTGGACCCCACCAGGACATCTTCGAGGCCGTGAAGAACTTCTCGGCCTTCTTCCAGCACGAGAGCTGCGGGCTCTGCACGCCCTGCCGCGTGGGTACCACCCTGCTGGCCAACTACGTGAAGAAGTTCGAGAAGGGCTACGGCTCTCCGGTCGATCTCGAGGAGGTCCAGCTCGTCGCGAAGGTGATGAAGACCATGTCCCACTGCGGCCTGGGGCAGACCGCGAGCCTCCCTATCACTGACAGCGTCCGTAAGTTTCCCGATATCTGGACGGAGCGGATGCAAACCATGGAGTTCGTACCGGCCTTCGACCTCGACGGAGCTCTGGAAGAAGCCCGGTCCCTCACTGGGCGGACGGATGCTGCGGCCCACCTCACGCACCTGGAGGCCTGACCATGAGCCAGACATTCTTCCTCGACGGCCAGGAGATTCCCTTCGAGGAGGGCCAGACGGTGCTCCAGGCGGCCATGGCTGCGGGGAGATACATCCCCCACCTCTGCTACCGGCCCCAACTCGAGCCCCACAGTAGTTGCCGAATCTGCACGGTGATCATCAGCGGGAAGCCCTTTTCCTCATGCACCCAACCTGCCATGAAGGAACAACAGGTGGAATGCGACACCGCGGAGTTGAACGCCCTGCGTCGCGCTGTGATCCAGATGATGTTCGTGGAAGGGAACCACTACTGCCCTTCCTGCGAAGAAAGCGGCAGCTGCCGCCTGCAGGCTTCGGCCTACTACCTGGGCATGCAGGACAGTCACTTCCCGCACCAGTTCCCCCTGCGGCAGCGGGACAGCAGCCACCCGGACGTCAACATGGACCGGGACCGCTGCATCCGCTGCGAGACCTGCGTGCGCGCCAGCCGGGACCTCGACGGAAAGAACGTCTTCGGCATCCTCGGCCGCGGTCTCAATTCGAAAATCTCCGTGAATTCACCCTCCGGGCTGCTCGAGGGCAGCGACGTCGCCGCCACGGACATGGCAGTGGCGCTCTGCCCCACGGGCTGCCTCACGGTCAAGGGCGTGGGTTTCAAGGTGCCCATCGGCCTGCGGATCTTTGACCAGGCCCCCATCGATGTGGTGGAACTCCTGGAATTCACCAAGCAGGAGGCGGTCCATGGCTGAGAAACTGAAGGTCGCCACCTGCTCCCTGGCAGGCTGTTTCGGCTGCCACATGTCCCTCCTGGATATCGACGAGCGCCTGCTGGAACTCCTGGAAGTCGTCCAATTCGACCGCAGCCCCATCAACGACCTCAAGCACATCAGCCAACCCGTGGACCTGGGCCTCATCGAAGGCGGGGTCTGCAACGCTGAGAACGTCCACACCCTGCGGGAATTCCGGTCCATGTGCAAGATCCTGGTGGCCGTGGGCGAATGTGGCATCACCGGTGGCATCCCCTCCATGCGCAATAGCTTCACCCTCAAGGAGTGTCTTGATGAGTCCTACATCCGGGGCATGGGCGTAGAGTTCGCCCACATCCCCGACGACCCGGAAATCCCGCTGCTGCTCAACCGGGTCCGCCCCCTCCACCATATCGTGAAGATCGACCATTTCCTTCCGGGCTGTCCCCCATCCGCCGACGCCATCTGGTACTTCCTGACGGAACTGCTGGCGGGCCGCGACCCGAGCCTGCCCCGGGAACTGATCCGCTACGACTGAGCCGTTCACCAATCATCGAATTTCAGGCACCGCCGTCCAGACCCGCCGAGGAACCCATGAGCCCGTCCGCCCGCTTGCAGCTTGAAACGGCCAGCCATCCCGAGGCGCTGAAGCGCATCGTCATCGAACCCCTCACCCGCGTCGAGGGCCACGGCAAGGTGACCCTACTGATGGACGAGGACGACCATGTCCGCCAGGCACGGCTCCATATCGTGGAATTCCGGGGCTTCGAGAAGTTCATCCAGGGCCGCCCGTACTGGGAAGTCCCCGTCCTGGTGCAGCGCCTGTGCGGCATCTGCCCCGTGAGCCACCACCTGGCGGCGGCCAAGGCCGTGGACATGCTGGTGGGGGCGCGGCAACTCACGCCCACCGCCGACAAGCTGCGGCGCCTGCTCCACTACGGCCAGATCCTCCAGAGCCATGCGCTTCACTTCTTCCACCTTTCCAGTCCGGACCTTCTCTTCGGGTTCGACGCGGATGTGGCGACCCGGAACATCATCGGCGTCATCGCCGCCCATCCGGATCTGGCCGTGCAGGGCGTGAAGCTTCGCAAGTACGGCCAGGAAGTGATCCGGGTGCTTTCGGGCAAGCGCATCCACGGTGTCTTCGCCATCCCTGGCGGGGTGAACAAGGCCTTCAGCCGGGAGGACCGCGAGTACCTGGCCAAGGACATCGATCAGGTGGTGGCCTGGTCCCGGGGCGCCGTTGAGATCGCCCGCTCGCTCTACGTGGGCAAGCTGGAGACCAGCGAATCCTTCGGCGCCTTCCGCTCCAATTTCCTCAGCCTCACGACCCCGAAGGGGGACTTCGAGCTTTACGACGGCGCCCTCCGCGCCCGGGATGACAAGGGGCAGACCATCTTCGACCAGGTGGACTGCGCCCACTACCTGCGGTACCTCCACGAGGAGGTGAAATCCTGGTCGTACATGAAGTTCCCTTTTATCGTCTCCCTCGGCAACGACGAGGGCTGGTACCGGGTCGGACCCCTGGCCCGCATCAACAATGCGGAGCGCATGCCCACCCCCCTCGCCGAGGAGGCCCGCAAGGTCTTCATGGCTATGGGCAAGGGCGAGCCGGTGCACGCCACCCTGGCCTACCACTGGGCCCGCATGATCGAGCTGCTCTATGCCGCCGAAGCCATTCAGGGCCTCCTCTCCGATGCCGACATTTTCGGCACGGATCTGATGGTCAAGGGCGAACCGGCGCTGGAGGGCATCGGCGTCATTGAGGCCCCCCGCGGCACCCTCTTCCACCACTACAAGGTCGACGAGACCGGCGCCATCGTGAAGGCGAACCTCATCGTTTCCACCACCAACAACAACACGGCCATGAACACGGCCGTGCGGGAGGTGGCGGCCCAGTACCTCGACGGAAAGAAGCTGACAGAAGGCCTGCTCAACCACATCGAGGTGGCCATCCGCGCCTACGATCCCTGCCTGTCCTGTGCCACCCATGCCCTGGGCAAGATGCCCCTGCAGGTCGAATTGATTGATGCCGATGGCCAGGTGGTGGACCGTTTGGTGAAGGGCGCCGACGGGGAACTGTCGGGCGAGGCCGTGTGACCGCTTCCGCGGGCTCAGTGGTCCTCTTCGGCTACGGCAACCCCAGCCGGGGGGACGATGCGCTGGGCCCGCTCTTGCTGGAGCGGGCTGAGGCCTGGCTGGGGGAACACCCGGAACTGAAGGTCACCCCCGTGGCGGATTTCCAGCTCCAGATCGAGCATGCCGAGGATCTGCGCGATCAGGATTTGGCCCTGTTCCTGGATGCGGACGCCTCCTGTCCTGCGCCCTATGCCTTCCGCCGAATCCGGCCCATCCAGGACGACAGCTATTCCACCCATGCCCTCAGCCCTGGCGCGGTGCTGCACGTCTTCGAGCGGATCTCCAGGCAGGTCGCTCCACCAGCCTTCACCCTCAGCGTCCGGGGTGTGGGCTTCGAACTGGGCCAACCCCTCTCCGAGCTCGCGGCCCAGCACCTGGAGGCCGCCTGGTCCCTGCTGGAGGGTCTGCTGAGGGACGCCCGCAGCGAGGTCTGGACTCTGCGCCTGTCCACAGTAGAGTAGCGGCATGCACGAGCTCTCCATCCTCGAAGGGATGATCCAGGGCATCCAGGAAGAAGCCCGGACTCAGGGCTTCCACCGCGTGCTGCAGGTGCGGCTGGAGGTGGGCCGGCTGGCAGGGGCCGATGTGGAGGCCTTACGCTTCGCCTTCGAGGCGGCGTCCCAGGACACCCTCGCCGAGGGGGCCCTGCTCGAGATCATCGAACTTCCAGGCAAGGGCGTCTGCCGGACCTGCGGGCACGAGGTGGAGATCGAACAGCGGTTCGACCTCTGCCCGGCCTGCGGCGTGGGCTTTGTTTCGGTCACGGGCGGCACGGAACTGCGCATCAAAGACATCGACGTCGAAGGGGAGGGTTGACCATGTGCACGACCTGCGGCTGCGGGGGGACGGGAGCCACCCTGGATGGGCACGCCCACCCGAATGCCCAGGAGCCAGCTCGCATCGGGCGCCGCCGGGTGAGCCTGGAGCAGAACCTGCTGGCCAAGAACAACGCCTTGGCCGCCCTGAACCGCCAGCTTTGCGCGGCCCGGGGCTGGTTCATGCTGAACCTCGTCAGCAGCCCGGGATCGGGCAAGACCACCCTTCTCGAACAGACCATCCAGCGCCTGAAAGATGATGTGTGGGTGGCGGTCATCGAGGGCGACCAGCAGACCAGCCAGGATGCGGACCGCATCAAGGCCGCCGGGGCGCCCGCCGTGCAGATCAACACGGGCAAGGGTTGCCACCTGGATGCCCACCTGGTGGGCCATGCGCTGGAGGTCTTGAATCCGCCCGACGGCGCGGTGGTGATGATCGAGAACGTGGGCAACCTCGTCTGCCCAGCCGCCTTCGACCTCGGCGAGGACCACAAGGTGGTCATCCTTTCCGTCACCGAGGGCGAGGACAAGCCGCTGAAGTACCCGGACATGTTCGCCGCCTCGGATCTCATGCTGCTGAACAAGGTGGACCTGCTGCCCCACCTTCGCTATGACGTGTCGCGCTGCCTGGCCTTCGCCCGCCGGGTGAATCCTGACATCCAGATCCTCCAGGTCTCGGCCCAGAATGGCGATGGCCTGGACGCCTGGATCGGCTGGATCGAGGCCCGGCGCGCGGCCCTGCAGAAGGCCTGATGATCCGCATTCGCTTCCAGGTCCGGGGCGTCGTCCAGGGTGTCGGTTTCCGGCCCACGGTCTACCGCCTGGCCGTGGAACGGGATCTGAGCGGATCGGCCTGGAACCACGCCGAAGGTGTGACCATCGAGGCCCAGGGCGCGGCCGAGCTGCTGGCAGATTTCGAGCGGGTGTTGCGGCAGGAGATTCCGCTCCCGGCCCGGGTGCAATCTGTCGCGTCCGAAGCTATGGCAGCCATCCCCGGCGAATCCGGCTTCCAGATCCTGGAGAGCGGCAGGGGCAGCGACCTGCGCCCCGTGGTGCCGCCGGATCTGGCGGTCTGCGCCGCCTGCACCGCCGAGGTGGCGACGCCGGGTGAGCGGCGCTACCGGTACCCCTTTACCAACTGCACCTACTGCGGGCCCCGCTACTCGATCATTGCCCGGCTGCCCTACGACCGGCCCCACACGGCGATGCAGGCCTTCCCCATGTGTCCTGGCTGCGCCCGAGAGTACGGCGATCCCCGCGACCGCCGCTTCCATGCCCAGCCCATCGCCTGTCCGGTCTGCGGTCCGCGTCTGCTGCTTCGCCAACCCGACGGCGTCAGCACAGCCGAGGGCGAGGCGGCCCTGCAGGGTGCTATTACGGCCCTGAAGGCTGGGCAGGTGGTGGCACTGAAGGGCCTGGGCGGCTACCAGTTCCTGGTGGATGCCACCTCTGCCGAGGCCGTGCAGCGCCTGCGTGACCGCAAGCACCGCGAGGCCAAGCCTTTTGCCGTGATGTTCCCGGATCTAGCCTCGCTCCAGGCGGCTTGTGACGTGGGTGAGGCGGAACGGGTTTGGCTTGCCTCCCCGGAGGCTCCGATCCTGCTGCTGCGCCGGCGGGGGGGAGGTGCCGTCACGGAGGGCGTCGCCCCCGGGAACCCCAACCTCGGTGCCTTCCTGCCCTACACGCCGTTGCACCGGCTCCTGCTGGCGGGGGTGGACCGGCCCCTGGTCTGTACCTCGGGCAACTTGAGCGACGAACCCATGGCCTTCGAGGATGCCGAGGCCCTGGCCCGCCTGGGGGGGCTGGCGGAGGTTTTCCTCACCCACGACCGGCCCATCCTGCGGCCCGTGGATGATTCGGTGGTGCGGATCGACGGCGACGGGCCCACCCTTCTCCGCCGGGCCCGGGGCTTCGCGCCCCTGGCCGTGCCCCTGGGTCTGGACGGCCCCTGTGTGCTGGCCCTCGGGGCGCACCAGAAGAACACCATCGCTCTGCTGAAGGGCGGCGAGCTGATCATGAGCCAGCACTTGGGCGACCTCACCAACGTCGAGGGGGCCGACCTGCTGGCGCGCACCGTGGACGATCTGCTGGCGTTCTTTGGGGCCCGACCAGAACGCCTCGTCTGTGATCTGCATCCGGACTATGCCAGCACGCGCCTCGCGGAACAGTTAGCGTCCGAATGGGGTACGTCCTTGGTGCGCGTTCAGCACCACCACGCCCATGGCGCCGCCTGCGCCGCCGAGCAGGGCCTGAAGGGGCCGGTGCTGGCCCTGACCTGGGATGGCACGGGGCTGGGCAGCGACGGCACGCTTTGGGGGGGTGAGGCCCTGCGCATCGAAGGACCCGCCTGCGAGCGTGTGGGCCACCTTAAGCCCTTCCCGCTGCCGGGCGGGGAGGCCGCTGTGCGCGAACCGCGCCGCAGCGCCTGCGGGCTGCTGTGGGCCGTGAGGGGCGCAGGCGCCCCGCCGCCGGGGTTGGCCCCTGCCTTTGAGGGGCCGGATTGGGCTTTGTTGCAGGCGATGCTGGCCAAGAACCTTCAGAGTCCGCTCACCTCCAGCATCGGGCGGCTCTTCGACGCGGTGGCCGCCCTGGCGGGCCTGCAAGCTCGGCGCGGTTACGAGGGTCAGGCGGCCATGGCACTGGAATTCGCGGCAGGTAATCGCGCGGAGATGCCCTATCCGTGGGAGTGGAAGGATGGCATCGCCGATCCGGCGCCCCTGGTGGAGGGCATCCTGTCGGACCTTGCGGCCGGAAGGGACGCTGCCTTTTTGGCAGCCAGGTTCCATGCCGCCCTGGCGGACCTGGCCCTGGTCTGGGCGCGGCTGGGCGGACTGAGAGAGGTGGTGCTGTCCGGCGGGTGCTTCCAGAATGCCCGGCTGACGGAGCGGGTTTCTGCGAGGTTGGCGGATGAGGGTTTCCGGGTCCATCGCCACCGCCTGTTTCCGCCCAACGACGGCTGCATCTCGCTGGGGCAGGCGGCCGTGGCGGCGTGGCGGAACTGAGCAGAAAGACGGGGATCCACAGAGGAAAAGCAAGAGCCATTTTTGCCACCGATGAACACCGATGAACACCGATCAAAAGATGATGAAAAAAGATGAAAGTTGGTGGGGCAGAAAAGTAGGTTTGTCGGTGACGGGCGGTGAGGGAGCTGCCAGACGGGTTTGATCCCTTTGCCGTTCTTTTTGTTTTAATCGGTGTTCATCGGTGTTTATCGGTGGTTCCAACTTTTTGTACGCTTCAAACTGGCTGCGCGATGGGTTGGTGCCCAGCCGCGGAGCGCCTGAACGTGGTGATGGGATCCTGCATGACGGCCGCGGGTACCGCCCTTTCCGATCGTGGGCTGACCGTCAGGGGTGGGGCATTGGCTGGAGCGGTGGTACCGATTCCTTCGGCAGGGTGACGGTGAAAGTGCTGCCCTCGTCGGGCTCGCTTTCGACGCGAACCTGGCCCCCGCAGAGGTTCAGGATTCGCTTGAGGATGGATAGCCCCAGGCCGCTGCCCAGAATGTTCATGGTCTTCCGGTTCTTGATGCGGGTGAATTCCCCGAAGAGCCGGGCGACTTCCTCCTGGGTCATTCCGATGCCGGTGTCGCGGACGGTGATGGACGCGGTGGGGCCCAGATCCAGGATGGCCACGGCCACGGTCCCACCATCCTTGTTGTATTTCACGGCGTTGGAGATCAGGTTGTTGAAGATCATCTCGATCTCGATTCCGTCCGTCTTGAGGTAGAGGTATCTGGGGCCCGTGAAGGAAACGGTGACCTGCTTGGCGTCTGCCTGAGCCCGATGGGTCATGATGGCGTGGCGAGCGGCGGCGCACAGGTCGATGTCCATGAGGGACCGCTTCTTCTTTCCGGACTCGATGCAGGTGAGATCGAGCAAGTCGGAGATCAGTTTCCGCATGCCCTCCAGCCGGGAAAGGGACCGGTTCACCAGATCGTCGTAGCTCTGGAGCGAATCGCCGGCCAGGTGGTCCCGGAGGATGAAGAGGTTGCCTTCCATGGCAGCCAGGGGGGATTTCAGTTCGTGGGCGAGCATGGACAGGAACTCGAAGCGGATCTGCTTCCTCCCTGCGGCCAGCTTTGAGGCCTCCCGCTGGACCATGCAGTGGCGTGTGGCCTTCTGGACGGCGGAGCGGAGGTCTTCGGGCGTGAAGGGCTTGGCCAGGAAGTCGAAGGCACCGGCCTTGGTGGCCTGGACCGCTGCATCCAGGGAGGCATTCGCCGCGAGCATGACCACCGGAATGTCGAGCTTTTGTTCCTTCAGGGCGGCCAGGACGTCCAGGCCGGACACCTCCGGAAGGTCATGATCCAGCAGGATGAGGTCCGGCAGGTCCGTCTCGAGGAAGGCCAGGGCGGTTGCCCCGGACCCGGCCTGGCTGATCCGGAAAGCGAGATCCAGCTGCATGTCAGCCAGGTGGATGGAATGGTGCCGCAGCGTCCGCTCCAGGGCGAGCCGCATGTACTGCTCGTCGTCCACGATCAGGAGGTGGAGGGTCTCCTTCATGGGCGGTCTGCTCCCGCGGGGGCCATAGCCGCCCTGGCCAGTCCGAACCAGGTGGCGCGGCCTTCCGGCTCAGGGCTGGCGACCGTGTTGGGTGCCTCGGGTGTGCGGCTGCGGGGTGTCATGGGAGCCCACTCTGGAAATGGTTCACTCCATGAGGCGGCGGATTTCCAGGCGGAGTTGCTCCGGTCGGATGGGCTTGTCGAGCAGCACATCAGCCTTGATCCAGCCAGCGGCTGCCTTGGAGCCGGGCGAGAAATCGACCCCGGTCTCCGACCTGACGGCGGTCAAGAGGATGACCGGCGTGTCAGGGTAGAGGTGTTTGATCTGGTGGCAGAGCACGAAGCCGGAATCGAGGTTTTCCATCATGAGATCGAGGATGGCCAGGTCCGGGATCGTAGACAGGATGGCCTCCTCGCCTTCCGCCTGGCCCTGGGCCGCGATGACGTCGTAGCCATCGGCTTTCAGGATCAAGGTCAGGTGGTCCAGCTGGTCAAGGTCATCATCTACCACAAGGATCTTCTTCTTGGTTGTCATGGCGTCACCTCGTCAAGGGTCACAGTAGGACTTCGCGCTTGTCGTAATGGGTATGGAGCAACTCGTGGCTCTTGTGCCCCAGCGGCTTCCCCAGGAATTCCTTGTAGAGCCGGTGCACTGATTCGTTCTTGTGGCTGACGCGGAGCTGATCGGCGCTATCGATCTGGTAGAGGGCGGCCATGCGTGCCTTGATCGCCGCCTTGTCGGCGCCGATCGGCTGGCCACCGCCGTTGATGCATCCGCCGGGGCAGGTCATCACCTCGATGAAGTGGAGGTCGCTGCGGCCGGCCTTGAGCTCTTCCATCAGCTTGCGAGCCTGACCGAGGCTCGAGACCACGGCGGCACCGACTTCGAGATCGCCGACCTGGACCCGAAGCTCCTTGGAACCCTCCATGCCCCGGAGAGCCTGGATCTTGTAGTCCTTCATTTCAGCGCCCGTGAGCAGGAATACCGCGCTGCGAAGCGCGGCCTCCATGACGCCCCCGGAGGCCCCGAAGAGCTTGCCCGCGCTGGACCGTTCCCCGAAGGGCGTGTCCGCTGTTTCGGGCTCGATGGCCGCTGGATCCACACCGGTGATCCGGAACAGCTCGGCCAGCTCTCGCGTGGTCAGCACGTAGTCCACATCGGCCACGAAATCACGGCCCATTTCGGGACGGTTGCATTCGAACTTCTTGGCCGTGCAGGGCATGATCGAAACGCTGATGATCTTCTTGGGATCGAGGTTCTCTTTCTGGGCGAAGAAGGACTTGATGACCGCCCCCATCATCTGCTGGGGGCTCTTGCAGGTGGATACGTTCGGAAGGAATTCGGGGTAGAACTCTTCGACGAACTTGACCCAGCCCGGCGAGCAGCTGGTGAACATCGGAAGCGGGCCACCGTTCTGGACGCGGTGCACCAGTTCAGAGCCTTCTTCCATGATGGTGAGATCGGCGGCGAAGGAGGTGTCAAAGACCCGATCGAACCCCGCCCGACGCAGTGCAGCCACCATCTTGCCGTCGAAATCCGTGCCCGGGTCAAAGCCGAATTCCTCGGCGATGGTGACGGAGACAGCGGGCGCATGCTGAACAACCACCATCTTCTCGGGGTCGGCGAGCGCCTGGAGCACCTCGTTCACGTACTTGTGCTCGGAGAGGGCGGCGGTGGGGCAGACCAGGATGCACTGCCCGCAGTTGATGCAGCTGGAAACGTTCAGGCCCTGATTGAAAGCCGTGCCGACGTAGGCCTTGGACCCCCGCTGGATGAAGTCGATGGCGGACACCCCCTGGATCTCGTCGCACATGCGGATGCACTTGCCGCAGAGGATGCACTTGTCAGGGTCCCGGATGATGGATGGGCTGGAGAGATCCTTGGGCCGGTGGCTCCGCTCCCCTTGATAGGAGCGTTCCCTGATGCCATTGTCGGCAGCCAGCTTGGCCAAGTCGCAGTTTCCGTTCCGGGCGCAGTAGAGGCAGTCATCCGGGTGGTTGCTGAGCAGCAGGTCGATGATGGTCTTCCGGGTCTGCATGACCACGGGCGTGTTGGTCCGGATCTTCATGCCCTCGGCAACAGGGTAGGAACAGGAGGGAACCAGCCCGCCGAAACCTTCCACCTCCACCACGCACATGCGGCAGGTTCCGGAGGGCAGCAACCCTTCCATGTGGCAGATGGTGGGCACGTTGATCCCGCCCCGTTTGAGGGACTGCAGGATCGTCTCACCCGGCTGGGCCTCGATCGTCTGGCCGTTCGCTTCAATGGCAAACATGGCTGCACCTCAATTCATGGCCGGTTGGGTGAACTCGAGGTCGCAGCGCAAGCAGCGCCGCGCCTCGCAGAGGGCGTGATTCTCGGAGGGGGTAAGGTCCACCTCGTCGAAGTTCTTGGCGCGGGCCTTCACGGGGATGTGGCTGGTGCGGATGCGTCCGGTGGCCTCACCTTCGTCTTCGGAATCGACCGGCGGGACGTAGACCGCAGGCAACGCAATGACATTGATCTTCTTGAGCTGTTTGCCGGAGAGATACCGGTCGATCATCAGGGCCGCGTTCCGCCCGGCGGCTACGGCCTCGATGGCTGTGCTGGGCCCGGACACCACATCGCCCCCGCCGAAGACGCCGGGTTCGCTGGTGATGCAGGACTCCGGGTTGATGACCAGGGAACCCCAGTGGCTCACTTTCAGACCGGCCATGCACTCCTTCTCGGGTTCCTCACTGATGGCCACCACGAGCGTTTCCAGGCCCACGAGGAACTCGCTGCCCTCCACTGGGAGGGGCTTGGCGCGCCCACTCTCGTCCCGTTCGCCCAGCGCGTTGCGCTGGAACTCGATGCCGGTGAGCTTGCCGTTCTTGGAGCTGACGCCTACGGGCGCCACCAGGGTCTCGATCTTGATGCCCTCCTCGAGGGCGGCCTCGATCTCCTCGGCATAGGCGGGCATCTCGCCGCGGGTGCGGCGGTAGAACACCGTCACCTCGTCTACATGTTTCTGGCGGATGGCCACCCGGGCGGCGTCGATGGCGCTGTTGCCCCCGCCGATGATGCCGACGCGGCCCCGGGCGAATTCCCGGCCGTGCAGGTTCTGGGCCTTGAGGAATTCGATGCCCGGGTAGATGCCCTCCACCTGGTCGCCGGGAAGGCCCAGCTGCTTGCTGCGCTGGGAGCCGATGGCGACCATGATCGCCCCGAAGCCGTCCTGCTTCAGGCTCTCGATGGTGAAGTCCTTGCCGAGGTCCTGGTGGTAGCGGACCTCCACATTCTCGTTGAGCAGGACCTCGATCTCCTTCTCCAGGGTCGGGCGGGGGAGCCGGTACTCGGGGATGGCGGCCACCAACATGCCTCCGGCCTTGGCTTCCCGTTCGAACACGGTGACCTTGTAGCCCAGCACGGAAAGGCTATGGGCGGCGGTGAGGCCTGCCGGCCCCGCTCCGATCACGGCGACTTTGGGCGCGTTGGCCTTGGTCTGGATCGCATATTTGAAGGTGGAGGGTTCCACCCGGTCCACCACGAACCGCTTGAGGGTCCGGATGGCGATGGGCTCTCCGCCGGTGGTGCCGCAGCGGCACTGATCCTCGCACTGGCGACTGCAGATGCGGGCGCAGGCGGAGGGGAAGGGATTCATGGCCCGGATGGCGCGATAGGCCTCCTCGTATTCGCCGTGGGAGATGTGGGCCACGTACCGCCAGGTCTCGGTGCCGACCGGACAGCCGGTCTGGCAGGGCGCGCCCGCGAGCTCCCGGCAGGTGCCGGAGGGGCAGCGGCGCTCGAAGATGTGGGCTTCGTACTCGTCGCGGAACCACTTGAGGGTGGAGAGCACCGGGTTCGGGGCCGTCTGGCCGAGGCCGCAGAGGGAACTGCGGCGGATGCTCTCGCCCAGTTCCTGGAGAAGCATCACGCCCTTCATGCGGAGCAGGGGGTCGAGGCCCTGCTCGCTCTTGCGGTTCTGGGTGATGGACTTGAGGATGTCCAGCATGCGGCGGGTGCCCTCCCTGCAAGGAATGCATTTGCCGCAGCTTTCGGACTGGATGAACTCCATGAAGAACTTGGCGAGGTCCACCATGCAGGTGTTCTCGTCGAGGACCACGAGGCCCCCCGAGCCCATGATGGCGCCGAAGTTCTTCAACTCTTCGTAGTCGCAGGTGAGCTCGAGGTGCGGCTCAGGAATGCAGCCGCCGGAAGGCCCGCCGATCTGGACCGCCTTGCATTTCTTGCCATTCGGGATGCCGCCACCCACGCTGAAGACGACGCTGCGAATGGGCGTGCCCATGGGTACTTCCACCAGACCGGTGCGGCGCACCATGCCGGACATGGCGAAGACCTTGGTGCCCTTGGATCCTGGGGTGCCCAGGGCCGCGAAAGCCGCCGGACCATTCTGCGTGATGGTGGGCACGTTGGCGAAAGTCTCCACGTTGTTGATGACCGTGGGCTTGCCAAACAGGCCGGACTGGATGGGGTAGGGAGGGCGGGGGCGCGGCATGCCGCGCTTGCCCTCGATGCTGTGCATGAGGGCGGTCTCTTCCCCGCAGACGAAGGCGCCGGCGCCCATCTTGATGACGATGTCGAGGCTGAACCCGGTTCCGAGGATGTTTTCGCCCAGCAGTCCGTAGGCCTTTGCCTTGATGATGGCTGTCTTGAGGTTCTTGATGGCCAATGGGTACTCGGCCCGGATGTAGATGTAGGCCTTCGTGGCGCCGATGGCGTAGCACCCGGTGATCATGCCTTCCAGCAGGCGGTGCGGATCGGATTCGCAGACCGCGCGATCCATGAAGGCCCCGGGGTCGCCTTCGTCGGCGTTGCAGATCATGTACTTCTGGTCGCTGGGAGTGGCGAGGGCCAACTGCCACTTCTTGCCCGTGGGGAACCCGCCGCCGCCCCGCCCGCGTAGGCCGCTGGCGATCAGGTCCTCCACCACTTCCTGGCTGGTCTTGCCATGGAGGACCTTGAACAGGGCTGAGTAGCCGCCCCGGGCGATGTACTCGTCAATGGAGTTGAAGTCGATGAGGCCTGAATTCGCGAGGACCCAGCGCTTCTGGAGGGCCAGGAAAGGATGCTGGTCAAGATAGGGGACCTTGTCGAAGGGCTGGTGGCAGTCGCTGCGGAACTGGCCCAGCAGCAGGTCGTGGGAAATGGTACCGGCCAGGACCTGGCCGAGCAGGGTATCCACCTTGTCGGCGGTCACGTTGCCGAAGGAGACGCGGGCCTTGCCGGGCAGCTGAATGTCCACCACGGGTTCCTCGGAACAGAGGCCCACACAGCCCACCTCATGGATGTCCACATCCAGCTGGTGGCTGGTGCAGTAGGCCCGGATCTGCTCGAGGGTTCGGTCGGCGCCGGCGCCCAAGCCGCAGGTGCCCGAGCCCACGTAGATCACGGGACGCGCCACCGTTTCGCGCCGCAGGGAGGCGATGAGCTCGCTGCGCTTGGCCCCGGAAAGGCCCCGGAAGGGACCTGCCCTCAGGGTGTCCAGGAAGGCCGGAGCCGGCTGGAACGGTGTGTCCCAGCAGGGATTGCAGTTGAGCTCGACCTTAGGCGTTGGCATGGACCTGCTCCTTCTCGCGGCATTCCTCGATGATTCGCTGGAGCTTCATCGGGGAGACCTTGGCATAGAACTGGCCGTTGATGTTCACCACGGGGGCCAGCCCACAGGCGCCCATGCAGGCCACGACCTCAAGGCTGAACATCTTGTCCCGGGTGGTTTCTCCAGGCTGAACCTTCAGGGCCTTGGTGACCATGTCCAGGGATCTGCCTGAGCCCTTCACGTGGCAGGCGGTGCCGCGGCATACCATCACGTGGTACTTTCCCTTGGCCTGGAAGCGGAACATGTTGAAGAAGGTGGCGACGCCAAAAATTTTGCTGGAGGGCATCGCGAGGGCCTGTCCCACTTTGGTGATGGATTCCTGGGAAAGGAATCCCTCCGACTCCTGGATCTCCTGAAGAATCGGGATCAGATGATCGCGCCCGGCGTCGGGGTGATCCAGCAGAATGGTCTCAACGCTCTTAACGGTCGGCATGCCGCTTCTCCTTCGACGAAATGGCGTGGCAGTGAGTGGTTGAAGTGGACCCAACCAAGGCCGTTGGAGTGCGGCCCACTCGGGGAGCAGGTGACAATACGCAGGATCGAGACATAACCTCCCCTACCATCCGGTTTTACCCGGGCTGAGGAATGGGTGCAGTGGCCGTGCTGTCGCGTGAGACCTACCAAACGGGCGAACTTTCGTGCAGGTAAATTGTGTCCATTGATGACCGTGTGGTCAATGATGGAAGTCACATACCTCTGCTTCTTTACACTATGTGATAAGTCGCCCTGCAGATCTGCTGTTCCGGCTCCGGGGAAGGTCCAGGAGGAAGGCTGCACGGGGCAGTTCCTTGCAGTCAACCTTGGCCCGTCTTGTTTCTCGATAAGACCTGGAGCAGGTGTCCGGCCTACGGGTCAGCTACCGGCTGTCGGACGCTGCTGCCGGCGCCAAGTCCTCGGCAGCACGGGCCAGGTAGCCTTCCAGCAGGGTGGGGATCTGGCTGGGCGTGAGGGGGCCATGGACTTCATCCCCGATCATCACCACCGGGGCCAGCCCGCAGGTGCCCACACAGCGGGTGCTTTCGAGGCTGAAGATGCCGTCCTTGCTGGTCTCCCCGAAGTGGATACCCAGCTCGTCCCGCAGCTTCTGGGCGATCTTTTCCGCGCCCTTCACGTAGCAGGCGGTGCCGAGGCAGACGTTGATGAGGTACTTGCCCCGAGGCTGGAGTCGGAAGTAGTGGTAGAAAGTGGCCACGCCGGTGACCTTGGCCAGGGGGATCTGCATGAGCTGGGCGATGGCCTCCAGGTGCCCGGGCCCCAGATGGCCGAAGTGTCCCTGGACCATGTGGAGGGTGGCGATGAGCATGCTTTCGCTGTGCTCCCGGCCCCGGCTCGCGTCGATGAAGGCGAGGACATCCTCGGGCAGCATGGCGCGGTAGCCCCGCTCCAGCTCGGGCCAATTGTCGGTGCTGCCGTGGCAGTGGTCGCTCATCGGATCCCCCGGGGCGTACGGGCGGTGTAGTGGGTGTGGAGCAGCTCGTGGGCCTTGGCACTCAAGGGCTCGCCAAGGAAGTCGGCGTAGAGCTTCTGGATGTCGGGGTTGTCGTGGCTGCAGCGGATGGTCTTGGCGGCATCGATGCTGTAGAGGGCCTTGGCCCGGGCCTTCGCCAGCTCCGGATTCAGCGTGTAAGTGCCAATGGGCGGATAGGGCTGGCCGCCACCACAGATGCAGCCCCCGGGGCAGGCCATGATCTCGATGAGGTGATATTTCTTTTCTCCGCGCTTGACCGCCTCCAGGAGGATCTTGGCGTTCTGGAGGCCATCGGCCACGGCCACGTTGATGGTCTGCCCGGCCAGGTTGATGGAAGCCTCGCGGATGGCGCCATGGTCGCTGCGGACCATGGTCAGGTCCAGGTTGCCCAGGTTCTGTCCCGTCAGCTTGAAGGCTGCGGTGCGCAGGGCCGCCTCCATCACGCCGCCAGTGGCGCCGAAGATGTCGCCGGCCCCGGACGAAGTGCCCAGAGGATGGTCAAATTCGCCATCCGGCAGGCGTTGGAAGTCGATGCCATAGGACTTGATCATCACGGCCAGTTCCCGCGTGGTGATGACCGCGTCCGTGGTGGGCATGCCGTCGAGGACATGTTCAGGCCGGGCGGCCTCGAATTTCTTGGCCACGCAGGGCATGACCGACACCACGTAGATGTCCTTGGGATCGATCCCCTTCTGCTGCGCGTAGTAGGTCTTGATGAGGGTGGACTGCATCTGCATGGGGCTCTTGCAGCTCGACATGTGGGGAATCAGCTCGGGATAGAACTTCTCCAGGAAGCTGACCCAGCCGGGGCTGCAGGAGGTGAGCAGGGGCAGGGGGCCCTCCCCGGCTAGGCGCTTCAGCAGCTCGTGGGCCTCTTCCATGATGGTGAGGTCGGCACTGAAGTTCACATCGAAGATCGCGTCGAAGCCCATGCGGCGCAGGGCCGTGACCATCTTCCCGGTGACCGGAGTGCCCATAGGCAGGCCGAAGGCCTCGCCCAGCGCCGCCCGGATGGCCGGGGCCGTGGTGACCACGACATGCTTGTCCTTGCGCCGGTGACTGAGCGCCTTCCAGACGCGCTCGGTATGATCCTGTTCCAGGAAGGCCGCGGTGGGGCAGACGTTCACGCACTGGCCACACTGGATGCAGGCGCTTTCGTCCATGGGTGTCAGGTTCGCCGGGCCCACCACGGTGGTGAAACCGCGACCGTGCTGGCTCAGGTTGAAGACACCCTGGATCTCCCCGCAGACGCGGATGCAGCGGCCACAGAGGATGCATTTCTCGGCATTACGGACCACGGAGGCCCCGGCATCATCGATGGGGAACTGCTTGCGCTTCCCCTCGAACAGACGCTCCCGGACGCCCATGCGATAGGACAGGTTCTGCAACTCGCAGTTGCCGTCCCGGTCGCAGGTCTGGCAGTCCTTGGGATGGTTGTCCAGCAGCAGCTCCACGATGTCCCGCCGGGCCTGGCGGATCATGGGGCTGTTGGTCTGGACCTCCATGCCCTCCCAGGCCTTGGTGGCACAGGAGGCCAGCCCGTGGTCGAAGCCTTCGACGGCCACCACGCAGACCCGGCAGTTGCCTTCCAGGCTGAGGTCGGGGTGGTAGCAGAGGCGCGGGATGTGAATGCCGATCTGCTCGGCGGCGTCCATGACGGTGGTGCCCTCGGGCACGAGGATGGACTCGCCGTCGATCTTGAGGTTGATCATCTGGGACATGGACGAACTCCTAGCCGTTAGATTCCGAACGACAGATTCAGAGAAAGCTGGAACACAGAGGACACAGAGTTCCCACAGAGGGGCACAGAGGAAGGACGGCCTGGCTTGCCCTGTATCAGTGCTCTGTGTCCTCTGTGTGGTTTCTGTATCCTCTGTGTTCCGCTTTTCATTTTTTCCCTTTGGTCTGTGATGAAAATTCGGAATGGATCTACTAAACCCGGTCGATGGCGGCGAACTTGCAGACGTCGAAACAGTTCCCGCACTTGATGCAGGCGGCCTGGTCGATGACGTGGACCTCTTTGCGGGTGCCGGTGATGCACTCCACCGGGCAGTTGCGGGCACAGATGGTGCAACCGATGCACTTTTCCGCGTTGATCTCATAGCGGATGAGGGCCACACACTTCTTCGCGGGGCAGTGCTTGTCCTGGATGTGGGCCAGGTACTCCTCACGGAAATGCTTGATGCTGGAGAGCACGGGATTCGGCGCGGCGCGGCCCAGACCGCAGAGGCTGGTGCGCTGGCAGAGACGTGACAGGCGGTGGAGCTTGTCCAGATCCTCCATCACGCCCTTGCCTTCGGTGATGCGCTCAAGGATCTCCAGGATGCGGGTGGTGCCCTCGCGGCAGGGGGTGCACTTGCCGCAGCTCTCCTCCTGGCTGAAGGCCATGTAGAACTTGGCGATGTCGACCATGCAGTCGTCCTCGCTGAGGACGATCATGCCGCCCGAGCCCATGATCGAACCGGCCTTTTGCAGGGGCTCGAAGTCTACTTCCATGTCCTGCATGGCCGCCGGAATGAAGCCACCTGCTGGGCCGCCCGTCTGGATGGCCTTGAGCTGCTTGCCGCCGGAGACCCCGCCGCCGATGTCGTTGACCACGCGGGAGAGCGTCGTGCCCAGCGGCACTTCCACCAGCCCCGTGTGGCGGACCTTGCCAGCCAGGGCGAACACCTTGGTGCCGCCGCTCTTCTCTGTTCCGATGCGGGAATACCAGTCCCCGCCGTAGCGGACGATGGCGGAGACGTTGGCAAAGGTCTCCACATTGTTGATCACTGTGGGATGGCCCCAGAGCCCGCGGTCCGTGGGGTAGGGCGGCCGCACCTTAGGCTGGCCGCGCTCGCCCTCGATGGAGCGGATCAGCGCGGTCTCCTCGCCGCAGACGAAGGCGCCCGCCCCCAGTCGGATTTCGAGATCGAAGTCGAAGCCGGAGCCCATGATGTTCGGGCCAAGCAGACCCTGGGCACGGCAGGTGTCGATGGCGTGCTGGATGCGCCGGATGGCCAGGGGATATTCGGCTCGGATGTAAAAGAACCCCTTCTGGGCACTGATCGAGAAGCCACCGATGATCATGCCCTCGACGATGTTGAAGGGGTCGCTCTCGAGCATGGAGCGATCCATGAAGGCGCCGGGGTCGCCTTCATCCCCGTTGCAGATGATGAAGCGGGTGGTGTCTGGCTGCTTGCGGGCCAGGCCCCACTTGGTGCCCGTGAGGAACCCGCCGCCGCCGCGGCCCCGAAGGCGTGCCTTGGTCAGCTCATTGATCACCCAATCGGGCTCCAGCCGTCCCAGTACCGTGGCCAGGGCCTTGAAGCCGTCCAGGCCCACGTACTCGTCGATGCTTTCTGGATCGACCACGCCCGCGTTCCTCAAGGCGATGCGGCTCTGGCGGTTGAAGAAGGCCACGTCCCCGTAGCGCTCCAGGAACTCCAGGGCAATGGGCTCCTCCTGGACCCTGAGGGCCTCCACCACCTGCCCGCCGAGCACGTGGCCGTCGAGGATGGCTGCGAGATCCGCTTCCCCGTTCACCCGGTAGATCACTTTCTCCGGCCGCGCCAGTACGTAGGTCGCGGGTGCGCCACCGGACAGGCTGCAGACGCCGAAGCAGCTAGCCGCGGCCACGTGCACCCGGTTGGGTTCGATGCCCCGTGCTTCCAGCATGGCCATGAAGGTCTCGCGCAGGTTGCTGCCCGACCGCTGACAGCGGGAGCCTTCGCAAAACAGGAACTCCCGTTCGGGCAGCACCGCGGTGGTGTGGTCGAGGACATGCTTCATGACCGGTGCGCTGCCCTGGATGTGCTCGGTGAAGATGCGGTGGACGAGGTCCCGGTTGACGCGCTCGTACTTGACGAGAATCTGGCCGGGGACCTGAACGCCGACGATGGGCTCCCGGGAGCAGCGCCCGGTGCAGCCCGTGCGATGGATGACGATGTCCTTCCGTCCCGAGGCGCGGATGTGGCGGACAAATTCCTCGGCCACGACCTGGGACCCGGCCGCGTGCTCACAGGTCGCCGAGCCCACCTGGATCAGGATCTTGTTCTCCATATCTCGCTCAGCGAGGGTCTTGCTGACGCGGTCGGTCATGGACCGGTAGAAATCGAGCGCGGGAAGAGACATGGATTCTCCTACCGTCCGTGGGTTAGTGGACGGATTCAAGGGTGCGACGGGGAAGGTGATGGAAATGATTCACCGCGCACTCGACACCAGCTACCAAGCAAGTTTCTTCATTGAATATCAGATGGTCAAGTAACAAAATCACATGACGGATGAATCTTTACACTCTGTCCTTTTCCGCCCCCCGGGTCCTTTGGCGACCCGTCGTCCAAGGGCCTGGATGCGGCCTTCCAGGCATCCCCGGCAGGCCGTCGCGGTTTCATTTATGCAGGCTTTCCCGGGGTAGATCTCGTAGCGCACGCGGTAGGGCACGGGCGTCACGTTGGGCATGACGACATTCGCGCCACGCATGAGGGCAAGCTCTCGGCCACGTGCGCGGTCGAGGGTGGCCAGGGCCGTGGTGCTGGGGATGTTCGCATCGGGGCACACGAGGCGCGTCAGGGCCACGGCCTTGAGGGTAGTCAGTTCGTCGCTGGGAACCTGGTCGGCCGGCGCCGCAAGGAACGCGAGTACATCCTTGCCACCGAGGGGGGTGCGCGGACTGGGGATAAAGGGACCCACGCCGATCATGTCCATGTCGAAGTCCTGGAAACGGAGGATGTCCGCAGCGAGGGTGCCCCAGGTCTGGCCGGGAATGCCCACCATCACGCCGGTGCCGATCTCGTAGCCCATGGCCCTCATACGTTCGAGCTGCGCGAAGCGGTCGCTGACGGTGCCAGGGAGGTTGGGGTGGATGCGGTTGTAGAGGTGGGGATCGCTGGTCTCGAAGCGCAGGAGGTAGCGGTCTGCACCCGCCTCCCGCCAGGCCAGGAGATCCCCATCGCTGCGCTCCCCCAGGGACAGGGTGACGGCCAGGGGTGTGTGGGCCTTGATCCGGCGGACGACCGAGGCGATGAAGGTCCGCGTGAGGCCCGGATCCTCGCCCCCCTGAATCACGACACTGCCGTAACCGAGCTGGATGGCCTCCTGGGCGCAGGCCAGGATCTCCCCGGCCTCCATGCGGTAGCGGTCCAGCCCTTCGGAGGGGGCCCGCAGGCCACAGTAGAGGCAGTGGCGGATGCAGTGGCTGGACACCTCGATGAGGCCGCGGAGGTGGACCTCATCGCCCACATGGGCAGCCCGGACTGCGTCCGCTTCAGCCCAGAGGCGGCGCAGCGCCGCCGGATCCCCTTCCAGGAGCCAGGCCTTCACGCGGCTGTGATCCAGCGGGGCTTCAGGCTTGGAGTGCATGGACAGAGTCCAGGGCTTCCGGGAAGGGGCGCAGGGCCCGTTCGAGGATGCCGAAGGCAGAGGCGATGGCCAGCCCGTAGTTGGTGATCGGCACGCCGGCCGCCTCGCAGCGGTGGATGCGCGACAACATCTCCCGGCGATTGCCCATGCAGTTGCCGCAGTGGACCACGAGCTTGTAGGGCGTCAGATCGGTGGGGAAGTCCCGGCCCTGGATGGTGTCGAATTGGAGCGGGGCGCCCACCATCTGGTCCAGCCAGCGGGGCAGCTTCACCCGGCCGATGTCCTCCTCAGTGGGATGGTGGGTGCAGCCTTCCGCCACAAGCACGCGGTCGCCGCCCCGCAGCCCTTCGATGGCCAGGGTCCCCCGGACCTGGGCCGCCAGATCCCCCTGGAAGCGGCTCATGAGGATGCTGAAAGAGGTCATGGGGACGGAGTCTGGAACCTCCGCCGCCACGGACCGGAAGGCCTGGGAGTCCGTGACCACCAGGGCTGGCGGACCTTTCAGGCTCGCCAAGGCCTTGGACAGCTCGCGGGCCTGCACCACGAGGGCGAGGCCCGCACCATCCAGCACGTCCCGGACGGCCATCACCTGGGGAAGGATGAGCCGCCCCTTGGGGGCAGAAGCATCGATGGGCATGACCAGCACGGCCACTTCGCCCGGAGGCACCAGGTCCGCCATCAGGTGGCGGGAGTCGAAGTGATCGGCGGGGGCGGCGCGGAGCAGGGCCTCCCGCAGATCGGGGATGCCATGCCCATCCAAGGCTGACACCGCAACCAGGGTGGCGCCCTGGAGCTCCGGCAGGTCGCTCGCCGGGGCGAGGTCATGCTTGTTCAGGGCCACCACCGTGGGGATGTGCCGAGCCTGGAGTTCCGCCAGCAGGCCCCTCTCGAAGGTCCCCCACTGGCCGCGTTCGGCAACCAGGATGCCCAGGTCAACGCGGTCGAGCACGGCCCGGGAGCGGTCCATGCGGGCCCTACCGAGGGCGCCTTCGTCGTCCAGTCCGGCGGTATCGACAAAGAGCACGGGTCCCAGCGGGAGCAGTTCCATGGGCTTTTCCACGGGATCCGTGGTGGTGCCCGCCTGGGGCGAAACGATGGCCACTTGCTGCCGGGTGAGGGCGTTCAGGAGCGAAGACTTGCCTACGTTCCGGCGGCCGAAGAGGCCGATGTGGAGGCGCAGGTTCTTGGGGGTCTTTTGCATCTCAGCAGAACACATCGCGTTCTCCATCCTTGACGCGGTTCACCATGCCTTCCGCCAGCCGCCGAACAGGGTCTTCCATGCCCGCCAGGCTTTCCGCCATCATCAGCTTGGCCGCGTGGCGCGTGGCGTCGCTGGCGTGGTCATCCAGGTACTCCTGGAGAGTGGCCAGGGCATTGGGTTGGCAGTGGGCCTTGATCTCGCCGGGCTTCGCCAGATCCATGAAATCGGCGCCGGTGCGGCCCATGCGGTAGCAGCTGGTGCAGAAACTGGGGATGAACCCGGTCTCTGAGAGCTCGCGCACCACTTCGTCGAGACTACGGTGGTCGCCCAGGGAGAACTGGGCCCCGCCTTCCAGGTCCGTTTCCTCATAGCCGCCCGGGCTGGTGCGGCTGCCGGCGCTGATCTGGCTGATGCCGAGCTGCAGTGCTTCGCGGCGCACCTCGGGCCGCTCCCGGGTGCTCAGGATAAGACCGGTGTAGGGGACCGCCAGACGGAGGATGGCGATGAGCTTCTTGAAGTCCCCGTCGGTCACGGCGTGGGGCGGGGAGTCGCTGGTGGCGGAGCCCTCGGCGGGTTCAATGCGCGGCATGCTGATGGTGTGGGGTCCGCAACCGAAGCGCTCCTCGAGGTGTCGCGCGTGGTGCATGATCGCCAGCAGCTCGAAGCGCCAGTCGTACAGCCCGAAGAGGGCACCGATGCCGACATCGTCGATGCCCGCCAGCATGGCCCGGTCCATGCAGCCCAGCCGCCAGTCGAAGTCCGCCTTGAGTCCCCGTGGGTGCATCTGGGCGTAGGTCTCGCGGTGGTAGGTCTCCTGGAAGAGCTGGTAAGTGCCGATCTCCGCGTCCCTCAGGCGGCGGAAGTCAGCCAGATCGAGCGGTGCGATGTTGACGTTCACGCGGCGGATGTTGTCGTTGCCATGGCGCACGCCGTACACGGTTCGGATGGACTCCAGGATGTAGTCGAGGCCCTCCTTCGGGTAGGCCTCTCCCGCCACCAGCACGAGGCGCTTGTGGCCCTGTTCCAGCAGGCGGCCCACCTCGGCGGCCAGCTCGGCCTGGTCCAGCGCCCGCCGGGTCAACCCGCGGTTCGAGGCCCGGAACGCGCAGTAGAGGCACTCGTTCGCGCACAGGTTCGACACATACAACGGCGCGAACAGCACGATGCGGTTGCCGTAGATCTGGTCCTTCACCCAACGGGCGGCCTCGAACAGTTCGGACAGCAGGTCGGGATTCTGGATGGCCATCAGGGGAGGCAGATCCCCGTCGTCCAGGCCCTGCATCGCCCGGGCCTTGGCCAGGAGTTCACGGATCCGGGCCGGGTCTTCGGCCGGCACCTTTTCCAGTGCCAGGTGGATGGACGCCTCATCCAGGGGAAAGGTTTCTGATAGGCCATGCATGGAAAGAACCTCCGCGGGGGAGTGGTGCAAGCAAAACATAACCTATGGGTCGTCTAAAGACCAACCCTATTGGGGAGACCTTCGTCACAACCCTTTCAGCCGTGGCCTGGGCGCCAGGGTGTACCAGGCGATGGTGCCGAGAATCATCACCCCGCCCAGCAAGGCCCACGGGGAAGGCCGCTCGCCGATGCCGAGGAAGACCCAGATGGGATTGAGCACGGCTTCGAGGGTGCCTGTCACCACCGCAGCGGTGGCCGAGAGGTGTTTCATGCCCGCGTTGAACAGGAGGTAGGCGAGGCCGATTTGGAAGACCCCGAGGAAGAGCAGGATGCCGGTCTGGGGCAGGGTGGGCCGGAAGCCGGGCAGGGCCAGGGGCGCGCAGATGGCTGCCACCAGCAGGTTGCCGAGGATGATGGCCCCGATGGGATCGGCCCCGGGGCGGCGCTCCCGCTGCAGCTTGAGGGTCAGGGAGAAGAGGGCCAGACAGAGACCCGAGAGCACGGCCAACAGGTTGCCCGCAAGGGTGCCCGCGCCCAGGCGGCCCATGAAGAAAAGACCCATGGCCGCCAGACAGAGGCCCACGGCCGCCAGGTCGCGGCCGCGCAGGGACCGGCCTGTCACCCAGGGCTCCAGGAACACCAGGTAGATGGGTGCGGAAAACTGGAGGAAGATCGCGTTCGCGGCGGTGGTGAGCTTGGTGGCGACCACGAAGCAGATCAGCACCCCGGCGTAGGCCACGGCGCAGCCCAGGGTCAGGGCGTCCAGCCGGGGGAAGGGGCGTCCGCCGCGCAGGCGGACCACGGCGGCAATGGTGAGGGCGGCCACCAGGCTGCGGGCGAAGGCGATCTGCAGGGCACCCAGCGGCAACACCTTGATGAAGAGGCCGCTGGAACTCCAGAGCAAGGCCGCCAAAGCCACCAGGGCCGCGCCCCGCACATGATTCGGGTGTTGTGTCATGGCCCCATTGGAGCACGGGCCTCTGCAACTTGTGATCGCAGCGGAAGGGGGAAGGACTAACCTGGGGCGCACCTCCACCTGGAGTCCCCATGTGTCTCGGCGTTCCCGGCCAGATTCTCGATGTGGTGGAATCCCCCCTGCGCATGGGACGGGTGGCCTTCGGGTCCACGGTGAAGGAGGTGAGCTTGGCCTGCGTGCCCGAGGCCGGCCCAGGGGCCTGGGTGGTGGTCCATGCGGGACTGGCCCTGGATCAGTTGGACGAGGCGGAAGCCCGGCTGATGCTGGAAAGCTTGAATGAACTGGCGGCCAGCTGGGGCGAGGAGGGCCTGTGAAGTTCGTGGATGAATTCCGCAGTGGCAAGGCCGCTCATACGCTGGCAGAAGCCATCCGACGGAAGGTGACGCGGCCCTGGTCGCTGATGGAAGTCTGCGGAGGACAGACCCATGCCATCGCCCGGTTTGGGCTGGACGAACTGCTGCCCAAGGAGATCAACCTTATCCACGGACCTGGCTGCCCGGTGTGCGTGACGCCGGTGGCCCTCATCGACCAGGCCCTGGCCATCGCCGCGCGCCCGGGCGTGACCTTCTGCTCCTTCGGCGACATGCTGCGGGTGCCCGGCAGTGCGGAGGACCTGTTCTCGGTGAAGAGCCGCGGCGCCGACGTGCGCGTGGTGTACTCGCCCCTGGATGCCCTGGCGCTCGCTAGGGACCTGCCGGGCCGCGAGGTGGTGTTCTTCGCCGTGGGCTTCGAGACCACGGCCCCGGCCAATGCGCTGGCCGTATCCCAGGCGAAGAAGGAAGGGCTCCGGAATTTCTCCATCCTGGTCTCCCACGTCCGGGTGCCGCCGGCGCTGGAGGCCATCCTCGCCTCACCCCAGCGGCGGGTGGATGCCTTTCTCGCTGCGGGCCACGTCTGCAGCATCATGGGCACCGAAGAGTATTACCCCCTGGTGGCCAAGTTCCATGTGCCCATCGTGGTCACGGCCTTCGAACCGGTGGACCTGCTCCAGGGCATCTTCATGGCCGTGTCCCAGCTTGAGGAGGGCCGAGCCGAAGTGGAGAACCAATACACCCGGCTGGTGAAGGCCGGGGGCAACCGCCCCGCCCAGCAACTCATCCAGGAGGTGTTCCAGGTGGTGGACCGCACCTGGCGGGGCATCGGGGCCATTCCGAACAGCGGCTTCGGCCTGCGGGAGGCCTATGCAGCCTTCGACGCGGCCCAGCGTTTCGGGGTATCCGACGTGGGCGGTCCGGAATCCCCGGACTGCCAAAGCGGTTTGGTCCTCCAGGGGCTGCTGAAGCCCACCCAGTGCCCGGCCTTCGGGACCATCTGCACCCCCGAACATCCCCTGGGCGCCACCATGGTCTCCTCCGAGGGCGCCTGCGCGGCCTACTACCGCTACCGGCGGTTCGAGCCGGCGAAGGCTTTGTGATGGCCGAGCCGCTCGCCCTTGCCTGCCCGCGCCCCCTGCGCCACGACACCGTCCAGATGGCCCATGGGGGCGGGGGACGGCTCATGAAGGAACTCATCGAAGGGCTGTTCCTGCCGGTCCTGGGCGCGGATCCCGCAGGCCTGCATGACAGCGCGGTCATCGAGGCGGGCGGGGCGCGGCTGGCCTTTACGACGGATGGCTTTGTCGTCCATCCCCGGGTGTTTCCCGGCGGCGACCTGGGGGAACTGGCGGTCTACGGCACGGTGAACGACCTGGCCATGGCGGGGGCCAAGCCCCTGGCCCTGTCCAGCGCCTTCATCCTGGAAGAGGGCCTGCCCTTCGCGGAACTGTCGCCCCTGGTGGTGTCCATGAAGACCGCGGCGGACCGCTGCGGCGTGCGGCTTGCCACCGGCGATACCAAGGTGGTGGATCGGGGCAAGGCCGACGGCGTCTTCATCACGACCGCAGGCATTGGCCTCATCCCGGCGGGCGTGGACATCCATCCCCGGCGGGTGCGTCTGGGGGACGCGGTCCTTGTTAGCGGGGACCTGGGCCGCCACGGCATTGCCGTGATGTCGGTGCGGGAGGGGATCCAGTTCGAATCGCCCATCACCAGCGACTGTGGGCCGGTCCACCACCTGGTTGCGGCCCTGCTGGACGCAGGGTTGGACCTCCACTGTCTCCGGGACCCCACCCGGGGCGGCCTGGCCTCCGTGCTGAACGAAATTGCCTCAGCGGCGGGCGTGGCCATCGAGGCCGAAGAGGCCGCAATACCTGTGGACGAGGCCGTGACCGCCGCCTGCGAGATCCTGGGCCTCGATCCGTTCTATGTCGCCTGCGAGGGCCGCATGGTGGTCTTCCTACCCGAGGGCCAGGCGGGGCAGGCCCTGGACCTGCTACGCGCCATCCCCGAAGGCGCGGGCACGGCTCGGATCGGCCGCGTGGTGGCCGGTCCCGCCGGGCGCGTCAGCCTGCGCACAGCCCTTGGCACTTCGCGTCTGCTGGACTTGCTGAGCGGCGAGCAGCTGCCGCGGATCTGCTAGCGCACCGCGCCAAAGACACCTCGCCAGCCCTCGAACCGAATGCCGCCTTCCAGGTGCACCAAGGCCCAGCATTCCCCGCGGGGGTCGGCTTCGGGGGCGTGGAGGTGGCCGGGAACGTGGGCCATCCAGTCGCCGGGGCTGAGGTGGGCCGGTCCGTCCTGGAGGCCGCCGCAGAGGAGTAGGGAGACCTCCGGGCCGAGGTGATCGTGCCTGGGCACGGCGCATCCGCCTTCGAGTTTCGCGAGGCTGAGCACGGCCCCGCTGCGAGGATCCTCCAGAAGCCGGGCAACCTGGCCGCCCCCCAGGCCATGGCGGGTCCAGCGCCACTGGGTTTCCGGCGGCAGATGGGGGCGAAGGGCTTCCAGGGGATCCCGGGAGAGGGAAATGGCCTGGCCCGAGCCGCGGGTTTCCCGGCAGGGACCGCATTGGCCGAGGTGGACGCGCAGCAGGAGGGCCAGGAGATGGTCTCCGCCCGGTGCCAGCGCTCCCCAGGCTTCGGGTTCAGGGTGATGCTGGGGGCCGCGGGGCAGGCGTCCTTCCCGGAGCGCGGCCAGGGCGCCCGACAGGGCAAGCTCGGCAATGGGGGTCGATTCTTCATCCCAGGCTTGGCGCAACAGGGCGGGAGTCCGTTCGAAGGCATCGAGGAAGATCTGACACGGGGAGCAGAGGGCCAGATGGAGCTTGATGCCCAGCCAGTCCAGGGGCCCAAGGGCGCCCTCTTCGTAGTCGGTCAGCAGCCCGGTGACACGTTCGCAGCTGGGGATCAGAAAGGTCATCGCGCCTCCGGCTCGGGGGCGAATTCGGGGAGCAGGGCGCGCAAAGCCAGACGGGCCCGGTGGACCCGCTGGCGCACCAGCTCGCGGGTGATGCCGAGGTGGCGGGCGATTTCATCGGTGTTCCAGCCTTCGAGGTCGCGCAGGACGAACACGGCCCGCTGGTCATCGGAAAGCCTGTCCAGGCCCGCCCGGACCTTGGCCTTCAGCTCCTCCTGCTCGACTTTCATCAGCGCCTCCGCGTCCTCGCTCCAGTCGAGAATCGTGTCCGTGTTCATGTGATGCCCGTCGTCCCCGAAACGTGGCATCAGATCCTCGATGGCGTCCTCCCGGCGCCGCGCGCGCTTCCGGCGGGCCATCAAGGCCTGGTTCACGCAGATCCGGTAGGCCCAGGTGCTGAACTTGCTGGCGCCCTGGAAATTGGGGAGTTCCCGGTGCAGGGTGAGGAGGGCGTCCTGGAGGGCGTCCTGACTTTCGGCCTCGTTACCCAGGATGCGGTCGATCACCCGGAACAGCATGCCGAGGTGGGGGCGCACCAGGGCCTCAAAGGCCTCGGGGTCCCCCTGGGCGGCGGCCTGGACGAGGACCGTATCGGGACGGATCGGCAGGCCCGGCTCAAGCATCGGCGGGCCTGGGGAGGCGGGGCAGGCGGATGGTGAAGTCCGAACCAAGCCCAGGCCCGCGGCTGAAGGCCCGGACCTCGCCCCCATGCCGGCTGGTGATCTCCTGAACCAGGAAGAGGCCCAGGCCCGTGCCGGCGACCTGGCGGGTCATCTCATCGCCCACCCGGAAGAATCGGCTGAAGACCCGAGGCAGATCCTTGGGTGACAGGCCGTGGCCCAGGTCGCTGACCACGATCATCACGTCGTCGCGGTCGCCATCCAGCGTGACTGTGGTCTGGCGGGGTTCGGCGGCGTATTTGAAGGCATTGGAAAGCAGGTTCTCGACCACGGTACCCAGGGCCTTGGAATCGGCGTTCACCCAGAGGGATTCAGCGGTGAATTCCAGTCGGAGTCCCAGGGCGCCAGGGTCCAGCCGCTGGTCCATGGCCTCGCAGATTCCCCGGAGCCAGGGGCCGAGCTGGAGGGGAGTGAGGTGCAATACCAGGCTGCCGGATTCCGCCCTGGCCACATCGAGGAGGTTGCCCACTAGTTCGTTGAGCCGGTAGAGGTCCTTCTCCATGAGGTCGTGGATCCGCTGCCGCTGTTCCTCCGGGAGGCTGCGGGTGAAGATGGTCTCGGTCCAGACCCGCAGGGAGGCGATGGGCGTCTTGAGCTCGTGGGTGACGGCCGAGGTGAAGTTGCGCTGGCGGAGCCGCAGATCCAGCTCCTCCGACAGCTTCCGGTAGAGGAGCACGAGCCCGGACAGCACCACCACCACCATGAAGGCGCCTTCGGTGGCGGCTCGGAAGACCGAGTGCCAGCGCTGGTTCTGCAGCTCGAGCAGAGGTTCGGGGCGCAGGGCGAGAAAGGCCGAACCGTCCAGGAGGACCAGATCGTCAGGCGAGAGCGGCTCAGGCACCACGGCCACGTGCGGAAACATCCGCTGGATGGCTTGGCGACGCTGGTCCAGGCTGGGCAGCGCGGCGAACCGACCCTCCACGACGCCCACGGCACCGGTGCGGGAGGAGGGGTCGGGGCGGGCGTGGGTGTAGGCAAGGATGCCGAGGCTGTCCATCTGCCAGGCCTCGGCGCGGCTGGCTTTCAGGGCCTGGGTGCGGGCCTGCAGCAGCCGCCCCGATTCCCGGATCTGCACGTTGATCCACCAGCCCACCTGGACAAATAGCACCAGCGAGACCGCCAGAAAGATGATCCGCTGCAGCGGGAAGGTGGGGGGGCGATACGCCATGCCCCTATCTTGGGACAAACCGGGCCCCTTGGCAGCCTCGTCAGTACCGGCCATTCTGAAAGTCCATGGCCACCTCGGATCAATCCTCGGGTCCCAAGTCGATCCAACAACCCACCACGGGCGGCTCCGGGCCCAAGCAGCTGCCTGCGGCCCAGCCCCAGCGGCCTCAAGGTGCCGAGCTGCTGGCCGAGTTACTGCAGACCCAGCGGCAGCTCACCCAGGCCGCGCACGAGACCCGGGATCTGCGCGCCAAGCTGGGCCGCCGATCCCACCAGATGCAGGTGCTCCAGCACGTGTCCGAAATCCTGGCCGCCACCTCCAAGGGGGGCCAGGTGGTCAGCGTGGTGCTCGACGTGCTCGCCCAGGAGTTCCACTGCCAGAGGGCCGTGGTCTGGACCCTGGAAGACGGCGGCGCAGGCTATGTCCCCAAGGAAGGTACCGGCCTGGCCAGGGCCGAGTGGTCCTCGCTGCGGCTGCCGGCCCCGAATCCCTTTCCGGAGACGCCCCTGGTGCTCTTTCAGAGCCAGTGGCTGGATCCCGCGGGGGGGAGCGCGATCCTCAAAAGCCTCCAGGGTACCGACGAGGCGCCCCTCTACTTCATCCCCTTCGAGCACCAGTTACTCCTTCTGGGCTTCGCCATCCTCGCCATGCCAGGGGGGGCCCGGCGCTGGGAGGAGGAGGACCTCGACTCCATCACGATTCTCCAGCGGCAGGCGGCCATCTCGCTCTACAACGCTTGGCTGTTTCGGGATCTGTCCGAACAGCGCGACACCCTCCAGCGCCAGACCCTCGAGCTGGAGCGCGTCAATGACGCCTTGCGCGAGGCGGACCAACTGAAGAGCGAATTCCTGGCCCTGACCAGTCATGAATTGCGCACCCCGCTGACCGGCATCCTGGGCTTCACCCGGTTGGTGATGGACGGGCTCTACGACGACGCGGACGAGATGCGCTCCATGCTCCAGGACAGCTACACCTCCGGTCAGCACCTGCTGGGGCTGCTCAATGACATTCTTGACCTGGCCAAAATCGAGTCGGGAAAACTCGAGGTTCACCCCGAGCCCTTCAGCCTGTCCGTGCTCCTGGAGGAAGTGAAACCCATCGTCGAAGGCTACCCGCGGAAGCCTGGCGTGGAAGTGGTCTGGCCCGACATCCAGGACATCCCCGAGGTGCTGGTGGATCCCAACCGGCTGAAGCAGGTGCTCCTCAACCTGCTGTCGAATGCCCTCAAGTTCACCAAGGTCGGCTTCGTCGCCATCGAGGTGGAACGGCACCCGGGCATGATCGCCCTGCTGGTCGTGGATACGGGCATCGGCGTGAGCCATGACGCCCAGGCGCGGCTGTTCCAGAAATTTGCCCAAGCCGAGGGCGGTCACAGTCGCGAATTTGGCGGAACCGGTCTCGGCCTGGTGATCAGCAAGCACATGATGGAGATGATGGGCGGCACCATCAGCCTGAGCAGCGCAGGCCTAGGCAAGGGCAGCTCCCTGAAGATCACCATGCCCATCGCCTGAGGGGGTGGGTGATTCCGCCGAGCGGCTGTTCCCGGCCGCGGATCTGGCGATCCGCGGTAAGGGAAAAGCAGGGGTGTCTGGGCTTCGAACTAGCCCACGGCGGGCATCGTGGGAGAATGGCTGCTTGATCGACGGAGCCTCCATGACCTACCAGCGCCGCCCCGAATTCCTGCCCTTCACCCGCCCCATGGTTGGTGAGGAGGAGATCGCGGAGATCATCGACACGATCCACAGCGGCTGGCTCACCACGGGTCCCAAATCGGCGAAGTTCGAGGAGGCCCTGAAGGCCTACAACGGCGTGCCCCACTGCCTGGCCATGAACAGCGCCACCACGGGCCAGGAGATCACCCTGCAGGTGCTGAACCTTCAGCCCGGCGACGAGGTGATCACCACCTCCCTGACCTGGGTGAGCACCCTCAGCACGGTGGTCCTCCAGGGGGGTGTGCCCGTGCTGGTGGACATCGATCCCGTCACTCTCAACATCGACCCCGCGAAGCTCGAAGCCGCCATCACGCCCCGTACGAAGGGCATCATTCCCGTGCACCTCACGGGCCTGCCCTGTGCCATGGACGCGATCTGGCGCATTGCCGAGCAGCACGGCCTCTGGGTTGTCGAGGACGCGGCCCAGGCCATGGGCGCCCACTACAAGGGCACGAAGATCGGCGGGAACCCCCGCTCCGTCATGAGTGTCTACAGCTTCCACCCCAATAAGAACATGACCACAGGGGAGGGCGGCGCCATTGCCTTTTTCAACGACGAGTACGAAAGCCGCATCAAGCGCCTGCGCTTCCACGGCATCGACCGTGACGCGTGGAAGCGCTTCGCCAAGGAGGGCAGCCCGCACACGGAGGTCTTTGAACCCGCCCGCAAGGCCAACTTCATGGATCTGCAGGCGGCCATGGGCCTTCACCAGCTCGCCAAGCTGGACGGGTTCAACGCTCGGCGGAGCGTGCTGTTCCACCGCTACCTCGAGTCGATGCAGGACCTGGACGAAGTGATGCTGCCCTGGCCCGGGGATGCCGACCACGGCCACTGCTTCCACCTGTTCGTGCTGCGCCTCCATCCCGAGAAGGCGGGTCTGGACCGCGACGCCTTCGTGGCGGCCCTCAAGGAGGAGAACATCGGCACGGGGATCCACTACCGTCCGGCCCACGTCCACCCCTGGTACCGGGACTTCTACGCGGCCCACCCACAACACCTGCCCAAGGACGGCCTGCCCCACTGCGAGTGGAGCGGGGACCGCCTCCTGAGCCTGCCCCTCTGGCCGGGGCTCACAGAGACCGATCAGGATCAGGTGGTGGCCGCCATTCGGAAGGTGATAGCCAGTCATTAATAGCAACGAGCGTTCAGGACGAAAGAAAAGGCAACTTCACCACCAAGGCACCAGGGCACCAAGAACTGCATGGATATTGGCTTTCGCTTTTCTTGGTGCCCTCTCGGTATCGCCTGCGTCGATACACGAGGCGAAATGATTACTGGTGCCTTGGTGGTGATCTTTATCCTTTAGAATGCGAATCCGAATCACTCCAGCCGCTCATGGGGCAGGCTGGGGACCGGCGCGTACATGGTGCTGTGGGGATCCACCATGTAGAGATTCCCCACCTTGCCCGTGTAGGCGCAGGCAAACTGCTGGATCTGGTCAGCGAAGCGGGTCTGCTCGTCGCGATCGCGGAACATGGGGCCCCAGGTGGGGTTGAAGGCGGCTTCGACTGTGTGGAGGCCTCGATCCAGTTCCAGGTTCTGCAGCTCCGCCCGCCGCTGAAGGGCTTCGGCACTGGCGGCGAGCTGCGCGGCCTCGTGGTCTAACGCCACAGTCGCGTCGCGGCTGAGGCGGGGACCCAGCACATGGCGGCGCACCCGGTTGCGCTTCCACTGGTCGAGGAGCACCGAGGCGCGGCGCAGCGTCCTCCGCCGCGCCGTCTCCAGCTTCTGGAGGTCGCGTAGATCCTCAGCCTTCGCCTCCAGGAGCTTCAGCTCGCGCTCCAGCTCGGGCACCAGCAAGAGGGTGCGCCAGGAAGCGTTCTTCTTGGACCGCAGGACGTCGCCGTAGATGTGGTCGCCCACGTAGAGCACCTGCTCGCCCTGGGCCCCCAACTGGGCTTCCAGCCAAGCCGTGTGGCCCCCCATGAAACAGCGGGGGTGACCCGCCAGGGGCTTCGGTTCCGGCGTCTCCAGAAAGAAGGCGGGCTTGCGGCTGCTGACCACCACCAGCTCAAAGTAGTCCGTCCAGCGGGGGCGGGCCACATCCTGCCCGTCGAGCAGGTGGCCCATCACGCCTGCGGTGAAGCTCCATTCGCTATTGGTGAGCAGGAAGAGCTTCTTGCCCTCGCGTTTCAGGCGGTCCAGGGCCAAGGCCAGCTGAGGGTCTTTGGGAATGAAGAAGTTTCGGTGGGCGAGAATCTCCGCCTTCATCTCGCCATTGCGGTGGGTGGCGTCGATGGCCCAACGCACGTCCTGGAACAGCTGTAGGTAGTTCTCGGCCTTCAGGATGCCCCGGTCCAGACCGTCCACCATCTGGGCGTAGAAATGGCTCTCGGGAATCTCAAACAGCGTATCAATGTTGCGGAAGCCCTTGGCAGCCGTGGCGAGCCGACGTCGGCTGTAGACCGCGTCGAGTTCGGGGCGCGACATCACCCGGCTCCCGTGGCAGGCCCGCACCACCTGGCGCTCACGGTTGAGCTTGAGCAGGTTGCCGCGCAACCCGTCCAGCACCAGGCCGCGCATGGCAAAGTTGGGGTCGTACTCGATTTCCAGCAGCCAGGGCGAGTAGCCGCGTTCCCGCACCAGCAGCCGCGCCGCCTTCTTGAAGGCCAGCTCATCGATCTCCGGCGAGCGGTACCGGGCCATGGTGTGATCCATGTCGAAGCCCACGGCCCGGATCTCGCCAAAGGGGAGGGTGCGCAGGGCATACAGTTTCAAGGCCGGGGCCAGCCGCTCCTCCGCCTCGGTCAAGGGCGGCGCGGCGAGGAAGGCGGGGTCCCAGGCAGTCATGGCGTGAGCGTACTCCAAATAAAAGGAAGAAGGCGATATCCACAGATTCCACAGATGGACACAGATTTGGGGCCGTTACGGAATAACCCTGGTTGAATTCGCCCTTCCGTTACGGCCCCTTGTGCCGTTCTCGCCATTTTCAAGAAGGGTTGATTTATTACGACGGCTTAGGTCGGCGAAAAATCGGTGGAATACGTGGATCTATGTCATTCAGGGCCCTCCGCCCCGATGCCGTGGGTGATGCTCTGGTGCCCAAAGGCCGTCCAGGCCAACTGCCGGAACAGCTCGCTATGGCCCCAGTCCTTCTCACGGTCCATCCAGAGCTTGTAGTGGATCAGCTCGTGCTCCAGGATCCGCCGCTGGACATCCTCAGGCGCGTGGCAGTTCATCCCGCAGACCTGCTGGGGCCACGGCCAGTCCCGGCGGCGGAGCAGGGGGATCGACATCCGAATTTCGGGGTGCCACTTGCCGCGGGAATCCTTCTCCACAACGAAGAGCCCCGCGCAGCGGGCCATCCGGGGCGACCAGACCAGGGGCGGCGGGCCGATGTCCCAGCCCGCCTCGCGGAGGATCGTCTGGGCCTTGTGGCGGAGGGTGA
>JANYAS010000122.1 GCA_025361205.1 Holophagaceae bacterium
GCACCCGGGCCCCGGCGGGATCGTCCAGCGCCAGGCGCGCCCGGCCCAGCGCGTAGGCGCCTGGGGCTTCGGCCAGTGACCCGGCGCCCTTGACCTCCAGGGACAGCGCCTCGACGCGGGCTCGCAGGTCCGCCTGATCGCGGGTGAGATCCCGCGCCGGCTGCAGCCGCAGGTACCGGGCCAGGGCCTCGATCCGCTCCGCCGCCTGGGAGAACCGTTGGGCGTGAGCGGTCTGGGCCCGGGCCCGCAGCCGCTCCCGGATGGCGAAGCCGCCGAAGAGTAGGGTGGAAAGGCACACCACGGCCGAGGCGATGACGAGGGCTTTGCGTTTCCGGGCCCAGTGGGTCATCCGCTCGACCGGCGTGGCGGCCCGGGCCTGGATGGGCTCGCCATCCAGGATGCGCTGCAGGTCCTCGCCGAGGGCGCGAGCGGTGGCATACCGGCGGCGCGGGTCCTTCTGAAGACAGGTGAGGACGACGGTATCGAGGTCCGCCGGAATCGTGGGCACCCGTTGCCGGAGCGGCAGAGGATCCTCCTTCACGATGCGCACCATGCAGTCGAGGCCCTCCCCCGAGAACGGCGGTGCCCCCATCAACAGCGCATAGAGGGTCGCTCCCAGCGAGTAGACATCCGAGCGGCGGTCCAGCAGGGCCGCATCGCCTCGGGCCTGTTCGGGCGACATGTAGCTGACGGTGCCCATCACGCGGCCAGTCTCGGTGAGCCCTTTGCCCTCGGCCCCTCGGGCCAGCCCGAAGTCGAGCACGCAGGCCCGCGTGGACCCGTCCTCGGACCGGTCCAGCATCAGGTTGGCCGGCTTCAAATCCCGATGAACGAGACCCACGCGATGGGCCGCGTGCACGCCTTCGCAGACCTCGACCATCAGGTGCAGCAACGCTTCGAGGGGCAGCGACGGCGCGGCGTCCTTGAGGGTCTCTCCGCGGATGAACTGCATGGCGATGTAGGGCTGCCCCCGCCACTCGCCCACTTCGTACACCCGGCACACGTTCGGATGATCCACCCGGGCCTGCAGCTGGGCCTCCTGGATGAACCGCTGGAGCAGATCAGGGTCGCCCCGGCGCAGCAGCTTCAGGGCCACCACCCGGTGGAGACTGGGATCCGTGGCCCGGAAGATGCGACCCATGCCCCCTTCGCCGAGCAACTCCAAGGCTTCGAAGCGGCTCCACCGTTCGAGCGTCCGGGCATGAAAGATCCCGCCCTGGCGATAGCCTGCGGATGGGAAGGAGGTTCCTGGCACCGACGAGGGCGGCAGTGCCGAAGCCACGCCCTCGGTCAGGCCCGCCTCCGTCTCGGCAGGTACCTGTGCCGTGATCTCCATGGACCAATGGCTCGACTCCGTGGCCTCCAGGTCGGCCAGATCCTGGGTGAGCCTCCGCTGATCACTCTCGCTCAGGCGTCCCGCCGCGACCAGAGCGTCGAGGCAGGTACCGGCGGCCTCGCTGGGTTCCAGAAGCCCACGGGCGACCGCCAGGGCCAGAATCCGCTCCTCAGCGGTCGCCATGGCTGCCGGTCTGCACGGTTTTGACTCCTGGAGGGGAGCTCCATGGTGACCCCATCAGGCCTCTCCGGGAAGGCCCTGGCTCCACCCAGGTTGGCCGTGGGTTGACCCAGGCCGGACCGGGGATCAGACTGGCCGAGGCCCTGAGGCCCGAAGGGAGGTTTCGATGGGACGACAAGCCGACCTCTCCGAACCTCCGTCGTGTTGCGCCGCCCGCTAAGGCGGCGATTTCCCGCTCCCTCGAATCCGTACCCTGAACAGGATGGTGGCGCCCCCAGAGGCGTGCCATCCGCTCCTCCGGACCGGCCATGATGCACCGTTTTCTCGACACCATGTGGGGGCAGATGTGGGGGCAGGCCAACGCCTTGTTCGCGCCCCTCCGACGCCGGCGCCTGGTGGACTTCCTCCTGGTCGCCGCCGCCTTCGGCATGCTCTACGGCCTGATCCTCTTGGGCCGCCAGTGGACTGATGTGCAGCGCCCCATGTTGGTGATCGACCTGTCGCCCTGGGCCCTGCCCAAGTACACCTTCTTTTCCATGATGCGGGGCCTCACGGCGTATCTGATTTCCTTCTTCTTCACGCTCGTCTATGCCTACTGGGCCGCCAAGGATGCCCGCTCGGAACGGCTGCTTGTACCCCTGCTGGACATCCTGCAGAGTATCCCCGTGATGGCCTTTATCGTGCCCCTGATGCTGGCCCTGGTGGCGGCCTTCCCCCACAGCAACGTGGGCATCGAACTCACGGCCATTATCGCCATTTTCACGGGCCAGGCCTGGAACATGACCTTCAGTCTCTACCACTCGTTGAAGAGTGTGCCCGCGGAGCTGCACGAGGCCGCCACGGTGTACCGGTTCAACTGGTGGCAGCGGTTCAGGTGGGTCGAGCTCCCCTTCGCCACTACCGGCTTGGCCTGGAACAGCATGATGAGCATGGCCGGGGGCTGGTTCTTCCTCATGCTGGTGGAAGCTTTTAAGCTCGGTGACAAGGATTTCCGGGTGCCCGGCCTGGGTTCGTACATGAGCATGGCGGTGGAGCATGGCGACGTCCGGGCCCAGCTCTGGGCCGTGGCGGCGATGATCCTCATGATCGTGCTGCTGGATCAGGTGCTGTGGCGGCCGATCGTGGTGTGGGCCCAGCGCTTCCGCATCGAGGACACGGTCCAGAACGCCGATTCCGAAAGCTGGTTCCTCAACCTCATCCGCGGTTCCCGCCTCATCCGCCGATGGGACCGCTGGCGCGCCAGGCAGCGGCAGCACTGGCAGCATCGCCATCCGGTCCAGAAGCGGATTCGGGTGGAGGCCGGTGTCGTCCGAGCGGCCCATGCCGCGCCTTGGCTATCGATGGTCGCCCTGATCGTGCTGTCGGGATTCCTGATCCTGGGCGGATTCGGCGTCTTCCACCTGCTCCACCAGCTCCCACCCAGCACCTGGTGGACCCTTTTCAAGGCCGCTGGCCTCACGCTGTCGCGAGTGATGGCCTCCATCCTCATCGGGCTGTGCTGGACCCTGCCCGCGGGCCTGGCCATCGGGCTTTCCCAGCGGCTGTCCCGTATCTTCCAGCCCATCGTCCAGGTGGCGGCCTCCTTCCCGGCGCCCATGCTCTTTCCGGTCGTGGTCGCCCTGCTCGCCACACTCAAGATCGGCCTGGGCTGGGGGAGTATCGCCCTCATGCTGCTGGGCACCCAGTGGTACATCCTCTTCAACGTGATCGCCGGGGCCAGTGCCATCCCCAGCGACCTCCGGGAAGTGGGGACGGCCTTCGGTTTCAACCGCTGGCAGCGCTTCCGGAACCTCTACCTGCCGGCGATCTTCCCCTACCTGGTGACCGGGTGCCTCACCGCCGCCGGGGGCGCCTGGAACGCCAGCATCGTGTCCGAGTACTACAACATCAGCGGCCCTACCTTGAAGACCTTCGGCCTGGGCGCCATCGTGAGCCAGGCCGGAGAACAGCGGAATTTCCCCCTCCTGGCCGCCTCCACCCTGGTCCTGGCAGCGACGGTGGTCCTGTTCAACCGCCTGGTCTGGAAGCCGCTCTACAAACTCGCCGAAACCCACTATTCCCTGTCGAAGTGAGGCAGTCATGAAGCATGCCATCAGCGCCGATCACTCAGTCATCTGTGAGCTCAAGGGCATCCAGAAGTCCTTCCACCGGGAGACCGGGCATGCCCTGCGCGTGCTGGAGGACATCAACCTCGAGATCCGCGCCAACGAGGTGGTGTGCCTCATCGGCCCTTCGGGCTGTGGGAAATCGACCATCCTGCGCATCTTCGCGGGCCTGATCGAACCCACCAAGGGCCGCACCTATTACCACAACAAGAAAATGGAAGGCCTCAATCCCGGGGTGGCCATCGTCTTCCAGAACTTCGCCCTCTATCCGTGGATGACCGTGGAGGCCAATGTCAGAACCGTGCTCCAGGCCCAGGGGCTGGATGATGAAACCATCAAGGCGAAAGCCCACCGCGCCATCCAACTGGTGGGCCTCGAGGGTTTCGAGGAGGCCTAACCGCGCGAGCTCTCCGGCGGCATGAAGCAGCGGGTGGGCATGGCCCGCGCGCTCAGCGTGGATCCCGAGATCCTCTTCATGGACGAGCCCTTCAGCCATGTGGACGCCCTCACGGCCGAGGGGCTCCGGGCGGAAATCCTGGACATCTGGGACGACGCCGAGCGGAACCCCTCCTCGATCCTCATGGTGAGCCATGACATCAAGGAGGTGGTCTACATGGCGGACCGCATCGTTGTGCTGTCCGCCAACCCCGGGCGCCTGCGCACCATCGTGGAGAACCCCCTGCCCCGGCCCCGGGACATGCGCAGCCCCGAATTCCTCCGCCTGGTGGACCAGCTCCACGACATCATCACCAGCACGGAACTGCCCGACATCGAAGTAAGCGCCCCCATGCCCAGCATTCAGGCGGACCTCGTCGAGCCGCTGCCCCCGGCGCCCTCCTCGGACATCCTGGGCCTGTTGGAGTACCTGGAGACCCAGGGCGGCACGGCGGAGCTCTTCCATGTGGCCGCCGCCACCCACGTGACCTTCGAGAAGATCCTATCCTCCGTGAAGGGGGCGGAGATGCTCGATTTCGTGGATACCCCCAAGCGGCAGGTCGTCCTCACGGCTCTGGGCCAGAAATTCATTCGAGCCAACATGGACGACCGCAAAGAAATCTGGAAGACCCAGCTGCTGGAGCTTCGCCTCTTCCGCCTGGTGCAGGAACTGATCGAACTGCATCATGGCGAACTGGAGGCAGACGAACTACTGGCCGAACTTCAGCAGCGCCTGCCCATGGAGAACCCCGAGCAGACCTTCGAAACGCTGGTCACCTGGGGCCGCTTCGGGGAACTCTTCGCCTACCGCGAGGACCGCGGAGTCATCACCCCTGAGTAGCCCGCCAGGGAAGGCGCACTCCCATCAGAACTGGGCATGCAGGCGCAGGGCGAAGAGGTCAACGGGCCCCCGATCGCAGTTGTAGCCGGGATTCCAGATCCGCTGGGCATCCAGGGTGACGGTGAAGAGCCGTCCCAGGGCGATGACATAGAAGGTTTCCAAGAGTCGCTCCTGGCCATAGCTCAACCGGCCATCCCCGAGCATGAACCCCAGTCCGCCCGCAGCCAGGTAGTCCCGGTGATCCGGTGCGAGCCCGTTGGCGGCCAACGCAAGCCCGAACCGGTCCAGGGGCCTCTCCCAGGCGGTCCCCGCGAGGGAGAGGCCTGCAGCCAAGGTGCGATCCACTTCCGTAAAGGCCCAGGTCTCCGTGCGCCCATCATTCCATCCCGCCCGGACGAAGGCACCGAGGTCCGCTGTCAGCGACTGGTCGGCACTGAGGCCCCAGCCGTACTTGATGCGGCCCGGCTGGCGCGTGGCGATGACGTCCGGCGGGAATGTGACCTGGAGGGCCTCGTGATAACTGCCCATGCTGGCCCGGTTGGCGTAGCCAAGGATCCGGACCTGACCAGTCTTGCCACCGATTTCGTGGTCATGCTCCACCTCGATCACATCCCCCCGGGCGCGGTCCACCCGATGGTCGAAAGAGGCGCCGTTCGCCGTGCTCGGTTCCATGAAGCTGCCCGCACGGAGGGCCCACCGGTCCCAGTTGAACTCCAGGGCCAGCCCCCAGCTGTAGCCCTTGGTGTCCGCCGGGTAGTCCCAGGAAGAGCTGTCCACGAGGGACAGGTTCAGGAACTGAGTGCGAGGATCGTGGGTGAAGGTGTTGCCGTCGAAGATGTCGCCCATGGCCAGCTTGCCGGCGCTGATGGTCACCCGGCGACGGTTGCGGGAACCTCCCAGCTGGTTCTGATCGGCTGCGACAGGCTCGGTGCTGCCACCCAGGTCCAGGACTTGCCTGAGGAACACTCGGGCCAGGGCCAGTTTTAACTCAGGGCTCGACACCCGGGAGATCTCGCCGTTGGGAGCCGCCCCCAGACCCGAGACATGACTTACCCCCTGCCCGGCCGAGAGCTCCGGATTCACATACAGCTCGGCCCCCTCCCAGAGGCGGCGCCCCAGGAACAGGGTGGAGGTGAAGGAATTCCGGATTTCCTTGCGGGCCTCGAAGCTGTTGTCGCCGGCGTAGGAGGAGGGGAAGGCCCCGTGGCCCTGGGTGACAGTGGTGGCCTGGCCGTGAAGGCTCCAGATTTCTGGCTCGTCGGCCCAGGCTGGCAGGGCGGCCCAGCCGAGCAGTGCCAGGGTGACCGTCAGGGAGGACTCGCGGAAAAGGGCCAAGCTACGAAAGGTCATGGAATCACCGGATCAAGGGACCAGAAAGTAGGGCCGCCTCGGCGAGCCGACCCCAAGCAGTGGTACCGATTAAGTCTCCCGCTGTGGCGGTGTGAAGACGCAGAGGGCGATGCCTGCGAGCACCAGCACCGTACCCACACCCTGCACCGGGCGCACGGTTTCGGCCAGCAGCAGCCAGCCGAGGATCACGGTGGCCACGGGCTGGATCATCAGACCCATGGCACCCATGTTCGTGGGCACATGCCCGATGCCCCAGGTGATGAGCCACCAGGCCAGGACCTGGATGCCCAAGCCGAGGGTCAGCAAGGCCCACCAGGCCCGCGGTGGGTAGCCCGTGAAGGTCTCGCCCTGCACCCAACCCAGGGCACCGAACAGGACCGTACAGCAGAGCACCACCCAGAACAGCGCTTCCGGCGCGCTGAGCTCGCGCCGGGCCCGGCCCAGGGCCAGCGTGAAGGCCCCGTAGGCCAGGGAGGCCAGTGCCCCCAGCAGTTCCCCCAACCCGGTGCCCCAGCGGGCGCCCTTGGCCAGGCCCAGCACCAGCGCACCGGCCAGGGCCAGGGCTACGCCGGCCCAGAATCGGCGCCGCAGCCGCGCCCCCAGCCAGAGCACGGACACCACGGCCACCCAGATGGGGGCCAGGGTGACCAGCAGGGTGGCGTTGGCGGCACTGGTGTGGTGGAGGGCCGTATGCCACATCCAGAGATCGAGGACGAAACAAAGCCCCGCCAGCAGCGCCCACAGGCGCGCCTTGCCGGTGGCCGGGCGGCCCGTGCCCCAGGCCAGCCAGGCCACGAAGGGCAAGGCGAAGGCCATGCGATAGAAGCCGATGGCCAGGGGCCCGGCCGGGTCGGACCAGCGCACCAACATGGCTGCGAAGCCCAGTAGGGAAGCCCCAAGGGTCAGGGCAGCCAAGCCCCGCGCATCCGGCTTCTCCTTGACGTTCATGGGTTCAACCTTCCCCTTGCAGGCTCAACCCACCAGGGCCTCGGCCACCTTTGCTGCCAGGGCCGAGGCGTCCACAGGCTTCAACAGGAACCCTGAGATACCCAATTGTTTCAGGCGCATCAAACTATGGTCGTCGCGGTGGGCCGACACGATCAGGATCGGCAGGTCGCGCAGCACCGTGTCCTCCCGGCAAGCGCGGACGAGGCTCTCCCCCGGGCAGTCTGGCATGAGGAAATCCGCCACCAGCAGATCCACCGGGGTCTCCCGCAGGACCTTGAGCACTTCGAAGAGGGACGTGGGCTCCACCTCGACCACTTCATAGCCCTGGGAACGCAGGGCCCCAGCGACGTAAGCCCGGATTAGACGGCTGTCATCCACAATGGCAATACGGGGCATGACGTCTCCTCAACCTTCCATCGTCCACCAGAACCTGGAGATCAACAATGGGGACAGCTCCTTAATTGGCCCAGCGGGAGATCTGGTCCCACACGTCCTCGTCCCGGCAGGGACCGTTGAGCAGGATGGCGAAGACGCGCACGTGGCCGTCCAGGGTCTGCAGATAGCCGCAGAGGCTGGTGACTTGGTCGAGGTGGCCCGTCTTCACCCGCACCCGACGGGTGAGGTTGGCGTCCTTCACCTTCAGCCTCCAGGGCTCGCCGCCGATGATTTTCAGGGACGAGACGAACTCCGGCCCCACCTCGAAATCGTGATAGGCCCCCCGCAGGACAATGCTGAGGGTGCGGGCGGAGAGGCGGTTGTCCTTGCTGAGGCCCGAACCATCTGTGATGCGGATGGCTTCTGGCCCCAGGTCGAAGGCGGTGCGGTAGAACTCCTGGATCCGCTGGACGCCCCGGGGCCAGGAGCCCGCGCCGAATTGCCGCACCAGCATCTCGATCATGAAATTGTTCGACCACTTATTGATGTCGATCACCATGGCGCGCAGGGGCGGCGAGGCCCAGCCCAGCAGCTTGCGCGGTTGGGACAGTCCCCCGGGCTTGCCGTCGATGACGATACCCGTCTCCGTGAGGATCCGCAGGAGGGTCTCGCGAGACTGCCGCTCCGGATCGGGCGCCGGGTGGCCGGCGTCGTCCCGGTTGAAATTCACCGAAAGCGGCAGCACGACGGGCAGCGTATCCCCCGAGGTGTTCTCCCAACCCTGGGGCTCCCGCTGCGGGTCGAACGCAGTCTGATCCAGGCGCAGGGTCCCCGTGACCCGCTGCACACCCTGCTTCTTGAGGGCTTGGGCCAGCATCCAGATGCGCTCACTGGTGAAGGTCGGATCCCCACCCCCCTTGAAGATGAGATCGCCGTGCACCACCCGGTCCTTGAGATCCCCCCAGACCTCGGTTTCCAAGGTGAAATCGGGTTTCAAGGCCTTGAGCAGGGCATAGGTCGTGACCACCTTGGTGGTGCTGGCGGGCACCAGGGCCCGCTCATCGTGGTGGCGTTCGATGGCCTTCCCGGTGCCCATGTCCCAAATGCCTGCGGACACCGCGATGCCGCGGGCTTCCAGGCCGCGCGCCCAGGCCCGGAATTCCTGGGCGGACAGGGCCATGGCCGAGACGACGAGGCAGGTGAGGACCTTCCAGGTTGCCCTCACTGCTTCGGTTCGGCAGGCTTGGCGGGGTCGGCTGCCGGGGCGGTGCCCCCGGCCTTGGGCAGGCCCTTCAGCTTGGTGGCCTCATCCGTGATGCCCAGCAGATTCTGGTCCGCCGAAAAGAGCCAGTCGTGGACGAGGGACTTGTTCTGGTAGATGTGAATGCTGTCCTTCAAGCTGCGGCTCCGGACACCGACGATGGGAAGCCCCTCCGTGTTCCCGGAGGCCCCCGGCTGCACCTGCGTGATGAACTCCCAGTCGCCGGCGGGGGTCATCGGATCCTTGTATTTCTGGCGGAGGATGCGGGGACGCACTTTCATGACTTCATCCAGATCCTTGGGAAAGCGCCCAGCCTTGGCGGAGTAGATCTTGAGGGCCGCCGCGATGGCCTCCCCGCGAAAGATCAGTTCGGCCTCGTTCTCGCGCTGCACCTGCGCGCTTACAGCGGGCGCCACCTTCATCAGCATCAGTCCCATCACCACCGCCACCGCCAAGGCGAGGGCCATGATGAATCCACGCTGGGAACGGCTGCTGGACATGGGGGCTCCAGGGTCCAGATTACTCCCCCTTGCATGCCATCAGGTCGCGGAAGGCTTCCACGACCTTGGGGTCGAACTGGGCGCCCGCCTCATTTTCCAATTCCTCCAGCACCTGGCGGAAGCCCTGGGGGGGGCGGTAGCCCTTGCCGCTGGTCATCACTTCATAGGCCTCGATGAGACCGATGATGCGGCTCCCAATGGGAATGGCGGTCTCCCGCAGGCCCTCGGGATAGCCGTGGCCATCCCAGCGCTCGTGGTGGTGCCGGATCATCCTGACCA
>JANYAS010000010.1 GCA_025361205.1 Holophagaceae bacterium
TGGAGGAGGGCTCGGTCATCGCCTGCCGGGTGAAGGGCGAGAAGGGCACCTACAACCAGCTGGAGGATCCCCACGGCCGCATGAGTACGCTGCACGACGGCGACATCCTGGTGGGCGCCCTGGGCCACCGCAACGCCCTCCAGGGCTACGAGGGCATGATGCCGAAGGCCCTGACGCCCGGCGACATCGTGAACCTGTTGAACATGGGTGGGGTGCTCGGCGAGTGCCTCTCCCACAACCCCGATGTGGGCAAGCCCTTCGATCTGGAGGTGCTGGGCCAGGTGCTGGTCTTCCCGGAGTTCCAGTCCCGGGCGGGCCAGCCCGCCCACATCCGCATGGGAGCCCTCAAGGGCACGGGGTTGTCCGCGCACTGCCCCGTGATCTACGTGGCGGGCACCTGCATGAACTCGGGCAAGACCGCCGCCGCCTGCGCCACCATCCGCCAGCTCAGCCGGGCGGGCTACCGGGTGGGCGCCTGCAAGCTCACGGGCGTCTCGCTCATGCGGGACGCCCTGGCCATGCGCGACTACGGCGCCGAGGTGGCCGTGGATTTCACGGATGGCGGCATCGTCTGCACCGACGCGAGCAACGCCGCGGGTGTCGCGCGCATCATCTTTTCGGAGCTGGCTACCCACGGGGTGGATGTCATCGTGGCCGAGACCGGCGACGGTATCATGGGCGAGTACGGCGTCCAGGCCATCCTCGAGGATGCTGAACTAAAGGCCCTCGGCGGGGTCTTCATCCTTTGCGCGAATGACCCCGTGGGCGCCGCCGGGGGCGTCCACCACCTGAAGTCCGCCTTCGGCATCGAGGCCGATCTCATTGCCGGCCCAGCCACGGACAACCGCGTGGGGGAGCGCTTCGTGGCCACCCTGGGCCTCCCCGCCCGAAACGCCCGGGCCGACGCCGAGGCCCTGGGCAAGTTCGTGCTGGAACTCGTGGAACCGAAGATCAGCGCCAAGGTCTAAAAGGATTTTGAATTGAAACCGCAGATGTCGCAGATAAAAAAACTCATCATCATTTTCTTTTCTTCTGCGCTATCTGCGACATCTGCGGTTAAACCTTCAGTGTTTCCTTGAGGCTTCCATGACCTCGGTTGATGTCTTGATCCTCGGCGCGTCGGGCTACGGCGGGGGCGAGCTGTTGCGCTGGCTCTCCAACCATCCAGCGGTGAAGTCCCTCCGCGGCACGGCCCGCAGCCATGGGGGCAAGGCCTTCCACACCCAGCACCCAAACCTGCGGGGGCTGGTGGAGGGCGTCTTCGAGGCCGCTCCGGACTGGGCAGCCCTGGCGCAAAGCAAATCTCCGGTAATCTTCTCCGCCCTGCCCCATGGCGAGCTGGCGAAACAGTGGCCGGAGTTCCAAGTGGAGTGGGACCGGCTGGGGCTCACCGACCGGATCACGGTCATTGATCTTTCTGCGGACTTCCGCCTGGCTCCCGCCTGGGTCTACGGCCTGGTGGATTGGAAGCCCGAGCGCATGCAGGACGCCCGGCGCATCGCCAATCCCGGCTGCTTCGCCACGGCCCTGCAGCTGGCCCTGCTGCCGCTGGCCGAGTGGAAGCCCACCTTCATAGCCATCACCGCCGCCACGGGATCCTCGGGTTCCGGCGCGGCACCTTCCGACACCACGCACCACCCCGCCCGGGCCCATGACTTTCGGGCCTACAAGATGCTCGCCCACCCGCACGAGGCCGAGGTGCTGCACACCCTCGCCGCCGAAGGCTGGGAGGTGCCCCTCAGCTTCGTGCCGCAAAGCGCGCCCATGGTGCGGGGCATCTTCGCCACGGCTCAGTTTCCGCTGCCCATTGAGGTGGACTCAGCCGCCCTCCGCGCCCGCTACGAATCCTTCTATCAGGACCGCTTCTTCGTGCGAATCGTGGAGGGTTCCCCCCGCGTGGCGGCCACCACGGGCAGCGCCTTCGCCGACATTGGAGTGGCTGCCCGCCACGGCCATGGGGTCGTCATGGTCGCCCTCGATAACCTTGGCAAGGGCATGGCGGCCCAGGCCGTCCAGAACCTCAACCTGGCGCTGGGGCTGCCGGCATGGACGGGGTTGCGGTCCGCAGGCACCTATCCCGGCTGAGGCATCGGCTACCCATAGGTCCGTTTATAGACAGTACTTCGGGCTGTGGGATGATGGTCTCCCTTTCCCGGAGCACCCATGAATCCTTCCCTTCTCACCCGCGAGGCCCTGGGTCATTTCGCCGCCGAAAGCCGCGCGGCCTTCGAGGCGGAGCTGAAAACCCTGGTGGAAATCCCCTCCGTCAGCGCGGATCCCGCGCACCAGGGCGATGTGCGGCGCGTGGCCGAGGCGGCCCGGACGCTGTTCGAACGGCACGGTGGCCGGGCCGAGATCCTGGAGACCAGCGGCAATCCCCTCATCCATGGGTGGTTCGGGGAGGATCCCAGCCTGCCCACCATCATGGTCTACAACCACATGGATGTGCAGCCCGCCAACGAGCCTGAGTGGACCGCCGAGCCCTTTACCTTCGTGGTGGATGGCGACACCTACCGCGGCCGCGGCAGCACGGACGACAAGGGCCCGGCCGTGACGGCGTTCTTCGGGGCCCTGGCGGCCCGGCGGGCGGGCGTGCCCCTGAACATCCACTTCCTTTGGGAGACCGAGGAGGAGATCGGCTCCCCCAGCTTCGAGGGCGGCATCACCCGCCACCAGGCCCGCTTGAAGACGGACGCCATCGTGGTGAGCGACACGGTCTGGATCACCCGCGGCAAGCCCAGCACTCCCGCAGGCCTGCGCGGACTCAAGGGCTTCCGCATGACCCTGGAGACCGCGGATCACGATCTGCACAGCGGCGTGGTGGGCGGCGCGGCCCGTAATCCCCTGGCCGAGCTCATCAAGGTGGTTGCCACACTGATGGACGGCGAGAACGGCAAGGTGAAGGTCCCGGGCTTCTATGACGAGGTGGTGAAGCCTTCCAAGCAGGAACTGGAGGAGTGGGCCCACGCGGGCTTCAGCGTGGAGACCTTCAAGAAGGACCACATGATCACCGGCATGCGCACCGAGGATCCCATGAAGGTCATGAAGCGCGTGTGGGGCCGTCCCACCATGGAAGTGCACGGCATGGTGGGCGGCTACACGGGCCCCGGCATCAAGAGCGCCGTGCCGCCCCGGGCCGAGGTCAAGATGAGCTGCCGCCTGGTGCCGGACATGGACGAGCACCAGACCATTGGCCGCATCCGCGCCTTCGTGAATGAGCATTTCCCCGATGTGCAGTTCCACGAAGAGCACGGCTTGGCGCCCTTCAAGGGCCACGTGACCGGCCCCTACGCCGAGGCCATCAAGGATGCCTACATGTTCGCCTTCGATGCCCCCTGCAGCTTCACCCGCGAGGGGGGAAGCATCGGCGCCGTGAAGACCATGGAGGACATCCTGGGCTGCGAGGTCTTCTTCTTGGGCCTTAGCCTGCCCAGCCACGGCTACCACGCCCCCAATGAGAACTACGACTGGGAGCAGGCTGGGGGTGGCATCGCGGCCTTCGCCCACTACTTCCAGACCGTGAGTGCGATCCGTCGCTGAAATCGTTCCAATTTCAGGAAGGAACGATGCGTGGAAACCCTGGGATGAACCCGCTCGCCCTGCGACTTGCGGCGGAACTCGGGGGCACCCTGCTCAGCGCCCCGGGGGGCAGCCTGCTGCTGGTGGAGCGCATCCAGGCCCATGGCCTGCCCCAGGTGCTGGTGCTGGGCCGGGCGGCGGCGGATCTGCTCGTTCCCTTGGAGGCCATCGAGGCCCTGCAGGCCCGGGGGCTCGCTCTCAACCTCATCTGCCTGTTGCCCCTGCCGGGATGCGAGTTGGCCCCCTCCCTCGACCTCCATGCCCGGCGATTGGGGGCCCTGGTGGCTGCCCTGGACGCCGGCCTGCCTTGGCTTGAGGGGCAGCCCATGCTCGTGCGCCGGCTACCGGGGAGGATCTTCCGCGCCGAGCCCGTGGCCCAGCCGAAGGCGCCCATGGGTCCGCTGGAGAAAGCGGAGCTGAAGGCCTTCCTGCCGGACTGGGACAAGCCCCGACGCAAGCGGGTCTTCCGCCGCCCTGAATGGCAGGAGGGGGCGGGAGGCTTCGAGGCCGATCTCTGGTCTGGGGTACCAATTCCGGCGGGCGCGGAGCTGCGCCTGCCGCCCCTGGAACTGCCCTGTGCCACGCCCCTCATGGATGTCCTGCGCGCCGCCCTCCGCACGGCCACCGGGGGACCCGTGCCCATCCTCCCCATGCCGGGCGATCCCGCGCCACTCCACGCCCTCCGCACCCTCACCCCCGAGGTCGCGGCCTTTCGCGGCCCCCTGCGGGCCTGGGAGCTGGCCCTGGCCGGAATCGGGCGCCTGCCCAGCCCTCCGCATTTCTGTGGGCGGTGCTGAGGCTCGGACCTTCTGCCAAGATGGCCTGAACCTCCCCGGACGCCATGCGCACCCACATTGGCAAATTCGAAATCCTCCGTCTCCTGGGCCAGGGTGCCATGGGAGAGGTCTACCTGGGGCGGGATCCCGGCATCGGACGCGAGGTGGCGATCAAGACCATCCGCCCGGCCCTCATCAGCGTGGACCTGGGCAGGGATGTGCGCGAGCGCTTCGCCCGCGAAGCCAAAGCGGCCGGATTGCTGCATCATCCCAACGTGGTCACGGTCTTTGAATTCGGCACCGACGACGAGCTGCTCTACCTGGTGATGGAGTACGTGCCAGGCGAGGACCTGGCCACCTTGATCGCACGGGGTGAGCTCACCCCCCATGACCTGTTGGAGATTCTGGCCCAGGTCTGTGAGGGGCTGGCCCAGGCCCACCGGCATGGCATCATCCACCGCGACGTCAAACCCACCAACGTCATGGTGCAGCGCGAGGACGGCGAGCTACGGGCCAAGGTCCTCGATTTCGGCGTGGCCAAATTAAGCGGCGGGGACCTGACCCAGTCGGGCCAGGTGGTGGGGACCCTGGCTTACATGGCCCCGGAGTACCTGCGCACTGGGGCCGCGGAGCCCGCTTCGGACCTCTTCTCCGTGGGCGTGATGCTCCACGAAGGCCTGACCGGCGAAAAGCCCTTCAGCGCAAGCACCACGGGGGCCCTCGTCTACACCATCGTGCACGACGAGCCCAGGTCCCTGGAAGGCACGGTCTTCGAGGGCGTGAGCCCCTCCGTGCAGGCGCTGGTCGGCCGCCTGCTCGCCAAGGATCCCGTCGCCCGGTTCGCCAGCGCCCTGGAGGCCGCCAAGGCCCTGCGGGCCGCCAAGAACCCCACCTGGATCGCGCCCCTCGACGATGCCACGGTGGCCCTCCCCGGGCACACGGGCAGCCGCTCTGGGGGGGCTTCGCCGAAGGCCCCCTCCCGCCTCCGGAAGGCCTGGCTGCCCGCGCTCCTCCTCGCCGGAATCGCGATCCCGGCCGCGATCTGGATCGTCCGCACGCGCTGGTCCTCGGGCCCGTCCCTGCCCGTGGTGAACGCGCACATCAATGACGTGGTGCTCGACGAGGCCGGCGCGCAGCTGGAGGCCCATCCTGAACACGCCCTGAAGCTGGCACAGGAGGTCATCGACGCCACGCCGGACGATGCCCCCGTCGATCCGGACGCCTATGCCCTGAAGATGGCCGCCCTGTACAAGCTGAACCTCATCGAGCTGCTGGAGACCGCCGCCAGCGAGGCCCGGGAGCGCAAGGTGAGCGGGCAGGAGCTGCTCAAGAACGCGAAGTTCCGGGCCATGCTGGAGAAGGAACGCACCCGGCCCAACAAAAAGCTGCCACCGGGGGTGGGGGAGCGGTTGCTCAGGGGTGATCTGCCGGTGGCGGAGCGCTAAATAAAATATAATTATTATTTAGATCAATATTTGACCCGTTGGTTGTATTTCAAAATCGATTTCAACCCAACCGGAGGAGTTATAAAAATCTGCTTTGCCCTTGCTTTGCTATGCCTCACCTTTTTTGCCACTGTGCCAGCGCGGGCAGATTGCGAGCAATGCGCGACGGCAGGTCTGAATGAGTGTAAAGCCACCGAACAAGGTGTTTATTGCTACTACGGCGATGGCAGCATGACGCATCACATTTGCGTCAGGTCCCCCCAGTAAGAACGGAGGTGGTTCATGGGAAGGCTTTCCCTTTTTCGTATTCACGCTCTGAGCACCATGATTTCTATTGTGAGTGCGGTTTCGCTGGGTGCTCAGGAATCCTCGCTTCCCGTATACAGAGAAGCGGGGTCCATCCCGCTCATCGGCTGGGTTTGTGATTCTGCGAAGGGCACGGCTGAGGCCAGGACCATTTCCCTTTCTGCGATGGATTTTGCGAGGGATTCCGAGGGGAAAACTTACCTCGGCTATGACCAGCAGTTCCGCACATGGATCCCCAGGGGCATGGGTCTAGTTCTCCTTCGCAAGGAAGCAGCGCCGGGTGCGGTGGCAGCGGGAGTTTCCGTGGCCAAAGTGAAATGTCGAAAGGGCCAGTTTTGGGTCAGGGATCAGAATCACACAAGGGTGCTGCAATGGGATCCCAAGGCATCAACCTGGCGCGTAGCCCTGAATCCGGGTTACGAATTCGAGGATTTCGAGGTGAGTTTCCACGGCCAAATAGTGCTCTTTGGTGCAGGACCCGCCGGCAAAAAACATTTCATCGAATGCTTTGAATTCAATGCCAAGGACCCCGTGGGCGCAGAGAACTTCCCATCTTCAGGGCTGGCCAGCAAGGAAGCGGAACGATGCGGGTTCAGTTGGGACCTGCCATACACCTGCGTGTCGGATGAATTCATCATCTGCTACTTCTCAATGGCTGGCCGCCTCTTTGTGTACGACACCAACAAGCATAGCCTTCGAGAGATTTCAACTCCGTGGAAACCTTTCACGGCAAAGTGGTACCGCGACCAGGACCGTGATTTCGGCGCTATCAGCATGAACACCTTCCCCGGGTCGCGCTGCCTTCAATTCGTCCCAACCCCGGGTCGGAATTCGGTGGGTATTGCCTATCAGATCCCAGGTAAGGCATCACGGAAGAATGTATTGGTGGATGGGAAACAAAAACTAGTCCCGGTGGGCCCAGACAAGGATGCTGAGCCAGTCAGGGTGCTTGAACTGGATCTCACTGAGATGAAGCTCAGTCCGCTCGCATCCGATGTCGCACCCAAACTTCCGGTCTGGCTCAAGAATGATGGCAACTATGGACCTCTAGCACCAGTGCTGGAAACGAGCGAGCGTCAAGCCCCTGCGGTGAAGGCTACCGTTAAGAACGGCCTTCGTGGTACGGGGCACGAAGGCCTGAAATAAGCTACGATTGCAGTATCGCTGTTCATCACCGGTTGAAAAAGCCTTTGCCAGTGATGGACGGTGATGGACGGTGATAAGAAGCTGGCTGGTGCCTCTGTGATGAAGGCCTTCGCATTGGCCTTCCCTGTTGCCCTTGGCACCCTCTTGGCGGTGAAGGGCCCTTCCTTACCTGCCTACATATTTAGCGCCCGCCCGTAGACCGCTCGCGCCGCCTCGGGGAACACCTCGTTCAGGGTCGGGTGGGGATACATGGTGTGGATCAGCTCGTCCACGGTGTACTCGCCACCCATGAGCGCCACGCTGGAGGCCACCAGTTCCGTGGCCTTGGGGCCCAGGATGTGGATGCCCAGGATCTCGCCGTACTGCTTGTCGGCCACGATCTTGATGAAGCCGTGGGGCTCGCCCACGATATTGGCCTTGGCCATGGGCGCAAAGGGGAAGGTCCCGATCTGCACATCGTGGCCCTTGGCCTTGGCCGCCTTTTCGCTGAGGCCGATGGTGCCCACTTCGGGATCGCAGTAGGTGCAGGCGGGGAAGCGGTCGTAGCGGACGGGATGGGGATGCACATCCTTGCCCAGGCTCTGGGCGGCATGCTCAGCGGCCACGATGCCCTCGTCGCTGGCCACATGGGCCAGCCAGGGCGTGCGCACGATGTCGCCGATGGCATAGAGGCCGGGTTCGCCGGTCTGCATGAACTTGTCGATCACGACGCAACCGCGGTCCACCTGGGCCTTGGTCTTCTCCAGACCGATGCCGTCCACCTGGGGTGCGCGGCCCACGGCCACCAGCAGGTGGCTGCCCACCACCTCACCAGGCGTTTCGCCCTCCAGGTGGCAGACCACGCCGTCCGTCCGCTTCTCGATGCGGGTGATCTTGGTACGGGTGCGGACATCGATCTTGTAGGATTTGCGGAAGATCTTGGCCAGTTCGAGCCCGATGTCCTCGTCCTCCAGGGGGAGGATGGTGTCCATGAACTCGACCAGGGTCACCTTCGAACCCAGGCGGCTGAACACCGAGGCGAACTCCACGCCGATGGCACCCGCGCCCAGGATGACGAGGTGGGTCGGCAGTTCGGTCAGGTTCAGGATGTGGTCGCTGTTGAGCACCTGCTTGGCATCGGTCTCCAGACCAGGGATGTCTTTGGGGGCCGAACCCGTGGCCAGGATGATGCGCTTGGCTTCGTGGACCTCGCCGTCCACCTCCACCTTGCCACCGCCCACCAGCCGCCCCAGGCCCTTCAGCACGGTCACCTTGTTCTTCTTCATGAGGAACTCAATGCCTTTGGCATTCTTGAAGACGATGCGGCCCTTGCGCTTGACGATGGTCTCCAGGTTGGCCTTCAGCGCCTTCCCGTCCACCCCGTCGATGCCGTAGTCATTGGCCACCTGCATCTGCTCGAAGCGGTGGGCGGTCTCCAGCCAGGTCTTGGCGGGAATGCAGCCCCGATGCAGGCAGGTGCCGCCCAGGGCCGGGTCCTTTTCCACGAGGGCGGTGCTCAGGCCCAACTGGGCGGCCCGGATGGCGGCGATGTAGCCGCCCGGACCGGAACCGATGACGATGAGATCGAAGGAAGCCATGCTGCGCTCCAATGAACGAGAACTGCCATGATCCCACACCAACTGGGATGGGAGCGGGTCTAGGCGTACACCAGAGCAGACCGGACTTCCAGCCGGGCGGCCTTCCACTCGGCCCAGGCGGCCTTGAGCTCGGCGCGTTGGGCAGCCATGGACGCCTTCCATTCCGCCTTGGCCTCGCGCCAGGCCTCGGCCTTCACCTGCCCCTTGGCCCGCCATTCGGCCTTCTTCTGCCCCCAGGCCTCGTGCCGCTCGTGGAGGGCGGCCAGGGCCGCGTCCAGCTTCAGGTGCGCCTCGGCCAGGCGCGCCCGCATGGGCGTGGCGACGCCGGGGCTGGCCAGAACCAGCCGCTCGCGGAGGCGTTTCTCCTCCATGTGCAGCCGGGCCCGGGTCATGGCCGCGGCCGAAACCCGCCGGAACTGGCCCACCAGGCCAATCCAGGCCAGGAGGTTCAGCAGCCACTTGGTGGTGTCCCACTGGTACCAGAGGGCCCCATTCCGGTAGTCCCACTGCCACTGGTGATGAAAGTTGTGGTAGCCCTCGCCGTAGGTGAGGGGCGCCAGCAGCCAGTTGTCGCGCGCCGTGTTGGCATCGGTGTAGGGGCGGCTGCCGAACAAGTGGGCCGCGCTGTTGATCAGAAAGGTGGTGTGGTGGGTCAGCACGATGCGCAGCGCCAAGCCGAAAATCAGAAGGCCCAGGACATTGCCGGTGACCAGGCCGATCCACAGGGGAATGAGGGCTACCACGGCGCCGATGAGGAAGTGGTTCCGGTGCTGCCAGCGCACCAAGGGATCCTTCTCCAGATCCGCCACGCCCACGAGGGGCAGAGCTTTCTCCTCCATCACCCAGGTCCAATGGGCATACCAGAAGCCCTTGCCGATGGTGTAGGGATCCCGTTCGGTATCCACGTGCTGGTGGTGCATCCGGTGGTCACTGGACCACTTCAAGGCCGAGTTTTCGAAGGCCGCGGCTCCAAGACAAAGAAAGAGGAACCGCACGGGCCGAGAGGCCTTGTAAGCCCGGTGGCTGAAGAGCCGGTGGTAGCCGCCGCTGATGGCGGTCCCGATGGCAAACGTCATGCCCAGGCAGACCAGGGCTTCGCTCCATCGGAGGCCCGAGGTGGCCAGCCGCCAGGGGACCGCCACCACGGCGACCGCCAGCGTCCCGGTGAGGAAGAGGGTGTTCAGCAGATTCCAGCGGGTGCCCTGGGCCATGCCATTGACTCCAAAAGAGAGTTCAATTCTACCGTGAGTTAATAGCCCGGGCCCCATGCCAAACTTGCCCCATATCTATGAGGTTGCTGTGACAGAGAAGCGCCCCTGGTACCGCTCCAGCACGTTCTGGATCTTTGTGGGACTAATCATGGGCGTGGTGCTGGGCGGATTCCTCCCCCAGGACCAGCATCCCGGGGCCTACAACCTGTTCCGGTTCCTGTCCAAGGCCTTCATCAGCCTCATCAAGGGTCTGATCGTGCCCCTGCTGCTGTCCACCATCATCGTGGGCATCGCCCAGACCGGAGACATCAAGGCCGTGGGACGCATGGGCGCCAAGGCCCTGCTCTACTTCGAAATCGTCACCACCCTGGCCCTCTTCATCGGCCTCGGCGTGGCCAACTGGATCAAACCGGGGGCCAATCTGCCCATGGACATGGGGGCCCATACGGCCGTGGTCGTCGCCAAGGCGAAGACCGGCTGGGAGATCGCTCTCCACCTGTTCCCTTCCAACTTGATCCAGCATGCGGCGGAGGGCGACATCCTCCCCGTGGTCATTTTCGCGACCCTCTTTGGCATCGCCCTCACGAAGGTGGGCGAGCGCGGCAAGCCCGTGCTGGCCTTCTTCGATGGCGTGGCCCAGACGATGTTCAAGTACACGGATCTCGTCATGACCCTCACCCCCCTGGGCGTGTTCGGCGCCATGGCCTACAACGTGAGCCACATGGCGGCGGGCCACACCGTGAATAACGTCGTCATCAAGGGCTGGCCAGCGGTGTTTCACCTGCTCAAGCAGTACAGCCTCCTGGTGGGCAGCCTGTACCTGGCGCTGACCCTGTTGTTCGTCCTTGTCTTCGTGCCCATCGCCTGGTTGGCGGGCATCCGCGTCCTCGCCTTCGTGAAGGCCATCAAGGATCCTGCGCTGACGGCCTTCAGCACTGCCAGCAGCGAAGCGGCCCTTCCCAAGCTCCTAGAGGAGGTCGTCCGCTTCGGCGTGCCGCGCCGGGTGGCCAGCTTCGTCATCCCCACGGGCTACAGCTTCAACCTGGACGGATCCACCCTCTACCTCGTGCTGGCCAGCCTCACCATCGCCCAGGCGGCGGGCATCCACATGAGCCTGGGCCAGCAGCTGCTCATGGTCTTCACCTTCATGCTCACCAGCAAGGGCGTGGCGGGCGTGCCCCGGGCCACCCTGGTGATCATCGCCGGCACCTGCGGCAGTTTCGGGCTGCCGGGCGAGGCGGGCATCGCCATGCTGCTGGCCGTGGACGAAATCATGGACATGGCCCGTACCACGGTGAACGTCATCGGCAACGGGCTGGCCAGCGTGGTCATCGCCAAGTGGGAGGGCGTGTTCGGGACCGATCCGGAGCCCCTGCCCGATCAGGAGGGGTGAATGGCCCAAACAGGGAGCAGCGGCAGGAACGAAGCCCCGCTCGCAGCCTTGTTTCTCAAGGCTTCCACAGCTATGGTGATGGATCCCCATCTGGCGCTGAAGCCCCTGGATCCGACCGCGGAGTCGACATGAAGATCATCGTGACCGACGAGGTGACCGGCGAGGGTCTAGCCCTGCTGCAGGCGGATTCTCGCATCCGCCTCGATGTGCGCCTGGGACTGTCCAAGGAGGCCCTGCTGGCCTGCATTGGTGAGTACGACGCCATCATCACCCGCAGCGGCACCACCGTGGACAAGGCCCTGCTGGACGCCGCCACCAACCTGAAGATCGTGGCGCGGGCCGGCGTGGGCATCGATAACGTGGACGTGGATGGCGCCAGCGCCAAGGGCGTCATCGTCGTGAACGCGCCCCTCGGCAACACCAACAGCGCCGCCGAACACACCCTAGCCCTGCTGCTGGCCGCCTGCCGCCACGTGCCCGCCGCCAACGCCAGCCTCAAGGCCGGCGACTGGAAGCGCGCCAAGTTCACGGGGGTGGAGCTGAAGGGCAAGATCGCGGGCGTCATCGGCCTGGGTAAGGTGGGCGGGCGCGTGGCCACGCGGCTCAAGGCCTTCGAGTGCGAGGTGCTGGGCTGCGATCCCTACATCGGCGCCAAGCGGGCCCAGGACCTCGGCGTGCGCCTGGTGGATCTCGACGAGCTCTGCCGGGTCTGCGACATCCTCACCGTCCACACACCCCTGAACGACGAGACCCGGGGCATGATCGGCGCAGGACAGCTCGCCCTCATGAAGGACGGCGTCACCCTGCTCAACGTGGCCCGGGGCGGCATCCTGGATGAGGCCTCCTTGCTGGCAGCCCTGCAGTCCGGCAAGGTGGCCCGGGCGGCGGTGGACGTCTGGTCCGAAGAGCCACCGGCGTCGGAGCTACTGAAGCAGCTCATCGCCCAGGAGCGCCTAGTGGTCACCCCGCACCTGGGGGCCAACACGCAGGAGGCCCAGGTGAACGTGGCCATCGACGTGTCCCGGGAGATCCTCAACTACCTGGACCATGCCCCCCTGGAGAACGCCGTGAACATGCCGCGCTTCGATCCGGCCGTCCTGGATCAAATGCGTCCCTACTTCAAGCTCATGGCCGTGCTCAGCGAGTTCGGCCTCCAGCTGGTGAAGGGCCGTCTCGACCGAGTCACCTTCGGCTTCAGTGGCGCCATTGCCCACCAGGACTGCTCCCCGCTCACCGTGAGCGGCCTGGCGGCCCTGCTGGCCCGGGTGGCGGACCAGCCGGTGAACATGGTCAACGCCAGCCTGGTGGCCGATCGCATGGGGCTGGTGGTGGAGGAGCGCAAGTCCACCCAGGGCGGCGCCTTCTCCAACCTGGTGACCCTCACCCTGGAGGGCGGTGGCCGCTCTCGAGTCCTGTCGGGCACCCTCTTTGAAGGCACCCCCCGCATCGTGGGCCTGCGGGATTACGCCATGGACTTCATGCCCGAGCCCCACATGCTGCTCCTGAGCTACACCGACCGCCCCGGCATGATCGGGCGCATCGGCACGGTGCTCGGCTCGCATGACATCAACATCGCCTGCATGAATCTGGGCCGCCGGGAGAAGAAAGGCGAAGCCATTGTCATCCTTTCGGTGGATACGCCGGTACCACCGCCCGTGCTCGATGAACTCCAGAAGGCCACGGAGGCCACCTTCATCCAGGCCCTATACCTGCCTTCGGCTTAAGCCCCTGCCATCATGGATGGCTGGAGGCTTTCTTGAAACTCATCGCCTGGGACTTCGACGGCACGCTGGTGGACAGCCGCCTCCTCATTGAGACGGGCATGGCCCACGCCCTGGACGCCCTGGGCCAGCCCCGCTCCGTCATGGCGGAATGGCTGAAGTACGTGGGCCTGCCCGTGGAAGCCGGCATCCGGAACACCTTCGGGCCCCTGGGCCTGGACGGTGACACGGTGCTGAAGGCCTACCGCAGCTTCGGCCATGCGGAACACGAGCACCTGATGCAACCCTTCGAGGGCATCTCGGAATTGCTGTTGGAGCTAAAGGGGCGGGGCCAGCGCATGGCCGTAGTCACGTCCAAGCGCCGGGTGCCCCTCCTCCGCCAGATGGCCCCCTGGGGTTGGGAACCCCTGTTCGACCCCATCATCACCCCCGACGAGGTCACCCATGGAAAACCCCACCCGGAATCCCTGGAGCTTGCCCAGGCTCTGACGGGCCTGGGTCCGGAGGAGATCCTCATGGTGGGCGACACTCCCTTCGATCTGGATATGGCCAGCGCCGCCGGCGTGCCCAGCCTGGCCGTGGGCCACGGCTTCTACTCCGAGGAAGCCCTGGCGGCCTGTGGCCCCCGGGCCTACGCCCCCGACACGGCCGCCCTGCGGGACATCCTTCTCGCCTGGTCGGCTTGACCCCTTTACCCGGAGACGCCATGGCCGAACTCACCCATCTTGATCCCGAAGGACGCCCCATGATGGTGGACGTGTCCGCCAAAGCCGTCACCCGGCGGGTGTCCGTGGCGGCGGGCTACCTGGAGTTGGATGCCCCCGCCGCCGAAGCCCTGTCCCGAGGGGGCGGGCCCAAGGGCGATCCCTGGTCCGTGGCCCGCATCGGGGCCGTGGGGGGGGTCAAGCGGACCGCCGACCTGATCCCTCTGGCCCACCCTCTGGCCATTGAGGCCGTGGATGTTCTCCACCACTGGGATCCCACCACCCGCCGGGCCTGGTTGCGAGTGCGCGTGAGCTGCGAGGGGCGCACGGGCATTGAAATGGAGGCCCTGGCCGGGGTGACCGTGGGCCTGCTGGTGCTCTACGACATGCTCAAGGCGGTGAGCCACGGCATGACCGTGGGGCCGACCCGGCTCCTCCGCAAGGAGGGGGGACGGCGGGGCACCCTCACCCTGCCCTGGTCAGAATGTCCCTGGGAGCCCTAATCCAGGGAGGTCCAATTGGAAAACATTTGCATATTCAAGGTTCCACCGTCCCGATAGAATGGGGATTGGACTTTTCCCACTCAGCGCGCACCGGGGTTGCGACCCCCCATTTGGAGGCCTAGCGAAGCAGGCTCTTTCCGTTCCAGCCGGGAGTTTACCCATGCGTCTTGCCGTCCTGACCCTCGTAATCGCGTCCTTCAGTCTCGGCCTCCAGGCCACCCCGAAGCGGATCTCCAAGAAGGCATCCTCCCGGTCCATGTCCCCAGTAACCGATGGGGCCGTCCACGTCATCCGGAAAGGCGAGACCGCCGCCCAGGTGGCCAGGGCCAACGGCATGAGCCTGGCTGAGTTGGCCGCCCTGAACCCAGGCAAGCCCCTGTCGAGGCTGGTCGTCGGCGCCAAGCTGAACCTCAGGCAGACCCGGTTCGCTGTGGCTTTTCCACCTGAGACCCCTGCCATCGCGACCGCTCTGCCCGTTGCTCTCGCCGCCCTCCCGGGAACGCCTGTCGTCACTTCCACACCGATGCCCCACCTGGAGCGTCTGCTGCCCTATCAGATTCGAACCATCCCGCCAGTCAGTGACCGGGCGGGCGCCTCCCATCAGGCTCCGGGTACGACCGCCCAGTTGCTGGCCCGTCTGCAGGCGGTCATGCCCCCCGTCACGGAAGCGGAACTCCAAGCCCTCCTGCCGACCTATGCCCCAGCCGATCCCGAGCGTCTCGACCTGCTCTGGCCCGTGGAGACCCGATCCATTAGCTCCGCCTGGGGGCCCCGCATGCGGACGAAGACCGTCCGCGTAAAGAACCAGCGAAAAAAGCGTGTGCGGTACAAGGGGCGCCACAAAGGCATCGACCTCACGGCCCCCACGGGCACGTCCGTCTACGCGGCCCTGGACGGCCAGGTGATCCTGTCCGGAAAACACAAGCAGTACGGCAATTTTATCGTCGTGGAACACGGTAACGGGGTGGTCACGCTCTACGCGCACCACAGCCTGAACCTCACCCACGAAGGGGACATCGTTCATCGGGGCCAGAAGATCGCCGAGGTTGGCCGCACAGGCAATGCGACGGGACCCCACCTGCACTTCGAGCTCAAGGTTGACGGCGTCCAGCGCAACCCCCTGCCAGTCCTCAACGACGAAGAGGAGATCCCGGCCGAACTGGCGGCCCAGAACGCCCTGCTTCGAGCCGAATCACGCCGCTGAACTTCCTCGTTGCCTGCGGCACTGGAAGGGAGCGTGCCTCCTGATCCCAACGCGGGATCGGCTCAGAAGGCCGTGATAGACTTGGTCCTTTCGCCGTTTCGAGGTGGTCATGCTGCTGTACCGCACTTCCCTCCAGACCCTGGGGGCCATCGTGCTTCTGGCCGTGGCCCTGGCCTGCGGGGGAAAGGGACACGCCTCTGCGACCGCTCCCACGACGGCCCTGATCTCCGGGACCGTCACCTACACCCGAGTCCCCCTTGCGACGGATGTCAATGGCATGCCCACCGGCCTGGTCGACGCGAGCGTGGCCGCCAACCTGAAGACCCTTCCTGCGAGGGGAGTCGCGGTGCGGGTTTATCAGCAGGTGCAACAGACTAAACCCGATGGCACCACCACCCTGGTCTGGGTCGTGGCCAAATTGGGCCAGACCGACGTCAACGGCCTCTATTCCCTGTCGGTCAACAAGGATAGGCCCACCATGGTGGAGATCTTGAGTTCGTTCAGTGGCGGTACCGACCTGATCCATGTCGTCGCCGAACCCGGCGGAATTCACAGCGCGACCCTGGCCCTGGATCGGCTGCGCTATGCCCTGCGGAAGGCCGCCGATGGCACCGCTCCCGTCGGCATCAACACGCCCAATTCGATGTTCTCCGCCGATGCTGTGGTGAATTTCACCGTGGGCCTGAACGACCCGTGGTGGGTGGTCGATGCTGCCTTCAAGCTCAGCAGTTCCGAGGCCACCCTCATCTCCCAGGCCACCCTGGAGACAGACCTCGCCGGCCGCACCCCCGGACAGGGGAGCGGCAGCCGCGTGCTGGGGATCGGAGATACGATCGCCAGCTTCCTGGCCGTCTACGGAGCCGCCACGCCCGGTGCCACCCTGGACCTCCACTACTGGCTCGGACGAACCGAAGCCCACGGGTCCTACATCGAATACGACCGATCCCTCTTTCCCAATGCCTACGATTCCTCCACCGGAAAGGCCCACTACTTTGGTTCCCTGTCGGGGGGACCCCTCAACGACGATGCCTGGGACGAGGGCGTGATCATGCCCATGCTCGCCCGCAGCCTGCTCTATTCCGGGAACAGTTCGCGGACCTTCTCGGTTCCCATGAACCCCATCTTCCCTGTCAGTGTGGCCCTCACGGATTTGAGTCCTGACCTGGCCCGGATCGAAGGGCTTGCCGATGCCATGGCCGCGAACGTGCTCAAGTCCCCCTATCTGGCGGACACCCAAGGCACCGGCCTCGCGTCCCCCATCAGGGATGTCCGGGACATCTCCAGCCTTGGTGCGACGCAGCTGAATCCCTACTCCGCCCCGGCCCTGCGAGCCTTCGGCTGGGAGGTCATCCTGAAGGCGAACAGCCAAGCCTCCCCGGGGACCTCGAGCAATTGGGCCACCATCAACCCAGTGGCCGCCGCCCGATTCTTCCCGGTGCCGGTCGGCCTGACCCTAGCGTCCACTGCCACCACCTCCGCCCGGGACATCGAGCCCATCAACATCTACAGCCAAATCAACCGCCTCAAGGAAGGCAAGGCCACCGTCGAACCCGTGGACCTAGCTGCGGTGTTCACCGACTCGGTGCTGACCACCCTCGGAACGCCCTTCGGCATCACCTGGCCGCGCCCAACGACCGGCGCCTACGCTTCCTTTGTGGCCGATTGGGGTACGGATCCCACCGGCGGCCTTCCTTCGGTGCTCCTCAGCATGTCCAAGGCCAGCCTGGTGAACGGGTCCTATCCCAACGCCTCCCAGGGAGAGGTCTTCTATGCCGGGTTCAACCTGAATGGGGATAAGCGGAGCGTTCTTTCCGCCACCGTCTCCCCTGCCCTGGGGGCTGGCGCCCGAATCGACGTGGATCTGCCCCAGATGGCGCGCACCTTCTCTTTCACCGGGGCCGGGGGCAATTCGGGTGTCATCGTCATCCCCGCCTACACCACCGCGCCCGTTTACCACTCGGTTCGGATCCGCCTGGTCAGTCCGTCGGCCGTGCAACCAGATGTCACCGTGACCCTGACACTCACCCCTTCGCTCTAGAACGCTTCCGGGAGCTTCCATGACTGCCTCTGACGCGCTTCGAGTCCTCCAGTCCCGAACCCCTTTCCGCCCCGAACTGGCCATCGTCCTGGGATCGGGACTGGGTGCCCTGGCCGACAGTGCCGAGGCGAAGGCTGGGCTAACCATCCCCTTCACGGATCTGCCGGGGTTCCCCGCTCCCACCGTGGCCGGGCATGGTG
>JANYAS010000137.1 GCA_025361205.1 Holophagaceae bacterium
CCTGGGCCACGATGAAGCCGTCGTCGGGCTTGGGGGTCATGGCGTGGAGGGTAAGGCCGGTTTCTGTTTCGCCCTTCACCAGCACCCAGTTGATGGGCGCCCTGCCGCGGTACTTCGGCAACAGGCTGCCGTGCAGGTTGAAGGCGCCAAGCCGTGGGATCCCGAGGAACCGGGCCTGGATCATCTCCCGGAAGTAGAAGCTGAAGAGGAAGTCCGGCTTGTCGGTCTGGATGGCCGCGAAGACGCTGTCCTCGTTGAAAGCTGGGGTCTCATGGATGGGAATGCCATGGGCGCGGGCGACCGCTGCCGGCGGCGTGAACCACCGTTCATCCTCACCCTGGGGGTAGGTGTACAGGGCGCGAACTTCCACCCCGGCCTCCAGCAGCCCCTCCAGGGCCGCGGTTCCCACACTGGAATAGGCGCACACCACGGCGCTGGGGCTCGGCATAATCCCTCCAAGCCTTTGAGCATCTCATAACCAGTGGAAACTCCAGTCCGTAGACCTATGTTGGGGGGGAGCCTCCTGTGCACCTGCGAGTTCTTGCTCTCTTGTTCGGCGCGGCCCTGCTGGTGGCAGGGGGGGATCCCTTCGAAGCTCCTCCTGAACTGCAGGCCTTCACGCGGCTGCACACCCTGAACCATCCAGGCATTTCGGGAAAGGCCGGGGCCCTGGTGAAGGCGTTTTTCGTTCCCACCGCAGAAGGTGGTCTGGGCATCACCTACGACAACAGCTATACCCGGACGCCCCAGGAAGTCTGGAGGGACCGCAAGGCCAACTGCCTCTCCCTGACGGCGCTCTATGTGGCCGCCTGCAAATCCATCGGTCTCGAAGCCCGGTACGGGGAATCCCTGCGGGTCAGCCGCTGGCGCCGCATGGGGTCCACCATCCGCTACGAACGCCACGTCGTCGCCGTGATTCCGGTGGGGACGGGCCAGGAACTGGTGGCCGACTTCCTCCCGGAGATCCGCCGCGATTCCCAGCTCATCATGACGCTGGAGCCCAAGCGTGTGCGGGCCCTGTTCTACAGCAACCGCGCCGTGGAAATGCTGGCGGAGTCCCGTAATGACGAGGCCCTTATATCCGCGCACCTATCCATCGAATCGGACCCGAAATTGGGCGTGGGATGGAACATCCTCGGCGTGGTGCAGCGGGACCAGGGCCTGGAGGCCGAAGCGGAGAAATCCTTCCTCCAGGCCATGGAGGCGGATCCCCGGGACGGGGCGCCCTGCGGCAACATGGAGAACCTATTGAAGTCCCAGGGTCGAAACGCCGAGGCCCAGGTCTACCGGGACCGGGGCCTGGAGGTCCGGAAGCGGGATCCCTTTTTCAACGCCTTCCTGGCGGAGGAGGCCCTGGTGGACAGCCACTGGGAAGAGGCCGAGAAACGCATCAGGCAAGCCATTCGTCTGTTGCCCCAGGAGCCTGACTTCTACTTGATCCAGGCGCGCATCAGCCTGGCTCAGGGGAACAGAAAGGAGGCCATCAAGGCCCTGGAAAAGGCCCGGAAGTGGGCCATGCCGGACATGCAGCCTCGGTTCGACGCCAAGCTGGCCCTGCTGAAGGGCGACAAGACCAATTAGTTGGCTTCCAATTCCGCGAGGCGGGTTCGTGCCTCCAGGCTGTCGGGGTGGTGCAGCAGGCATTCCCGCAGATAGCGGCGGGCGCCTTCCAGATCCTCCAGCTCCCGCCGGGCCTCAGCGAGGCGAATGAGGGCCTCCTCTTCCTGGGGATCCAGGTGCAGGGCTTGGCGCCAGTGGCCCTCCGCCCGGTCCCAGTCCCCCAATTCAGCGCAGGCGTGGCCTGCATCCAACAGATAGCCAAGGTCCTTGGAGTCCATGCGCACGGCCCGCTCCAGATCCAGGCGAGCCGAAGCGTGGTCCCCGAGGTTGGCGCGGGCGAGCCCACGCAGGTGCCAGAAGGAGGGTCTTTCACGGCAGGCCTCATTGAGCCCTTCCAGGTAGGGCAGCAGGGCCTCCCAGGCCTCCATGCCCGCCAGGCAGTCTGCCTGGAGCAGCAGCAGATCGGCGTCCTCGGGTTGCTCCAGGAGGCGCAGGACCACCTCGGCATAGGCGGCCTCATAATCGCCCTCGGCCACCTGGAGCTGCAGACGAAGGGGCGGGTGATGGTCCCCCTGCAGCTCTGGGGGGACTTGCTCGAGCAACTCCTTGGCCAAGGCTGGCTGGTCCTCCCACCAGAAGGCAAACTCCGCGCGCCGGAGGTGCCACTCCCGCAAGAGCGTCGCACCCTCCTCCCCCTCGGGGAGGTTCCGCCGGGCCTGGTCCAGGCTCTGCAGGGCCTCCTGGTCCCGCCCCAGGTCCAGGGCGATCTGATGACGCTCCATCCACAGGCGGAAGGTGTCGGGCAGCCGTTCCGTGGCCGCCTCGATCACCCGCCAGGCACCCTTCAGGTCCCCCAGCTGGCGGCGGGAGACCGTCTCTGTCAGCCAGAGCAGTGGCTGGTTGCGCCGTTCCGTAGGGAGTCCCTGGACCAGGGAGAGCGCTTCAGCGGGTCGGTCGTTCCGCAGCAAGTGCATGCCGGCCGCGCCGCGCTCCCAGGGAATCCGAGGGTCTCCGTGGCGGCACCTGAGGACCGCCAGTGCCCCTTCCGCCAGATCCTCCCGGCCATGCTGGAGCCCGGCCAGCAGCAGATCCTCCAGGACCAGGGGATCGTCCCAGGACAGGGGGAGCGCCTCCTTGAAGTGGAGCCACGCCCGGTGCAGGGTATCCGGATCCGCCCGGCGAAGCAGGAGGGTGCCCTGCAGATGACGGAGGCGCCCCATGCGGGGAGCCAGCCGGATGAGCCGCTCCCCCCAGGCGAGGCGGCGGGCCGAGGGCAGGCCCGGCACCTTGCGGAACGCGCGGGAAACCAGCAGGCGCTGCCACCAGGGCAGGCGGACGAGCTGGGCCTTCAGAACATCCAGCCAAGCGCGGTCCCCATAGCCCAGGGCCGCATGGACCGCCCCGCGCAGAAGCTGGATCCGGTACCCCACCTCACCCGTGGCCAGGGGGGCCCCCGCGAGAAGCTCGGACACCTCGGAGGCGGGCCCTCCCGAGGCCCAGCGGGCCTCGGCCCGGGCCAACAGGGCGGGGTAGATCCAGACCTGCCGAACCGCCCAGCCCAGCCAGACGCCAGCCGTCAGGGTCCCCGCCAGCAACCAGCCGAATCCGGGTTCATGCCGAAGGCTGGCCGCCGCCAGCAGGATCGCCAGGAGGACCAGCAGGGCACCCAGCAATGGGCGCAGAGACTGGGGAGAGGGCTTCATGGGTTCAGTATGGTCCGCGCCGAGCCTCAGACATGGGTCGCCTTCAAGCCCAACACCGCCGCCATGAGCAGGCAGAGGAAGAAGATCCGCGCCGGAGTCACCGGCTCCTTGAACAGCACCATGCCCAGCACGGTGGCCCCGAAGGCCCCGATGCCCATCGGCACGGCCTACCCGGTCTGGGTGGGCATCGGGG
>JANYAS010000148.1 GCA_025361205.1 Holophagaceae bacterium
CGTCGCCGGTCACCCAGTTGACCATGTCGTGGCATCCGCCGCAGGCCATGCGGCTGGGCTTGGTGGACCAGTTGTCGCCCTGGGGGGTGACCGTGGAGGCCGTGTGGCACTTTACGCAGTTCTTGAGGTTCTGGGGGTAACGGGCGTCGAAAGCGAGCCCGGCATAGCCATAGCCCTTGACTTCCGTCGACTCGCCCCGGTGGAGGCGGTGGATGAAGCTGGGGAAATCGCCCGTGGCCAAGCCCCTAAACTTGCCGGCCTCGCCCGTGACGGTGAGGTCGCCGGCAGCGGCGGTGCCGGTGACGACTGCATCCTTGACACTGTACTTGCGTTGGTCGTTGTGGCAGACCATGCAGTAGCGGGTGTCCTGCCGGCCGCCCCCATGGAACTCGAACTTGGCATGGCAGGTGAAGCACTTATCGACGGACACGATCTCGCGCTGCAGATCGGTAGCGCCCACCACCGCGCCGGTGGAGGGGATGAAATCGTAGACGGTATTGGCGGGGTTCAGGATGTAGACGCCCTTGACGCCACTGTCCGCACCATTGGGTGTGTTGGGGGCGATGTAGACGGGATCCCCGGCGGCCGCGGAACCCGTGCCGCGGGCAAGGCCGCCCACGAACAGGGTGAGGCGGTGGGTGAGGGTCGGCTGGTAGCTGACGTCATCCAGGTCGGTGGCGATCTGGTTTTTGGTGGCGTCATAGGTGTAGGCGGCCAACTGGGCGGCGGCCTGGGAGATGTCGCGGCCGAAGGTGTAGACGTAGGTGCCGTCGCCGTTGTCCACCAGGGTGCCGATGTTATCGGTGGTGGGCTTGGTGGGGTTCCAGGCGGTGGGCGCCGCCGCGGTGGGGTTGCCGGTGACGATGTAGCTCACCCAGCGGTCGGGGCTGCCAGCGGTGCCGGGTACCAGCTTGGCAACCGCAAAGCCGAGGTTCCCGTAGCTCGCGTACTGGGCGGTGGCCGTCTTCGTGGTGAACTGGCCGAAACCCTTGACGGGAACGTTGTGGCCATCGGTCACCGTAAAGGTAACGACGGGCTTGGTCCCCATGGTCACCTTGGTGATCTGCCCCTTGAGGGTGAGGCCGGCCCATTCATCGGGGGTCAGGGTGGTGACATCCGTGGCGTAGGTGGCGCCAGGGGCGCCGTTCGCGCCGTTTGTCCCACTGGTGCCGTTCGTGCCGTTCTGGCCGGCCTTCCCGTTACAACCGACAAGCACAAGCGCGATCGCTGCAGTGGCAAGCAGTCCGCAAAGCTGTTTCAGAGGACAATGCTTCATGTTCCATTCTCCCTAGTTAGTTGGTGAAGCGTGGTTGGACTGTGGAGGGTGTTGGGTTTGGTCAGCCAAATAGCCACCTCCTGCGTGATGTCGTGGCCCGGGTCGAGTGGGCTAGAGGGCGTGGCACATGGTGTTGTTGAAGCAGCCAGGCACCGTCCCTGCGGGCGGAACCGTGAGCGGCTTGAGCGTCGAATTGGCGCCTGCCGCGTGACACTTGAAGCACTCGGGTGCGTTGTTGAAGTTGGTGGCGGAGTGGTTGCGTACTGATCCATTCCAGGGCTTGTCGGGGTGCGGGGCCTTGGTGTGGCAGGCCTTGCAGGAGGTGGCGAAGCCGTTGTCATAGGTGGACCCATGGCACTTGGCGCAGTGGGCGAAGCCGGCCATGGCTGTGGCGTTCGCGCTGGGCGCGAGCTGCGCGCCCAACCGACCATGCTGGGCGGGATCGGCCCAGCCCGTGGGATGGATGACGCCGCCGTTGGTGTGGCATTCGAAGCAGCTCACCTTGGCGATGCCACCCGCCTGGGCGGGATTCGAGGTGGATCCGTGGCAACCCCGGCACTGGTCCGGGCTCTTGACATACTCTGCCCAGTGACTCTGGATCCAGGCCGCCGGATGCTCACCCTTGGTGGCGCTGAACGGGGTGGCCGTCCCTGCCTTGCCCGCGCAGCCCCAGGCCAGCAGCCCAAGCACCAGCGCAAAACAGCTGCCCACCATCAGTTTGGTTCTGCTCATCGTGTTCCCCTTCGACACTCTTCGGATTACTACCGGTGGCATGCTCGGCACTTGTCGTTGTTGGCCCGGCCATGGCAGGTGTAGCAGGCGGACGGATCCATCTTTCCTTCGATCTTGTGCAGCGTCAGGTAATCCCCCCGGTGCGGCGCGAAGCGGTCAGGACGGTCACTCAGCTTGGTGGCCGGCTTCATCGGGACCTTCCCCCCGTGGCAGTCCACGCAGAAGGACGGGGCGTGGCAGGAGGCGCAGGTGTTCGCATCCTGGTTGGCCTGGAACTTGTGATCCTTCACGAAGGTCGGCGTGTGGTCGAACGATGCGTAGGGCTTGAGTGCGCCCTTGGCCACGTCCGTGGTGTGGCATGCGGAGCACATGGGCTTGCCCACGCCCAATCCCTCGGGATGCGTGGCCGCGAAGCTCGTCTCCGGTGAGATGAGGCTGCACGCCATCAACACACCGAGGCCGAGCGCGATGCCCAATGCCTGGAGAACCGTTTTCCGGGCCATTAGCGACCTCCCTTGCTACCCATGCCGAAGCGATACTCGGCCCGCAGAAGCCCCCGCGTCTCGTTCTTGGCGACAGGGGTGCTTCCGTAGCTGATGTCTCCGGACACCTTGATGTTGGAGGTGGCCTGGAATCCCAACGAGGCCACCGTTTCATAGACATTCCTCATCCCGCCCAGGTACGGGTTGTTGCTGTTGTATCGCTGGAGAATTCCGTCCAGGCTCATGATGAACTTGCCCCTGGTCACCATGCCCCAGAGCCGGCCTTCCTTGTGCGTCAGGCTGCGGGAGGGCGCCGCCGGATCCACAAACACGGTGTTGGAGGCGTTGACCCAGTGCCCGCTGACTCCGAACAGAACGGTCTTCTCGCTGAAGGCCCACCGGATGTCGCCGCCGACGCGGTTCACATCCCCGAAGGTCTCCCGGTGCATGTGGCGGTAGTCCCCCACCAGCTGCACCCCGTCGGTCGCGGTCCAAGTGGCGCTGCCGCCCCAGCCCTTGAACTTGTCGTTGTCGTTCTGGCGGAACAGGGAAGGCAGGTTTGTGCCCGCGAAGTAGGCGAAGAAGTTCCGCTCGGCGAAGTTGCCAGACAGCGCGAACCGGTCGCTGAGCTTCACGGTGGCGGTGTAGTCGTGCTCGGCGATGCGGGAGCGCTCGGGGCCTCCGGGGAGCTTCAGGTGGCTGGCCATATCAAAGACCGTCCGGCCCCGGATATCAAAGGCCGCGGTCGGCGCGAGCAGGATGTCGGCACCCACCTGCTTGCGGGTGTAGTCCACCGGTGAGGGGACGTCCAGATCCTTGGCCGCCTTGGTGCCGTCCTGCAGGTAGGAGACGCCGATCTCGCCCACCTTTCCCATGCGCCAGGCGAGGCGAGTCCCGAAGATGAAGTCGCGCTGGAACTCGTAGTCGGATTGGTTCCGGGGATCCACCGTCTTGAACAGCACGGGCTTGCCCGCGAAGGCCGAGATGGCGAAGCCGCCCCGAAGGTCGGTCCGCGCGAAGACGCCATCCACCTGCTCGAAGCCGGTGGTCTGGTTGACCGTGTAGCGGCCGGCCTTGAGCTCGGCATTCGCCTGGTTGAAGCGGTACTGCAGGTAGCCGTAGTTCAGGTAGCCGCCAGACTTCGTGCCGTCGAGGTTGGTCGAATCACTAAGATCGACCTTGCCCCACCCGAACAGGTGCAGCGACAGCCGGTCGGACCCCAGCTTCGTGGCGTCGATCCCCAGGTACTGGGTCGCCGGCGTGTAGGTAGCCTTGTCGAAGCCCGGCGTCTCCTGCTTCCACATCTGCGCCATGGTGGTGCCGTAGATGCTCACCTCCTGGCCCCAAGCCGTGGCTGACAACAGGGTGGCAAGCAGGGCCACATGGGTGCGTCGTTTCATGTTTCGCCTCATCTCGCAATGCGCGTGGGTTCGCCGGTCTAACTACTGAATGGAAATCACAGGGGCCAGGGTCATCACAACCGCCGGGGTAGCTGGTCAACCATGGGGAATCGCCTCAAAGCAGCATCCGGGTGGGGTGTCGGGAAGGGGTTGTCAACAAGTTGATACGCTCATTCCGAATGCAACACTAGCCTCTATAAAGAAGAGCTCAAGGTGAAAAAAGGTGGTTTTGATATGCCGGTATGGTTCAATAGATGGGTCACAAAGACATTTTCGTGACACTCGGACCTTCGTTTAAACTCCTAAGAAAACAGGGTGTTTGAGTTTGTCAATAATGTGAAAAATAAGGCAAATAATTTATATGTATGCAAAACTAAAGTCCTCTTATTCGACAGGATTGTGACGTAGAGCACTGGGAAAGGTTCCCCTGGATTCTTCCCCCCGGGGCCGACTGGTCAGACCGTCGTCTGTGACAGCGCGCACACCGCGAGGCGGCGGACCTCCGTGTGACCCCCGGCACTGGCCGTGGCCAACATACTTCTTGGCTGGTCATGGCTGGAGGTTTTCATGGGTCATCACAGCCTTGCGCTGGGAGTGGAAGCGGTGGGTTGTGCCGCCTTCGATGCCGGTGTCAAGGGCGCGTTCGGCTACCCGGGCACGCCGTCCACCGAGGGATTCGAGTTCGTCGAGGCCATGATCCACGCCGAACCCCAGAGTCACGTAGGTCGCGTGGCTCACTGGGCCGCCAATGAAAAGGTAGCCTATGACCTCGCCCTCGGGGTGAGCTACGCCGGACACCGCACCCTCGTGACCATGAAGCATGTGGGCCTGAATGTGGCCTTGGACGCCTACGCCAATTCGGCCCTGACCGGCGTGCGGGGGGGATTGGTGCTCCTCGTGGCGGACGACCCGGGTATGCATAGTAGCCAGAATGAGCAGGACAGCCGCCGGCTGGCCGAGTTCGCCTGGCTGCCCTGTCTCGAACCCAGCACCGTCCAGGAGTGCTACGACTTCACCGGGCGGGCCTTCGAGCTGTCCGAGGCCCTGCAGGTTCCCGTGATGGTGCGCGTGGTCACCCGCCTGGCCCACTGCCGGGCCCCCATGGTCCGCCGCGAGACCCTCGCCCCCACGGGCCTGGGGGTCGCCCCAAAGGCCACAGTGCAGGACTGGGTGCTGATCCCTTCCAATGCCCGCCGCCGCTATGTGGATCTGCTGGCCAAGCAGCCCCGGATGATCGCGGACCTGGCGCCCCTGAACGTCCTCAGGCCCGGGACCGGGCGCCGCGGCGTCGCCCTGGCAGGTATGGGCCGCGCCTACTTCGAACAATTGGCCCTGGAACACCCCGCCCTGACTACGCTCCCGCGCCTGGACATCGCCGCCTACCCCCTGGATCCGCAGCTCGAAACGGCCTTCCTCGCCCTGGTGGATGAGGTATTCGTCTTTGAAGAGGACTACCCGGTGCTCGAGGAACGCTTGGGCCTGCGCGGCAGGGCGACGATCCACGGGCGGCTGGATGGCGCCATTCCCCGCACCGGCGAGCTCAGCCCCCGCTTGCTGAAGACCGCCCTGGACTTGACCACCGCGGCCGGCAAGGCGGCCATTGCCCTCGACCTGCCCGTGCGCGCTCCGCGCTTCTGCGACGGTTGCGGCCACGTGGATGCCTACGAAGCCATGCAGGAAGCCCTGCAAAACCTCGGCGTGTCTGACGCCCGCGTCTTCGGCGACATCGGCTGCTACACCCTGGCGGCCCAGGAACCCATGGGCGCCATCCATGCCGTGGTCGAGATGGGCGCCAGCATCAGCATGGCCGTGGGAGCCGCCATGGCCGGCCAGACCCCCTCGGTCGCGGTCATCGGCGATTCCACCTTCGGCCACAGTGGCCTGCCCGCCCTGTTGACGGCCGCCGGTTCGGGCGTGAACGTCACCATCATGATTCTCGACAACCGCGTGGTGGGCATGACGGGTCAGCAGCCCAGCCAGGCCCTGGATCAGGTCGAGCGCATGGTGCTGGGCATGGGGATCCCCGCGGCCCAGCTCCAGGTGCTCACGCCCCTGCCCAAGCAGCACGAGGCCAACGTGAAGGCCATGGAATCCGCCCTTCAGCATGCCGGCCCCTCGGTGGTCGTCTTCCGGCGCGAATGCATTCAATCCCTCCGCCGGGGCCTGCTGAAGGACCACGACCGCGAGGAAAAGGCCCGCCACGAGCACGCCTGCTGCACCCCAGAGGTTCTGTCATGAGCGATCCCCGCATTCACGGCATCGTCCTTTGCGGCGTCGGCGGCCAAGGGGCGCTGTCCCTCGCCCAGGTCGTCCTCGAGGCCCTGCGCCGCAGCAAGCTCCACGCGCTACAGTCCGAAATCCACGGCATGAGCCAGCGGGGCGGCAGTGTCCACGCCCAGGTCTGCTTCTCGGAAGTCCCCCTCAGCTCGCCCATCATCGACGAGGGTTGCGCGGACCTGCTCATCGCCCTCGAACCCCTGGAGGCCCTCCGCTACGTGGCCATGCTGCGCCTGGACGGCCACCTGGTGGTGTCCGAGGAGCCGCAGACAGACATGGCGGGCTATCCGCCCTTGGACGACGTGTACGCCGCCCTGAAGGCCGTGCGCGGGGCGCACCTGGTGGACACCGAGGACCTGGCCCGCCGCCTCAACCACCGCCAGGCCGGGGGCATGGCCCTGCTGGGCATGGCCTCGAAATTCCTGCCGGTGGCCGAGGCCACCTGGCGAGCGGTCATTTCCGAGCGGTTCGAAGCCAAGGGCGCCCGCGTCACCGAGAAGAACCTGCAAGCCTTTGACGCCGGACGCGGCCTGGTCCAGGAAACGGTAGGAGCGTGACATGAACGGAGCCCCGGGATTCCTCCACGAGGGGCGGGCCTACGGCCTGCTCGCCGCCGCGGGCCTGCGGGTGCCGCGGCATGGCTTCCTGGACTCCGGCCCCCTGCCCTTCGCCCCCGGCGAACCCATCGTGCTCAAGGGCATCGCCGACCAGCTCTGGCACAAGTCCGACCAGGGCGCGGTGCACTTCGGCACCTTCGACGCCGAAGCGCTGAAGGCCGAGGCTGCGGCCATGCGGCAGCGGGTGCCCGAGCATCCCTGGATCGGGGGCCTGGTCTGCGAGAAGGTGGCCTTCAAGCGCCTGGCGGGCCTGCCGACGGAAGCCTTCGTTTCGCTCAAGCGGGATCCCGATGCGGGCTGGCTGGTGGTCTGCGGCATCGGCGGCTTGCAGGCCGACGCCTGGGCTGCGCTGGCCCCGCCCCTCATCTGGCCCATCGCCCTCACCACGCCGGACGGGGCCCTCGCGGACCTTCGCGCCCACTGGCTGGGACGCACCTGGCTGGGCCACCAGCGGGGCACCGAGGCCCTCACCGACGAACCCAAACTGCTGGCCTTCCTCCAGGGCCTTTGGCGCGCGGTGGCTGGCCTGGAGCGGGAGGGTGTCACCCTGCTGGAACTCAATCCGGTGGTGCTGGACAGCGGAGGCCTGCCCACCGCGCTGGATGGGGTTGGTACTCTGGAAGCTGACAGCTCCGCCCCCATCGCATCGCCCGATCCGGCCTGGTACCAGGCCCTGCTGAATCCCAGGAACCTCGTCCTCGCCGGAATCTCCAGCCGCGAAGGCACCGTGGGTCGCATCATCCTGGAGAACGTGCGGAAGTCGAAGCTACCCGAAAGCGCGCTCCGCCTCATCAAGCCCGGAGCGTCGGAGTTCCTGGGGTTGCCCTGTTTGGCCTCGGTGGCCGAACTGGCGGCGGCCCCCACAGATCAGCTCATTCTCTCCCTGCCCGCGCTCCAGACCCTGGAGGCCGTGGAGCAGCTCTGTCGCCAGGGGGGTGGCGCCACCGTGGTCTACCTGGTGGCCGGGGGCCTCGGGGACGGCGCCGACACCGAGGGCCTCGGTCTGCGGCTGGTGGCCTGCCTCGCTGAACACCGCCGGGCCGGCAAGTGGACGCCGGCCATCGTCGGACCCAACGGCCTGGGCCTCTTCAGTCCCGACCAGGCGCTCAACACGCTCTTCATTCCCGAGGTCAAGCTGCCCCTCGCGGCCAAGCCCGGCCATGTGGCCCTGGTGAGCCAGAGCGGCGCCTTCCTCATCACGCGCCTGAGCCGCCGCACGGAGCTGGGCCTGCGCGCCGCCGTGGCCATCGGAAACCAGATGGACCTGCGCTGCTCCGATTTCCTGAATGGCTTTGCGTCCGACCCTGCCGTGAAAGTGGTCGGGGCCTACCTCGAAGGGTTCGCCCCCGGTGATCTGCAGGCCACGGCGAAAGCCGCCCAGGCCCTGCGGGCGTCGGGCCGCCGGGTGCTGCTCTACAAGGGCGGTCGCAGCCAGGAGGGCATGGCCGCCGCCAGCAGCCACACCGGCGCCCTGGCGGGTGACCACGCGCTGCAGGCCAGCGTGCTGCGCCGGTCAGGCGTGCTGCTCGCCGAGCGCATGGAGGCCTTCGACGCCGCCCTCACCTGGCTGGGAGCCTTCCCCCTGGGCCGGCCCGCTTCGGTGGCGGTCCTGACCAACGCGGGTTTCGAGTCCGTGGTTTCCGCCGACCTGCTGGGCGGGTCCTGCCACGGCACCCAGCTGACGCAGGCCGAAACCGCCGCCCTGGCCGCCACTATCGAGGCCCAGGGACTCACTGGGCTGGTGAGTCCGCGGCTGCCCCTGGACCTCACGCCCATGGCCGACGAAGCCGCCTACCTGGCCTCGGTGCGCCTACTGCTGGACACGGAGGCCGATGTGGTCGTCGTGGGTCTGGTGCCGTTGACGAAGCGCCTCGACACCACCGATCCCGCCGTCTACGGCCCCTTCGCCGCCGCCCTGGCCGCCCTGGCCGAAACCAGCGGCAAGTGGGTCGGCGTGGCCGTGGAAGGCGGCCCCCTCTTCGACGCCTACCGGCAGGGGCTGCGGCGGGCGGGTCTGCCGGTTTTCCTGACCATGGAGGAAGCCCTGGAGGGCCTGCGGCTCATTTCATCTGAGATGTGACGGGCCGCATGGCCTGTGGGAAGAATTCCGAGCAGACTCTATTTCGGATCTTGGATACCGAAATGACCCACACCCTTCCCCCCTGGCGTTCCCTCTTCCCTGCCGAGCACGGCAGTTGGTTCATGCTCGGCTTTCCGCTGGTCCTGGGGCTGCTGCTCAAACCCTGTCCCGCAGCGTTTCTGCTGGGTCTCGCCGCCCTGGCCTTCTTCCTGGGACGCCCCCCGCTCCGCCGCATCCTCAGCGGCCAGAAGGAGCCCCTGCAACTCCGAGCCCTGGTTCTGTTCGGGGGCCTTGCTGTGCTCTTCGGAATGCTCGCCCTGGTCCTTTCGGGCCCCCGGTTCCTGATTCCCCTGGCCTTCGTGGCACCCCTCATCTTCTTCGCCCTGCGCGCCGACCTTCAGCGTACCGTTCGAACCCTCACGGTGGAACTGGCGGCCCAGGGCGCCTTCGCGGGCCTGGCGGCCACCATGCTGGTGGCAGGCGGCAGCACCTGTGGCGAGGCCGGTCGCGTCTGGCTGTTGGTCACCCTTGTAGGGGGCGCCAACCTGGCCCATGTGCGGCGGTTCCTGGGCCACGCCCACCAGCTCGACCCCCTGGAGCTGAAGCGCCGCCTGCTCCCCGTCCACGCCCTGCATCTGCTCTTGCTCGGGGCCTCGGCCTTCCTGCTGGCGCCCCGGGGCCTCATGGGCTTGCTGTGGACTGGCTGGACGGTCCTGCTCTATCTGAGGGCCCTGGTGCCCTACCGTCCCCTCCCGGCCCGCACCCTGGGCTGGCGGGAAGGGGGCCTGAGCGTGCTGGGTCTCCTGCTGCTCTGGCGCGCCCTGCTCTGACCCTTGCCCCGACATCGGTCACAATCGGGCTGGACTCCGGAATCCACCCCTCAGAGTGTGTTTTAGAATTCGCACGACCCGCGCTGGGAGCGACGGGCGAGCCTGGCTAGGACAGGGCCCGCTGGCATGGTGGTTCCATGTTGAGGGCCCTGGACAATGTCAGGCCCTCCGCCTTACGCCACGCGGTGCGTGGCTCCCGCTCGCAAGCTAGCGGAGGCGGAGCCTCCCCGCCGCCCCAGCCCGAAGGGACGAGGTCCAGCCGCGCGCCCAGCAGCGTTGGCGCGCTCGAACGATGTCCCGCATCGCCCATCGCGCGCCGCCTTGCCAGATCACGCGGCTGGACATCGTCGCGGATCGAGGGAATTCTGAAACACACTCTAAGATCCTATAATCAGAAAAAGGATTCCGGAATGCTCTTCTCCACCGCCACTGGCTATGCCCTGCGCGCCCTCGCGGCCCTTCCCGAGGACGGGACCTTCAGCCTAGCAAAGGACCTGGCCTCCCAACTGGAGCTGCCGGGACCGTACCTCGCCAAGATCCTCCAGGGCCTCGTGCAGGCCGACATCCTGGCTTCCGTGCGCGGACCCAAGGGCGGGTTCCGCCTCACTCGGCCCTCCCATCGCATCACGGTTGGGGAGGTAGTGATCGCCCTGGAAGGGCCCCATTCCCTGGACGGCTGCATCATGGGCTTTCCCACCTGTGGCGGGGATGACCCCTGCCCGCTCCATGACGCCTGGGGTGTTGTAAAGGCCCAGGTGGTGGCGTCCATGACCGAGGCCACCATCCGGGATCTGCAACTCATGGACATCCGGCATCAGAAAGAAGCCAGGGATCGGATTCCCGGCAAGAAGCCCTGAGCAAGGGGCCTTGACCCTTCCCTTTTTCACTCAAATTAGGACTTGGTTATCCTTTCCTTTCGGGCGACAGGGTGAATCCCACCCATACTCGATGTCATGCTCCGACAAACCTTGATCTTCCTGCATCTTTCCAGCGCCATCGTTTGGGTTGGCGGAATGTTCTTCGCCTATTTCTGCCTTCGCCCCGCAGTTGCGCAGGTTCTTGATCCGCCCAAAAGGTTGCCACTCTGGGTTGCGACCTTTGATCGGTTCTTTCTATTCGTTGCATATGCAGTTGTCGTCATCGTCCTGAGTGGCTTCTTCATGCTTTTCCAGACAGGATTCAGGGTCGCGCCCCTTGGTTGGCAAATCATGATGGTTTTGGGTTTGGTGATGGCCAGTGTGTTCGGTTACATCTATCTCATTCTCTATCCCAAACTACGAGCCCACAGCGCCGCTTCTGAATGGTCAGAAGCAGCGCTATTCCTGAATAAAACGCGGATTCTCGTCGGTCTGAATCTCTTGCTTTCACTGTGTGCCATGGCTTCCGTGATGTTCTTAAAGTGAGCCGCTGATAGGAGCTCGGGCCGCCTCAAGCGCCCTCAACTCGGTCCCAGCGACACCACGATCTAACAATGCACTTCGGCGTTCTTCCGCGCGTAGTACCACCAGTTGAGGACAAGGCAAACAACGTAGAAGGCAGCAAAGCCGTAGAGGGCGAATTCCACCTTTCCTGCATCCACCTGGATCTTGAAGATGGCCGGGATGATGAAAGCGCCATAGGCTGCCCCTGCGGACGTCCAGCCTAGAACCGGACCGGCGAGCTTGGGCTCGAAAATGAAAGGCACCATTTGAAAGGTGGAGCCGTTGCCCAGGCCCGAGGCCACGAAGAGCAGCAGGAAGAGGATGAGGAAGGGCATGAAGTGGACAGCGGGATCGGGCGCGGACTGGGCCAGCTTGACGAAGTGGGCCACGCCCACCGCGCCGAGAATCATCAGTACGGTGGCCCACTGGGTCACGCGTGAGCCACGGAACTTGTCCGAGAGCATGCCGCCAATGGGTCGCACGAGGGAGCCCACCAGAGGCCCCAGGAAGGCATAGGCCAGGGGGTTGGGGCTATGCGGATTCAGCACACCCACGGGGTAGCGTCCAAACACCACCTTGATCAGCAGAGGTAAAGCGGAACTGAAGCCGATGAAGCTGCCGAAGGTCATGAGGTAAAGCACCGTCATGATCCAGGTGTGCTTCTTGGGGAAGATGGCGAACTGGGCGTCGAGGCCCGTCTTGATCTTGCCGGGGAGGAGCTTCATCAGTCTCAGGCAGACGAGGATCGTCAGCACCAGTACGCCCATCTGGGCAGCGAGGCCCAGCTTGAAACGCAACAACAGGAGGACGCCCATGGCTGTGGCGGCGAAGCCGATGACATGGAGTCCGAGGATCTTCAGCAAGGCGACACGGGTGGGTTCGCAATCCTGGTCTTCGCGGTTGTCCATGAGGAACCAGGCCAGGACTGCCACGACGATCAGGAAGGGTACCCAGACCAGGGCACCGTTCTGAACCCAAAGCTGGCGGCCGGCGGCATTCAGATGCGGGGCTCCTGCCAACGCGCCGAACATCGAAGCGCCCATGACTGAAGGCACCAGGATCTGCATGATGCTGACGCCCAGATTGCCGATACCGGCATTCAAGCCCAGGGCCAGGCCGGCCAGGCGCTTGGGGAAGAAGCCGTTGATGTTGGCCATGGAGGAGGCGAAGTTGCCGCCGCCGATGCCACTGAGGGCAGCCAGAATCGTAAACGTGGCAAAGGGCGTGGCCTTGTCCTGCAGGGCGATGCCCGCACCCAGGGCGGGGGCCACCAGCAAGGCCGTGGTGAGCGCCACGGTGTTGCGGCCTCCGGCCAGGCTCACCAGGAAGGAACTGGGAATACGCAACGTGGCGCCACTCAGCCCCGCAATGCTGATGAGGGTGAAGAGCTGGGCTGGGGTGAAGGGGAAGCCAGCCTCCTTCATGCGGACCGTCAGCACGCTCCAGAACATCCAAATGGAGAATGCGGACAGCAGGGCGGGCACGGAGACGGCAAGGTTTCGCCATGCGATGCGACTGCCGCCCGCGGCCCAGGCTTGGGCATCCTCGGGGTTCCAGTCAGTGAGTTTGGCCATGGGAATCTCCGAGGTCAGGTTCCGGTGGGTTCGACGACTTCCGCTGAGGCAAGGGCAGATTTCGGCTGCTCGAAGCGGGTGTAGAGGGTTTCGTTTTGCTCGCGGGTGATCCGGCGCACCACAGTGTGAAGCCAGACCAGGCAGATGGTCGATAGGACCATGAGGAACATCCACATGGTCGTCCACAGGCCCGTGGCGCGGAGCAGGTAGCCGAAGAGGATGGGTCCGGCGAATCCGCCGAGGCCGCCGATCACGCCCACGATGCCGCCCACCACCCCAACCTCGTCCGGGAAGTAGTCCGGGATATAGCGGTAGACGGCGGCCTTCCCGATCCCCCATACGATCCCCACCATGAAGACGAGGAAGGTGAAGATCCACACGTTGGCCTGGAAGAACACATGGGTGGTGCCCGAGGCCAGCAACTGCCGTTTCTTCACACGGTCACCCGGCTTCACCACGGCGGTCTGCCAGAAGCGGCTCTGGGGAAGCACCATCATCTTCTCGTTCTGGGCGTCCGGTTCGGGACTCTTGATGCGAAGGGGATAGGTCGTGTCGCCGACTGTGATGTGTTCGGCACTCACCTCGGATACCACGCCACCAATCTGGGCGAGCACGGAGGGACCGGGGCTCTCGATGGACATGCGCGGCACCATGAGGGCCGCACAGGCGAAGATGCTGAGCCCGAAGGTCCAGTACATCACCATCCGGGCCCCGAAACGGTCGGACATCCAGCCGCCGGCTGCACGGATGAGACCCGAAGGGAGGCTGAATAGGGAGGCCAGGAGCCCCGCCATCACCAAGCTCATGCCGTAGACGCCCACGTAGTAGGGGATCAACCACTGGGCCAGGGCCACGAAACAGCCGAAGACGAGGAAGTAGTAGAGCCCGAAGCGCCACACGCGGACGTTGCTCAACGGAGCGAGCAACTGGCCGAACGACTTCCCTTTCGCGGCTTCCACTTTCTTTTCCTGGGTGGTCAGGAAGAAGACCACGGCCATGACCAGGAGGGCTCCGGCATAGATCTTGGGCAGTGTCCGCCAGGCCTCCAGATTGCTCCCGCCAGCGGTGAGTTTCCTGAGGAGCAATGGGGCCCCCATGCTGGTGATGGCAGATCCCGCGTTGCCTGCCCCGAAGATGCCCAGGGCCGTACCCTGGCGGGCCTTGCTGAACCATACGCTTGAATAGGCGATGCCCACTGCGAAGGCCGCCCCGGACAATCCAAAGCCGAGAGAGGCCAGGATGAAGCCCTGGTAGCTGTTGACGTTGCCCAGCAGCCAGGTGGGCAAGGCGGCGAGCAACAGCAGGATGGTGTAGACCTTCCGGCCACCGAAGCGATCCGTCAGCAGACCCACGGGCAGTCGCATGACGGAACCCGTAAGCACCGGGATTCCGATGAGCCATCCGATCTGGGCGGTGTCCCAGCGGAAGAGACCGTTCTCCACCAGGAAGGTGACCAGGACCCCGTTCAGGGTCCATACGGCGAAGCAGAGGGTGAAGGCCAGGGTGCTCATGGCCAGAGCTGCGTAGGCTTGGGACCGTTCCGGCATGGCGGCTCCGGGAATTATAAATTAGGACATCTATATCTTAAAATAAACCATTGACGGAAAGGTAAGGAGGTAATTCGGGTCATAGGTCTGTAAATGGCATTACACCGGGGCAGCTACCGGGCTATCCGAATCCTCAGGGGGGCCAGACCCGTGCTGGGCTAACTGGAGATCACGGAGGGAAGTCGTTGCCAGGACTGTGGTCAGTAGGTTTTGAAGGAGATCCCAGGCCGGTCGAATGGGGCAGTGGCAGCCATCCTTGTCGCCGTGATGCCCCAGAAGGCATTCCTCAAAGGGTTCGGGACCTTCCATGGCTGAGACGATGTCTTTCAGCGTGATGTGTTCGGGGGCCCTGTTTAGGCGGAAGCCGCCAGTGGGGCCCCGTTGGGACTCCAGGATTCCGGCGTGGCCAAGCGTCTGAAGGATCTTGGCCAGGAAGGGGCCGGGAATGCCGACCTCGCTGGCCAGGTTGCGGGCCAAACGATAGGTGCCGTCGTCAGGCAGGCAAACCAGGGCCTGCAACGCATACCGGGTTGGCGCGTGGAAGATGCTGCGCGGATGGGGCAAGCCGGATTCGGAATGGTGCATGAACCGTCCAGGGGGATTTAAAAGGATTTAATGATCCGAATATAAGCACGGATGGATTGGCACGCCATGCCCAATTTCATGGGGTTTCCAAAAAATCACTGCTGCGGGCCATGGTTGCCAAGACATTACGAAGAGGTCGTTCGGCGGGGTGATGAGATTGGTGAGAATAAATTAGTTGTGAACTAAAAATTTGTAAATATAATTATTTAAGCATTTGCAAAATGGTCACAAATTCAACATCTTTTTTGTCAGCCCCCTTGCGCGGACCCGAAAAGGCGGCTCATACTTGGGCACTATTTCCGATCATTTCATCCTAAAACTGCCTACGTTCGACGTCGGCCGCTCCGTCGAGGAGGTGTTGTGTTCCCCAGGACCGCACCACGACTGGCTTTGCTATCAGTTCTGATGAGCCTTTTGCCCGGGGGCCTGGCCGCTCAGGACGCCGAGGTCCAGTTCCGAAAGAGCTGCATGAGCTGCCACACCATCGGAGCTGGCCGAAAGGTGGGCCCGGATCTCAAGGGGCTAGGGCAACGCCGACCCCACGACTGGTCGGCCCGTTTCATCCAGATGCCCTCCAGCCTCCTGGATGGGGGTGATCCCACGGCGGCTTCCCTCCTCCGGGAGTTCAACGGCACGCGGATGCCTGACCTGGGGGTCACAACCGCCGAAGCCCTGGCCCTGCTCAAGCTCATCGACGACACCACGGCCGCCGGCAGGACCCTCGGCACCGCGGCCATCTCTCGCCCGGCGACCGCCGCTGACATCCGGGGTGGGCAACAGCTTTTCCTGGGCTTGACCCGCTTTGCTTCAGGAGCGCCCTCCTGCCTGTCCTGCCACAGCGCCCAGGGCCTCCGCGGCTTTGGGGGTGGCCGATTGGGGCCTGACTTGACGGGGGCCTCCGGGAAGTTGGGCATCGGTCTCGTGTCCGCCATTGAGAATCCTGCCTTCCCTACCATGCAAGGGGTCTTCCAGAAGACCCCCATCACCGCAGAAGAGGCTTTTCAGGTGGGATCTTTCCTCAAAAGCATCAGCTCCCAGCCCCCGGCTCGGACCGACATGGTGTTCCCAGTTCTCGGGATCGTCGGCCTCATCTCCGGAATGTTGCTGAGTGGCCACCTCGGTCGCCGCCGCCTCCGCGGCGTGCGCCGCAACCTCAAGCACCGAGGTTGATGCTGTCCGTGCGGGAACCAGGCAAAGCCGGCTTCCCACACCTGATCCCGGAATGAATAGATATGAATCCAGGAAGGAAATGACATGACCGAGCGCAAGCAAAGCCACTGGATCACCGATATCGTCGACCCCGAGACCCGCTCCTGGGAGGAGTTCTACCGGAACCGGTGGGCCCACGACAAGGTCGTGCGCAGCACCCATGGCGTGAACTGCACGGGCAGCTGCGGCTGGAACATCTACGTGAAGGAAGGGATCGTCACCTGGGAACTTCAGGTGGTGGACTACCCCCTGCTGGACGAGAAGGTGCCCCCCTACGAACCCCGCGGTTGCCAGCGGGGCATCAGCTTCTCCTGGTACCTCTACAGTCCGTTGCGGGTGAAGTTCCCCTACATGCGCGGGGCCCTGATGGACCTTTGGCAAGAAGCCAGGGGACGCCACGAGGATCCCGTCGCCGCCTGGGCCAGCATCCAGAGCGATCCGGACAAGCGGTCCCGCTACCAGCGGGCCCGGGGCAAGGGGGGTTTCCGCCGAGCCTCCTGGGATCAGGTGAACGAGCTCATCGCCGCGGCCAATATCCACACCATCAAGACCCACGGCCCGGATCGCATCGCGGGCTTCAGCCCCATCCCGGCCATGTCCATGCTGAGCTATGCCGCAGGCTCGCGGTTCATCCAGCTGATGGGTGGCACCAACCTCAGCTTCTACGACTGGTATTGCGATCTGCCGCCCAGCAGCCCCGAGATGTGGGGCGAGCAGACGGACGTTCAGGAAAGCGCCGACTGGTACAACGCCAAGTTCCTCGCCGTCATGGGCAGCAACCTCAACATGACCCGCACGCCGGACTGCCACTTTGCCGCCGAGAGCCGCCACAACGGCACGAAGATGGTGGTGTTCAGCCCCGATTTCAACCAGGTGGCCAAGTACGCGGACGAGTGGATGCCCATCCATCAGGGCCAGGACGGCGCCTTCTGGATGGCCGTGAACCACGTCATCCTCACCGAATTCCACCACCAGAAGCAGGTGCCTTTCTTCCTGGACTACCAGAAGACTTACACGGATGGGCCCTTCCTGGTGGAGCTGACCGAGATCAATGGCGGCTACCGCCCCGGCCAACTGCTGCGGGCTGGGCGCCTCTCCAAGTATTCAGAGGAGGAACACGGGGAATGGAAATTCCTCATGTGGGACGAGGAATCCAGTACTCCGAAGATGCCCAAGGGCTCCGTGGGTCACCGCTGGGGCACCAAGCAGGGCCAGTGGAATCTCCTGCTACAGGACGGCAAGGACGACAGTCCCATCGCGCCTTCACTCACTTTTCTTGGCCGGGAATCCGAGCAGGTCCAGTTTGATGATTTCGCCGACGGCAGCACCTGTTTCCGCGGCGTGCCGGTGCGAAAGATCGCCCTGGCGGACGGCGGCACGGCCCTCGTCACCACGGTCTACGACTTGCTCATGGCCCAGTTCGGCGTGGAGCGCGGCCTCGGCGGGGCCTACCCGAAGGACTACAACGATGCCAAGGGCGTCTACACGCCAGCCTGGCAGGAGCGCATTACGGGCCTATCGCGCCAAAACGTGCTGCGCTTCGCCCGGGAATGGGCCCGCACCGCCGAACTCACCAAGGGCAAGTGCACCGTCATCATCGGCGCCGGCATCAACCACTGGTACCACAACAACCTCATCTACCGCGCCGCGCAACACGCCCTGGTCTTCTGCGGCTGCATCGGCACCAATGGTGGCGGCCTCGCCCACTACGTGGGCCAGGAGAAGCTGGCCCCCGTGGCCCCCTGGTCGGCCATCGCCATGGCCCGTGACTGGATCCCAGTGAACCGCCTGCAGAACGGGCCCAGTTGGCACTATGTCAATTCCGATCAGTGGCGCTACGAGAAGGAGTTCAAGGAATACAACACCGTGCCAGATGGCAGTGAGCTGGTGGAAGGTCACTGCATGAACATGCAGACCCGGGCCGTGCGCAGCGGCTGGCTGCCCTTCTACCCTCAGTACAATGAAAGCCCCATGAACGTGGTGGCCGATGCCCGGAAGGCCGGTGCCAAGGATGAGGCGGCCATCATCGCCAGCACCGTGGACCGCCTGAAGAAGAAGGATCTCCGCTTTTCCGTGGAGGACCCCGATGCCGCCGAGAACTGGCCCCGGATCTGGTTCATATGGCGCGGAAATGCCATCGGCACCAGCGCCAAGGGCCACGAATTCTTCCTGAAGCACTACCTCGGCACCCACAGCAACGCCATCGCCGAGGAGGTCGCCGAAGGCACGCTCAAGGACGTGGTCTGGCGGCCCACCGTCACCGGAAAGATGGACCTGGTAGTGGACATCAACTTCCGCATGGACACCTCGGCCCTCTACAGCGACATCGTGCTGCCCACGGCCACTTGGTACGAAAAGACCGACCTCAACTCCACGGACATGCACAGCTTCATCAACCCGCTATCCGCGGCCGTGCCGCCCTGCTGGGAATCCCAAAGCGACTGGGACATCTTCAAGGGGATGGCCAAGTGCCTCAGCGAACTGGCTGCCAAGCATCTGCCCAACCCCATTGAAGACCTCGTGTCGACGCCCCTGGCCCATGACACACCGGCGGAGATCGCGCAGCCTCACATCCGTGACTGGATGGCGGGCGAGTGCGAAGCCATCCCCGGGAAAACCATGCCAGGCCTGAAGGTGGTCACCCGCGACTACAAGACGATCTACGAGAAGTTCATTTCCTTGGGGCCCCTGGTCCGCGAACAAGGCCTCGGCGCCCACGGCGTGAAATACCCCATCGAGGACATCTACGACAAGATGCTGGAGACCCACCCCACGGTGGTGGTGGATGGCCACACCCGCCCCAGCCTGGCCGAGGATATCGATGCCGCCAACGTGCTGCTGCACCTGGCCCCGGAAACCAACGGCGAGCTGGCCTATCGCGCCTATGAGTATATGGAGGGGCGCACTGGCTTGCCCCTCAAGGATCTGGCCGAGCCCTACCGTGGCGTTCGCGCCAACTTCCAGAATCTGCTCGCCCAGCCGCGACGGGTCATCAACAGCCCCTGCTGGTCGGGCATCGTGGACGACAAGCGGCCCTACTCTGCCTTCACCTACAACGTGGAACGCATGGTGCCCTGGCGCACCCTCACCGGCCGCCAGCACTGCTACCTGGATCACGAGGGCTACCTGGCCTTCGGCGAGCACCTGCCCACCTACAAGCCGACGCCACCGGCCCAGATCCTTGGCGACCTGAGTTGCTCCAAGCGCGAAGGCAACACCCTGCTCTTGAACTTCCTCACGCCCCACGGGAAGTGGCACATCCATTCCACCTATGGCGACACGGAGCGCATGACGACCCTGTCGCGCGGCATGGATCCGATCTGGCTTAGCGAAGAGGATGCCGCGTCCATCGGTTTAAAGGATAACGACTGGGTGGAGGTCCACAACGACAATGGGGTAGTGGTCGCCCGCTGCTGCGTCAGCGCCCGCATCCCCAGGGGCGCCTGCTTCCAGTACCACGCCACGGAGCGCACGTACGGGGTGCCCAAGTCACCTCTGCGTGGCATGAAGCGGGCGGGCATGAACAACAGCCTCACCCGCACGCGCCTGAAGCCGAACCTGATGGTGGGCGGCTACGGGCAGTTCTCCTACCACTTCAACTATTGGGGTCCCACCGGTGTGAACCGGGAAACGGTGGTTTACGTCCGCAAGCTCGGCCAGCTGGTCTGGTAGGAGGAACCCAACATGGATATCCGCTCTCAAGTGGCGATGGTCTTCCACCTGGATAAGTGCATCGGTTGCCACACCTGTTCCGTGGCCTGCAAGAACGTGTGGACCGACCGCAAGGGCGCCGACTACATGTGGTGGAACAATGTGGAGACCAAGCCCGGCACCGGCTATCCCACCCAGTGGGAAAATCAGCAGGAATACAAGGGCGGCTGGGTGGTGAAGGACGGCAAGCTCCAGCTTCGCCTCACGTCCAAGGGCAAGTTCCTCCAGAAGATCTTCCACCAGCCCTCCATGCCCACCATGGACGAGTACTACGAGCCCTGGACCTACCGCTATGAGGACCTCTTCACTGGCCCCGAGCAGGACGACCAGCCCACGGCCATCCCCATCAGCAAGGTCACGGGCGAGTACATCGATATCGAATCCGGCCCCAATTGGGACGACGATCTCGGTGGTTCCACGCTCTACGCCCGCAACGACGTGAACCTTGAGGCACTGACGGAGGAACAGCGCCTGCAGTTGCTGTCCATCGAGACCCTGGTGATGTTCTACCTCCCGCGCATCTGCAACCACTGCGCGAATCCCGCCTGCGTGGCAGCCTGCCCCAGTGGCGCGATCTACAAGCGGGGGGAGGACGGCATCGTCCTTGTGAACCAGAATGTCTGCAAGGGCTGGCGCTATTGCGTGAGCGCCTGCCCCTACAAGAAGGTCTTCTACAACTGGAGCACAGGCAAGTCCGAGAAGTGCCTGCTCTGCTACCCCCGCGTGGAGACGGGCCAGGCCCCCGCCTGCTTCCACTCCTGCGTGGGCCGCATCCGCTACATGGGCGTGCTCCTGTACGATGCCGACAAGATCGAGGCGGCCGGCCTGAAGTCTGATGCAGAACTGGTGACGGCCCACCGCGACCTCCTGGCCGATCCCAACAATCCGACGGTGGTCGCTTCGGCCATCAAGAACGGGATCAGCGATCAGGTTCTGAAGGCCGCCCGGAACAGCCCCGTCTACCAGTTCGTGAAGGAATGGGGCCTCGCGCTGGCGCCCCATCCCGAATACCGCACCTTTCCCAGCCTGTTCTACGTCCCGGCGCTGGGGCCCGTCACCTACTCGGTGGAGGACGGCGTGGCCCTGAATCCCACCTCGGTGGACGAGATCTTCGCTCCCCTGGACCAGGCCCGGCTGCCCATGGCCTACCTGGCGAACCTCTTCGGCGCCGGCCAGGAAGCTCCGGTGCGTTATGCCATGAAGAAGATGATGGCCATCCGCACCTGGAAGCGGGCCCAGACCGTGGGCGACGTGGACATGACGCTGGCCCTGGCGGGCCTTCGCGCGGCGGACTGCACGCCTGAGCAGGCGGAGGCCATCTACCGCCTCACCAGTCTCTGCACCTTCGAGCAGCGCTTCGTCATCCCGCCTTCGCACCGGGAGCAGGCCGTGGAAGTACTCACCAATCCGCTCGAGCGGAAGGGGGCTGCGGGCTTCGGCTTCCGCGAAGAGCCCCAAAGGGGGTTCTGATGAAACTTCCGAGTCACCTCATTCCTGGCATCAGCGCGCTGTTGCGCTATCCAGACGACCGGACCCAGGCCCTGGCGGCCTCGGTCGCGGACGCCGCCATGGCCACGGGCCATCCCTGCCAGGAACACCTGGAAGCTTTCGCCCTAGTGGCCCGCGGCCTGGAGTTGCGCGAACTCCAGGAACTCTACACCCGGGGCTTCGACCTCAATCCGGACTGCAGCATGGACCTGGGCTGGCATCTCTTCGGGGAAACCTACCAGCGGGGGCAGTTCATGGCGATGATGCGCCATCACCTGCGCGAGAACGGCATCGAGGAGGGCAATAACATGCCCGACCACCTGCCCACCCTGCTGGATCTTGGGATGAAGCTGGAGACCCCTGACGCCATGGATCTCGTGGACGACTGCATCCTGCCGGCCCTAGAGAAAATCATCCCGGCCCACAAGGAAAGTGCCTACCTCCACGTGCTGCAGGCGCTGTATCTGATCTTCACCTTTGAGCGTCTAATAAAACCCGACGATGCCGCAATGAAGCCTGGCGGGATGCACCGCCAGGAAGGTCCCGCAGGGCAACGTGGTTCGTTGCTCAAGGGACGTGACGCCGCGGGGCGCCCGCCTGGCTTCATCCCTCCGGGCGAGGGGCGGCGGGCGTCTCGACGCATCGTCACGCTCGTCGCGCGTAGCACCCACTACGCTTCGACTCGCGTTCCTTGCCTCGCTCGCCCGGCGACCCTCGCGCGGCGACGTGGGGTTTTATTAGGCGCTCATAGATCGCAAACCAGCGGAGGCGGCCTGTGCTGAATAACTTCCTCTTCGTGGGCTTCCCCTACGTAGCCCTGGCCCTGGCCATCGTGGTGAGCATCCTGCGGTTCACCTGGCGGCCCTTCAGTTATTCCAGCCTCTCCAGTCAGTTCCTGGAAACCGAAGCCCTCTTCTGGGGCTCCAGCCTCTGGCACTGGGGCATCCTCTGGGTGCTGTCCGGCCACCTTTTCGCCTTCTTCCTGCCCGAGGCCATCCTGGCCTGGAACGCCCGTCCCCTCAGGCTCTACCTGCTGGAGATCACGGGACTCAGCATGGCCTTGCTGGCATTGGTGGGCGTGGTGGCTCTGATCATTCGCCGTTTCACGGACAAACGAGTGAAGGTGGTGACGAGTCCGCTGGATCTCGTGCTGCTCACCGTGTTGCTTTATCAGGTGTCCAGCGGCATCGACGTGGCGATCCGCTACCGCTGGGGCAGCTCCTGGTTCTCCACCAATGCTGCCCCCTACCTGTGGAGCCTGGTCAAGTGCTCCCCGCGCCCCGAATTCATCACTCCCCTCCCGTGGATGGTGAAGACCCACTTCCTCAGTGGTTTCCTGGTCATCCTCCTCATCCCTTTCACCCGACTGGTTCACTTCCTGGTGGTGCCGATCCACTACTTCTGGCGTAGGCCCCAGGTGGTCATCTGGAATCGAAGGGGGCGAAGGTGAGCCCGAAGCAGGAGCGAAGGGCCACTTTGCCGAAGGCGAAGCCCGTAGGGTTTGGCACAGGAGGTGCCAAATGAACCTGAGGACCGTGGCCATTACGGGCGCGGTGGCCCTCGGCGCCTCGCTCATGATCTTCGCCTTGAGCCTGGACACGCGTCTGCTCGGGGACCAGAGCGGCTACAAGCCGGCCCAGCCCATCCCCTACTCCCACGCGCTGCATGCGGGCGAACTGAAGATCGACTGCCTGTTCTGCCACACCGCGGCGGAGACGAGTCGCCACGCGGGCATCCCGCCCCTCAGCACCTGCATGAAGTGCCACGAGACCGTGACCAACAAGGCGGGCACCCCACTCGGGAAGTCTGACCCCAGCCCCGAGATCCAGAAGCTTCGCGAAACGTACACCTCAGGGCGGGGCTTCGAATGGGTGCGCATCCACCGTCTTCCTGCCTATGTCGAATTCCCCCACAGCCGCCATATCCAGGCGGGGGTGGCTTGCCAGTCCTGCCACGGCGAGGTACAGGGCATGGAGCGGGTGGAGCAGGCGAAGGCCCTGACCATGGGCGAATGTCTCACCTGCCACCGCGAAGAAAACCAGAAGCAGCAACTGGCCGGCCGGCTCCCTCAGGCCCCGGCTGATTGCTCCGCCTGCCACCACTGAGGAGAGACCATGAAGACCTGGAAAAGCCTCGGTGAACGACGTGGATTGGTCCGAATCCGGAAGCCCGAATTCGACGAGGAACTGCCTGTCGGTGAAAGCGTCCGGCAGATCTCCCGCCGGGACTTCTTCCGTTTCTCGGGAATCGGCTTCGCCGCCGGCCTCGCTCTCGGCTGCAAGAGCAAGGTGGTCGAAAAGGCCATGCCCTACCTGAACGCCCAGGAGGGCCTAACCCCCGGCGTGGCCCAGTGGTACGCCACAGTGTGCGGTGGCTGCTCTGCCGGTTGCGGAGTGCTGGCGAAGAGCCGGGATGGACGCCCGATCAAGTTGGAAGGCAATCCCGACCACCCCGTGAGCCGCGGCGGCCTCTGCGCCATCGGCCAGGCCCAGACGCGCGGTCTCTACGATGAATCCCGGCTGCGCGGGCCGCGAGTGGATGGCAAGGACGTGGCCTGGCCAGAGCTGGACGGCGACCTGGCTCAGCGTTTCGCCGAATTACGTGCCTCCGGCGCGGCGGTGCGCGTGCTCTCGGGAACCCTCACCAGCCCCACGTTGAAAGCTTCGATTCAGGCCTTCCTGGGCACCTTCAAGGACGGGCGTCTGGTGCAGGCGGATGCCTTCAGTTGCGCGGCCCTCGCCGGGGCCTACGAGCGCACCCATGGCCAGAAACTGATCCCGCGCTACCGGCTGGAGGAGGCGGACCTCATCATCGGTATCGAGGCGGATTTCCTGGGCACCTGGATCGATCCGGTTGGCTTCACCCGCGCCTATGCTTCGCGCCGTGGCCCGGATCGCGCTCGGCCCATGTCGAAGCACATCCAAGTGGAAAGCGGGATGTCACTCACGGGCAGCAATGCCGATGAGCGGGTTCGCCTGGCGCCTTCCGAGGTGTTGCCGTTCCTGGAGACCTTGGCGCAGCGGCTGGGATTGGCCCTGGACGTCGGGGCATTGTCGTCTCCCCTGATGGCCAAGGCCGAAGCCATCGCCCACGCACTGGAGCAGCATCGGGGCCATGGCCTAGTCCTTTGCGGCCTCAACGACCTACGTGCCCAGGAACTCTGCGCCCGGATCAACCACGTGCTTGGCCATAAGGGCAGCACGGTGGATCTGGCTAACCCCAGCCTGCAGAAGCAGGGGGATGACGGCGCGTTGGAGGCCCTGGTCCGCGAGATGTCGCAGGGCAAGGTCGCGGCCCTGGTTCTGCTTGGCAGCAATCCCCTCTATGACCAGCCTGTGGCCTTTGCTGCGGCCTTCGGGAAAGTGCCCATCCGCATTTCCATGGCCCTGACAGCGGACGAAAGCGCCGCGCAGTGCACGCACCTCGCGCCCGACCACCACTGGCTGGAGACCTGGCGGGATTCCGAGCCCCTGACCGGCACCGTGGCTCTGGGACAGCCGTTGTTGAATTCCCTGTTCAACACCCGCGACGCGGTCGAGACCTTCGGCGCCTGGTCTGGCCGACCGGCCTCGGCCCTGCAAGCGATCCAGAACCGATGGAAGGCCGACGTGTTCCCCCGGCAGAAGAACATGGGAGATGCAGATTCCTTCTGGAACGCCACCCTGCAGAAGGGGGCCGCTGAAGTCGGTGCCGGGACGGCACCCCGCTACCAGGAAGGCCGGGTCGAGGGCACGACGCGGGCAGCCCGGACCGCGGGCTACGAGTTGCTGCTCTACGGCAAGGTGGGCATCGGCGATGGTCGCCACGCCCACCTCCCCTTCCTCCAGGAACTGCCGGATCCCATCACCAAGGCCACTTGGGACAACTACGTCCAGGTCTCCCCCGCTGCGGCCGCGCGCCTGGGGCTGGAACAGGGCGATCTGCTGAGGGTCCGCCCCGAGGGCCATCCGCTGGAATTGGAACTGCCCGTGGTCGTGCAACCAGGCCTGGATGACCGCACCCTGGCCGTGGCCCTGGGCTATGGCCGCACCGCCGGCGGCAAGGCCGGGCTTGGCGTCGGCAAGAACGCCTATCCCTGGCGGACCTTTTCGACGGGATTCCTGGCGGCGGATCCTGCACCCCTCCAGGTGCGCAAAGGAAGTGGCCGGATCCAGTTGGCCTGCACCCAGGATCACCACAGCCTCGAAGGGCGGGAACTGGTGCGGGAGATGGCCCTGGCGCCCTACCTGCGCGATCCGGCCTCTGCCCGGCCCCATGAGCCGACCGGGCCGTCGGTCTACGGCGAGCATCCCCACGGGCAGCACCGCTGGGCCATGGTGATCGACCTCAGCGCCTGCACGGGCTGCTCCGGGTGTGTGGTGGGTTGCCAGATGGAAAACAACATCCCCGTGGTGGGCCGCGACGAGGTGGCCCGGAAGCGCGAGATGCACTGGCTGCGCATCGACCGCTACTACACGGGCTCGGAAGCCGAACCCGGCGTGGTGCACCAGCCCATGATGTGCCAGCAATGCGATCAGGCCCCCTGCGAAAACGTCTGCCCCGTGCTGGCCACGGTACATAGCGAGGAGGGCCTCAACCAGCAGGTTTACAACCGCTGTGTCGGCACCCGCTACTGCGCGAACAATTGCCCCTACAAAGTCCGCCGCTTCAACTGGTGGGAGTATCCGCACCAAAGCGAACTCGAGCGCCTGGGCCTGAACCCGGACGTCACCGTCCGCAGCCGCGGTGTCATGGAGAAGTGCTCCTTCTGCGTGCAGCGCCTCATGGTGGCCAAGAGCACCGCCAAGAGCGAGGGCCGCGACCTGAAGGACGGGGAAGCGTTGCCCGCCTGCATGCAGAGCTGCCCCGCCCAGGCCATCGTCTTCGGGGATGTGCAGGATCCCGAGAGCCGGATCAGCCAGGTCATGCGCGACCCCAAGCGATTCCTCGTGCTCGGGGAGTTGGGCATCGGTCCTGCCGTGAGCTACCTGACAAAAATCCGGAATGGAGGCTCCATCTCCGAGGCTTCGCCACACGAAGCCTCGAGAGCGAGGCCCACGGGGGGCCTCGCGATAGATGGGGGCGCCACCGAGGCGCAGGGAGGCCACCATGGCGCATGAGGCCGATGTGCTGACGGGCCCCGCTGACGTGCCGATCGGCAAGGCGGACCACTACGGCCACAACCTGCCGCTCATCGACGGCAACAAGAGCTACCACCAAGTCACCGAGGAAGTGTTCGGGCCCACGGAGCGCAGACCCCCCGTGGCCTGGTGGATTGCAATCTCAATCACCCTTTCGATGCTGATGGTGGGCGTCTGGGGCGGCTACCAGACGGTGACCCGGGGCATCGGCACCTGGGGTCTCAATCGCACGGTGGGCTGGGCCTTCGACATCACGAACTTCGTGTTCTGGGTGGGTATCGGCCACGCCGGGACTCTGATCTCAGCCATCCTCTTCTTGTTCCGCCAACGGTGGCGCACCTCCATCAACCGTGCTGCCGAGGCCATGACGATCTTCGCGGTGATGTGCGCGGGCACTTTCCCGATCATCCACATGGGGCGGCCCTGGCTGGCGTTCTGGGCCACACCGTATCCCAACAGCCGCGGTCCCTTGTGGGTGAACTTCAAGAGCCCGTTGCTCTGGGATGTCTTCGCGATATCGACCTACTTCATCATCTCGCTCACCTTCTGGTACATCGGCCTGCTGCCTGACCTGGCCACTCAGCGGGACCGGGCCACGACGAAATGGAAGCGCACCCTGCTCAGCCTTTTCTCCCTGGGCTGGAACGGATCGAACCGCACCTGGAGCCGCTACGAAACGGTCTACATGCTCCTGGCAGGGCTTAGCACACCCCTGGTGGTTTCCGTCCACACCATCGTGTCCATGGACTTCGCCACCTCGGTGATTCCCGGTTGGCACGCCACCATCTTCCCGCCCTACTTTGTGGCCGGGGCCGTCTTCAGCGGCTTCGCCATGGTGCTCACCCTCATGATCATCGCTCGCAAGGTGATGAACCTGGAGGAGTACATCACCACCCGCCATCTGGAGGCCATGACCAAGGTGGTGCTGGCCACGGGCATGATCGTCGGCACGGCCTACGCCACGGAATTCTTCACGGCCTGGTACAGCGGAAACCCCTACGAGCGCTACGTCTTCCTGAACCGGGCCCTGGGCCCCTATGCCTGGGCCTACTGGATGATGGTGGGCTGCAACGTGCTCAGCCCGCAGTTCTTCTGGTTCAAGAAGGTCCGCACCACGCCCTGGATGATCCTGATCCTCAGCATCTTCGTGAACATCGGGATGTGGTTCGAGCGCTTCGTGATCATCGTGACAAGCCTCCACCGCGACTACCTGCCCTCGAGCTGGGCCATGTACCGCCCCACCTTCGTGGAAGTGGCCATCTTCATCGGCAGTTTCGGGCTCTTCTTCACGTTGTTCCTCCTCTTCACCCGGGTGCTGCCCATGATCGCGGCCAGCGAAGTGAAGGGAGTGCTCAAAAATGCCGATCACTGAATCCCTGTGCAACAGCCGTTTCCGCGCCTCCTTCGCGGAACCGGACCAGCTCCTGAACGCCGTGAAGCACCTGCGGGCTGCGGGTCATCGGGTGCTGGACACCTACACACCTTTCCCGGTGCACGGCATGGATGAGGCGATGGGATTGAAGCCCTCTCGACTGCCGCGGGCGTGTTTGGCCTTTGCGGTATTGGGCCTCGCCATCGCCGTGGGCTTTCAGGTTTGGAGTTCGGCCATCGATTACCCGCTGCGAACCGGCGGCAAGCCCCTGGTCGCCATCCCCGCCTTCATTCCCGTGGCCTTCGAACTGACGGTATTGCTGGCCGGGCTCGGAGTGGTGGCCAGTTTCTTCGTCGTCTCGCACCTGCGGCCCCGTTTCCACATCCCAGACCTGCACCCAGGCTCCAGCGATGACCGCTTCATCGTGGCGGCAGAGCTTGGCCCGGATGTACCGTTCCCCACCGTGGCGAAAGAGATGTCGTCCCTTGGGGCCACCGAATCTTGCCTCCTGGTGGACGACCGGTTCCACCGGGAGTCCTCCTTCTGGGACCGTCCCGCCGGGGTGGGCACGCTGCTTGTGGCCTGTCTGCCTTCTTTCCTTTTGGTGGGCTCCGTGCTTCTGCTGAACCGCGATTTCCAGCAGCGGAACCTCTCCTGGGACGGAGGCATGGGCGCACCGATTGCCGCGCAGGCCTACGATTCGAGTGGCGTGCTGAAAGGTGGGAAGGTGCTGCAGCCTCCGCCGCCAGGGACCCTCTCCCGCTCCGCCTCACCAGCTCTGGCCTTCTTAGCGGGCAAGGCCGAGGCGGAACGGGCTGGGCGGGAACTCCCGAATCCGTTCCAGCCGACGCAGGCCCATTTCAACCGTGGCAAGGTGGTCTACGAACGGGTCTGCGCCACCTGCCATGGGCGCGAAGGCGATAACAACGGCAGCGTCATCGTGGCCCGGGGTGCTTTCGCACCCACCCTCCTGGTCTCCCCCGTCGTGCGGGATATGCCCGATGGCCGCATCTTCCACATCGCCACCTTCGGCGGGCCCACGAAGATGCAGGGGTATGGCGATCTTCTTAGCCGCGAGGACCGCTGGAAGGTGATCCTCTACGTGCGGGAACTCCAGAAGGCGGCTGCCCGGCCCATCCCTGCAGGAGGCCAGCCATGAGTGCGCCCTTTACCGTCCCCATTCGGGACCTGACCAAATCCGGCATTCCGACCCTGGCCGAAATCGGGGACCGCCTTCGAGGAGGCGCCTGGGTCTTCGTGGGACTGGGCATCTTGTTGCTTGTCCTTGGGTTATTCCTCCAACCGGAGCGGAGCTGGGCTAACCTGCTGCTGACGGCCTTCAACCTGGCCTGCGTGGGGCTGGGCGGCCTCTTTCTGCTGTCCATCCAGTCCGTCACCGGGGCCCGCTGGAGCGACCCCATCCTGAAGGCTCACCGCGCGATGCCGGCCCTGCTGCCAGTGGCCGGGGTGCTCATGCTCCTGCTCTGGTTCGGGGCCTCCACCCTCTATCCCTGGGCGCGACCTGACGCTGCCAGCCAGCATGCCCTGCACGGCCGGCTAGCCTGGCTGAATACGCCGTTCTTCTTCGCCCGGGTGGTCGTGATCTTCAGTTTGTGGATCTGGACCGGACATCGCCTGGCCCGTCATGGCAAGGGCTCTGCAGCCTTCATCCTGGTCTTTGCCGTGACCTTCACCCTGGCAAACTTCGACTGGCTGATGTCCCTGGAGCCCATTTGGTCCAGTACCATCTTCGCCATCTACGGGTTCTCCGGGATGTTCCTGCAGGGCATTGCCATCGTCACCATCAGCGCCATCGTGCTCCGGCAGGTGGGCTTGATCCCTGCTGTGTCGAAGGCGCAGAATCATGATCTGGGGAAGCTGCTCTTCGCCTTCAGTTGCTTCTGGGCCTATATCTTCCTAAGCCAATTCCTGCTCATCTGGTACGCCAATATCCCCGAGGAGACCGGCCCCATGCGCCTGTTGCTCCAGGGCAAGTGGATGCCACTCTTCTACCTCAACCTGGTGCTGAACTTCGGCCTGCCCTTCGTACTGCTGTTGCAGCGAAAGGCCAAGACGAACGAGACGGTACTCTTAGCGACCTGCACCATCCTTCTGGCGGGCCGCTGGCTGGACCTCTATCTCCAGATCATGCCGCCTGTTCTCCAAGGCGGGTCTCCAGGGTTTGGTGCGTCGGAACTGGGGGGGATTCTCCTCCAGTTGGGCCTCGGCCACATGGCCTGCTGGCCCGTCTTCATGAAGGATGTGAACCCTGCCCAGGAGCTGCCCCAAGCCGAGTGATCACTTCGTTGATCCGTGCTCCACCGTGCTGCGGAAGGCCAGAAAGAGGGCCACCCGGTGTCTGCCCGAAGGACAAAGAATGAATGACCTGATCAGGCTCGAAATCAACTTCTTTGGCCGAACACTTGATAGATCAAACGGGAGGTATGCCATGCAGCGGACCGAAAAATTCCGGGACACGCACCGGGAACTTGTTCAGATCGTGGGTGAAATATCCAAGCTTCTCAAGGTGGATGAACTCGGCAAAGACGCAAGTGCGGTTCGATCCCTGCTAAGCCAACTTGCCGCCAAGCTCAACATGCACCTCGCCATGGAAGACAAGGCACTCTACCCCGAGCTTCTTCGTCATAAGGATCCAGGGGTCCAAGCGAAGGCCAAGGCCTTTGTGGCTCAAATGGGTGGAATCAAGGAGGCCTTTGTCGGCTACCTTGCGCGCTACCCTTCAGTTCAGGCCATTCAAGCTTCACCTCAGAAATTCATCCAGGAGACCCAGCAGGTCTTCCAGGTTCTCGCCGACCGGATCCAGGCTGAAGACAATGACCTTCATCCCCTTGTGGACAGGCTCTGGAGGCTCAACGCAAATGTAGGCCCGTGTGAGCCAGAATGAAATCGGCGATGGCCTGCGTATCGTTTAGGTCCAATCGCGGAATCTCCAGTTCGGGCAGCGGACAATCGCTCGCGATGGCAACAATCCCTGGGTCCTCCAGGCATAGCAGGGATTTGCCTTCGGACTTACGGTGGATCTCTAGCTTCGGATGCGGGTGGGTCTTGAACCCTTCAATCAGCAACAGATCTACTGGGGTCATGCGTTCGATGAGGGATTCGATGCTGGGCTCGGATTCTTCCCGTGATTCATGCATGAGGACCCAGCGAGAGGATGTGACGACCAGGACCTCGGATGCCCCCGCTTCGCGATGCCGGAAAGAATCCTTGCCGGGCTTGTCCACATCAAAGCGGTGGTGGGCATGCTTCATGGTTGAGACCTTGAGTCCCCTTTCTTTGAGGAGGGGTAGAATCTCCACGAGCAGACTGGTTTTCCCGCTACCGCTCCAACCGACAATGCCCATGACCTTCATATCCACACGCTCCACAATCGAAAGACCAGCCGCAGCGGGGTTGCGTTGACGCACGGAACGAACGACGGGTAGAAATAAACCCATCCCGAGCAGGTGGAATCTGAATCATTGGCTTGAGGTATGGACTCCAGTTGCTCGGATGGGGTAAAGGCAGTCTTGAAGTTCGGCACCTGTCGAAAAGAGGTTGGCGCCACCTCAGTGGTCGATATATCGACCTAGCTTCTCGGGGATTCGGCCCCATGCGGAAGCTGTCTCGTCCTGAAGACACCATTATTACATCGCAGAACACCGGTCTCCATGCCTTGCATCTCTGGGCCAAGCGGGTGCCGCGGAGCCCAGAGTAAGCTCTGAGGCATGGCCATGAGCTGCGATGCCCCCGACCTGCTGCCCCTGGAGGAGGCCCTAAGCCGTCTCTGGGAGGCCCTTCCCGCACCGGCACTGCCGGAGCTGCGGGCCGAGCGCGACGACCCGGCCACGGACCGGGCCGCCATGGACGGCGTGGCCCTGCGGGCCTCGGAAGGGCGCGCCCCGCGGCGGTTGCTGGGCACCCTCTTCGCTGGGGATGATCCCGCGGCCCTCAGGGTGACCCCCGGCACCGCTGTGCGCATCATGACCGGCGCGGCCCTGCCGCCCGGGGCCGATGCCATCGTGCCCGTGGAGCAGCTGCGCGAGGCCGATGGAGGCATCGAGCTTCTGGCAGACCCGCGGCCTGGCGACCATGTGCGAACGCGCGGCGACCAGGCCCGGGCTGGCGACCTGCTGCTGCCCGCGGGATCGCCCATCAACGCCGCCCGCGTGGCGCTGCTGGCGCAGGAGGGGCGACCTTTCCCGGCCCTCCCGCGCATTCGCGTGGGCGTGGCCTCCACCGGCGATGAACTCGTCCCCCAGCCCGCGCCCCACCAGATCCGGGACTCCAACGGCCCCATGCTCGCCGCCCTGGCCCGCACCCTGGGCGCCGACGTGGAGCTCCGCCCCGCCCTGCCGGACGATCCGGCCGCCCTGGCGACGGCCCTGCGCCAGCCCGGGGACCTCCGCATCCTGCTGACTTCCGGCGGGGTGAGCATGGGTGAGCACGACCACCTGCCCGCCGTGCTGAAGGAGCTGGGGGCGACGATCCTCTTCCACAAGATCCGCCTCAAGCCCGGCAAGCCCATGCTGGCGGCCCTCCTGGGCGACCTGCTGGTGCTGGCCTTGCCCGGGAATCCCGTATCGGCCTACCTGAATGCCCTGCTCTTCCTCCCGGTGGCCTTGGCCCGCCTGGAGGGCCGCGCCCTGCCCAATCCCTGGCATCGGGCTCGCCTGGCCGGCCCGGTGAAGCACAAGGGCGACCGCCCCCTGCTGCACCCCTGTCGCCTGGTGGACGGCCAACTCCACCCGTTACCCGGCAAGGGCTCCGCCGATCTCGTCACCCTGGCCCAGGCCGACGGCTGCGCCTGGGTGGAAGCCCCTGGCCAAGTGGCCGGGGACAAGGTCCGGTATCTGCCGATCGTGTAGCCAGGCTCGGAAAGCGTGCAGCGTTTTTGGAGCAGCCGCTCAACCCTTGGCGTACCGCTGGAGCTTTCCCAAGTCCAGGATGCGCACCACCGGGAAGGTGCTCTGGATGAGGCCCAGGTCGGTCAGCAGGCGCAGGGCGCGGCTGAAGGCTTCGCGGCTGGCGCCAATGCACTGGGCCAAGTCCTCCTGGGTTTCCTGGAACTCCACCAGGGATCGGACGGGGTTCGATTCATGGGCCTCCAGCAGCAGCTGGGCCACGCGCTCGGGGACGCTGTGCAGGCTGAGGGTCTCCACGAGGGTCACCAGGTGACGCACCTTGGCGGTGAAGTGCTGGATGAGCATTTCGGCCACCTCGGGGTGGCGGTGGACGATCTGGCGGAGGGGGGCGGAGGGGATCAGCCAGCACTCCGTCTCCCCGTGGGACTCGGCGCTGGAAGCGATGGCGGCACCATCGAAGACCGCCACTTCCCCCACGCAGTCGCCGACCTTGAGGAACTGGAGAACCTGCACCCGGCCTCGGCCATCGGTGCGGAACACCTTCAGCCCACCCTTGACCACCACGTAGACGCCCGATACCTGGTCGCCCTGGGTGTAGACCCGGGCGCCGTCCGGGAAGCGGCGGAGTTCGGCGATGCTGGCCAGCTCTTCGGCGGCGTTCATCGGAAGCCCCGCCAGGAACTCGATCCTTCTCAGGTTCAGGACAGCTTGAGGCATGAGGCTCCAACAAGGCTCTAGAACAGTTATCGCACATTTCCATCGGAATGTGATTCCGGTCACGGACCCGGGAACCAACGGACCTTCATTTTACCCCGGGGTGGGAATTTCGTCTGGTGATTTTCGTATATGACAAGGACCCAGAGGCTTCGGCCCGGCGGGTCCTTGTTGAGACCGAAAATCAATTAAATGCCCTGTCGATATAACTGGGCGGCTACTTGACCCGTTCCATGAACGTCCGGTCCACGGTGTTCACTCGGATTTTCTGGCCCGCTTCCATGTAGGGGGGGACGCCCACAGTGATGCCGTTGTCCATCTTGGCGGGCTTGTAGGAACCGGTGGCATTGGCGTTCTTCATGACGGGATCGGTCTCCAGGATCTCCAGCACCACGCTGGGCGGCAGGGTCGCGCCCATGGGCTGGCCATCGTAGAACTCGATCTCGACCTGCATATTGGGCTCGAGGAAGACCAGGTCGTCGCCCAGGATCTCCTTGCTGACATCCAGCTGCTCGTAGGTTTCGTTGTTCATGAAGACGAGACTATCGCCGTCCGCATAGAGGTACTCCAGCAGGTGCTGCTCGAGGGCCGCTTTTTCCACCTTGTCGGAGCTGCCGAAGCGGTTCTCGCGGTTGATGCCGTCCTTGAGGCGCTTCATCTTTACCTGGACCCGGGCCGGCAGGTTGCCGGGGGTCTGGTGCTCGGTGCTGATGACCCGGCAAAGCTCGTTCTCGAAGTTGACGATCATCCCGGCGCGGACCTGGGTGGCGAGGATTAGGGGCATGGGCAACTCCCGGAGGGATAGGGCAGGCAGGGGGGAAGAAGAAAAGGCCCCGATCACGATCAGGGCCTTTGGTGGTGGGCGTACCAGGATTCGAACCTGGGACTTCTACCGTGTGAAGGTAGCACTCTACCGCTGAGTTATACGCCCGCGGCCGATCAGCATAACCCAGGGCAGGCCCGTTACCAAGCCAGAATCATCGGGCCGCCGCAACCCGGCGCAGCGCCTTCGCCAGAAGCGGTGCATCCGCGGCGCGCATCCCGCAGAGGCCCACCCGCAGGCCTTCCGGAAGCGGCACCGTGAACACCCCCTCGGCCTTGAGGCGCCCGCCGGTGGCTTCGGGATCCACGGCGGGCACGGTGACGAAAAAGCCCCCCTGCCAGTGGAGGGCAGCCATGCCTTCGATTCCCAGGGCCACGTCCAGCGCCAGAGCCCGGGCGGCCAGAATGTCGGACCAGTGGCGATGCTCCGCCGCCAACCTCGCCTGGGCCTTGCCGTCCTGCGCCAGGCGCAGCAGCAAGGATTGGGGGGCCTTGGCGCAGTTCGACCAGGTGCCCCGGCAGGACTGGGTGAGCGCCGCCTGGAGGGCCGGATCCCCGCACCAGGGAAAGGCCAGGGCACCGCAGCGGGCCCCGTAGAGGGTCAGCGACTTGGACAGCGACAGGGACGCCCCCACCAGCACGCGCCCCTCGGCGCCCAGGGCCGCGTAGTCGGCCAGGGCGGCGGCCACGGCCTCGGGTTCCCGGGTGTAGTCCAGGTAGGCGAAATCGACGAGCAGCGTGACCGGGCCGAGGCCGGACACCTCCCGCAGAACGCCCATCAGCGCCATGCGGTCCGCTGCGGACAGGCTGCGGCCTGTGGGGTTGTGGCAGGGATCGTTGAGCCACAGCAGCACCCGGCCCTGGGCCTTCATCAGGCGCCGCAGCGCCGATTCCCAGGCCTCCGCATCCAGCGCCCCTCCCGGCGCGGGCCAGGGTGCCGTGGTCAGCTGCATGCCATTCTCGCCAGCGAGGGTGGCGTAGGGACCCCAGAACGGCGCGGTGGTTAGGACGGCTTGTCCCGGCTCCAGGAAATTGCGCAAGGACAGGGCCAGGGCGCCGCTGCCGCCTGGAGTGGCGCAGGCCGCTCCCGCGGTATCAAGCAAAGGCCAGTGTCGTCGCACCAGAATCTTCAGGAAGGCGGGATCCCCGGCGATGGGCGCGTAGGGCGCCACCTCCAGGGCCGTCAGATCCCGCCAGAGGTCCATCACGGCCTCCAACACCACCAGCTGCCCGGAGTCATCCAACAGGGCCCCCACCGTGGCATTCAACACGGCCTCGCCAACCGCCTTCCGGGCCTGGGCCTCCGTGTTCAGGGCGAAGATCGGATCGTCCGCCGGAAAGGCGCGCCGGGTGGGAATGAGCTGGTCGGTCATGTCCCAGATTAACCTATAGCCATGGCGCTAACCGAACCCTCCAACCGAATCTCCAGGCTGCTGCTGGTTCTGGGCGCGGTTTTGGCCCTGGCCCCCTTCACGCCCGCCGCCGCAGCCCTGGTGAGCGGGGCGCTGCTGGCGTTGACGGTGGGCAACTCGAGGCAGGCCCTGACCCGCACCTGGACGCACCGCCTGCTCCCCCTGGCCGTCGTGGGCCTGGGGGCGGAGATGAACCTGCGGGCGGTCGCCAGGGCGGGCCTGCATGGCTTGGGCTACACGGCCCTCAGCCTTGCGCTGGTGCTGGCCCTGGGCTGGTGGCTGGCGCGGTGGCTGAAGGTCGAGCGCGACGCGGGCCTGCTGATTTCGGTGGGCACGGCCATCTGTGGCGGCAGCGCCATCGGCGCCGTGGCGCCCGTGCTCCGTGCGAAGGAGCACGAGATCTCGGTGGCCCTCGCCACGGTATTCCTGCTCAATGCGGCGGCCCTGGTGATCTTCCCGCCCCTCGGCCATGCGGTGGGCCTGGGCCAGGATGCCTTCGGCCTCTGGGCGGCGTTGGCCATCCACGACACCAGTTCCGTAGTGGGCGCAGGTCTCGCCTATGGTCCCCGAGCCCTGGAGGTGGCCACCACCGTGAAGCTGGCCCGGGCCCTCTGGATCGTCCCCCTCACGCTGAGCATCGGCTGGATCGTGGCGCGGCGCGGCGGAGCCTCCATCGACGCGCCGCCCGTGAAGAAGCCTTGGTTCATCGCCGGCTTCCTGGCCATGGCCGCCCTGGTGACCTTCGTGCCCGTCCTGCGCGCTCCGGGTCAACTCATCGCCATCGCCGCCCGGCGGGTGCTGGTCCTGACCCTCTTCCTCATCGGCGCGGGCCTCAGCCGCGAGGCCCTACGCAGCGTGGGCCTGCGTCCCTTTCTCCAGGGCCTTCTGCTGTGGCTGATCGTGGGGTCGCTGGGGCTGGGCGCGACGAAGCTGGGCTGGCTCACCCTCAACTGAAAGCAACCCCGAAAGCCGCGAAAGTGCGCTAAAGGAAAAGCATGCATTTCGCGTCTTTTCGCGATTTTAGCGGTTCCAGCCTTTCCCCAGTGGACCTGATACTACAGGTTCGAAGTGTCGAGGTGTGCATGATCCGTCCCTTCCAAGGCATGGTCCCTAGAATCGGGAACCGGGTATTTATCCCCGACAGCGTGCTGATCCTCGGCGATGTGACGATCGGCGACGACGCCAGCATATGGTTCAACTGCGCCATTCGGGGCGATGTGAACTGGATCCGCATCGGCGCCCGCACCAACATCCAGGATGCCTGCTGCCTGCATGTCACGAACGGGAAGTGGCCGCTGCTGATCGAAGACGAAGTAAGCATCGCGCACAACGTGATGCTCCACGGGTGCACCATCCGGAAGGGTGTCCTCATCGGCATGAGCACCACCATCATGGATGGCGCTGAGATCGGGGCAGGCTGCCTCGTGGCTGCGGGAAGCCTCGTGCGCGAAGGTTTCAAGGCCCCGCCCCACAGCCTGGTGGCGGGCTGGCCGGCCCTCGTGAAGGGCTCGCTCAGCGAGGGCCAGAGCCTGCTGGTGGCCAGCGTCTGGGCCCGGTACGTGCGCTACAAGGAGGCCTACTTCGCCGACGGCTGGCCCCTCGCCGAGGCCCCGGTGATCGACGCCCCCCGGCCCGGGTTTGCCGAAGGACATCCGTTTCCCTAGTGCCTATCTTCTTCAGGGGCGGATAGACTCTCGGGATCATGTCCCCCCTACTGATCCTCCGCGTCCATGCTGATCTGCGCCTTGGGCTGGGCCATGTGGCCCGGGCGCTTGCCCTGCAGGAGTCCTGGCGCAGCCTCGGCGGCCAAGCCTGCATCGCCATCTCCGGCGATGACCGAGCCCGGCGGGTGGGCGGGGGCACGCACCCCTTCCTCGATCAGCCCCTGCCTTGTGAGACGCAGTACCTGGGGCCAGACCTTCATGCCCCCCTGCCCGCTGAGCTCAAGAACCGCGCCGCGGTCGTCCTGGTGGACCAGTGGGACACCACACTCGCCTATCTCCAGGCCCTCCGCCCCCTGCGGGTGGCCGTCATGGAGGACGACACGGACGCCCACGAGTCGGCGGACCTGCTCTTCCAGCCCTTCCTGGAGGGCGTGCATTGGCCGGACCATCCGCTAAAGGTGGTGGATGGCCGCAAGGTGCGTCCCTTCGAAACCACCTCGGGGGCCTGCCGGGTGGTGCGGGGCGCGAGCTTCATCGTGGTGGACAAGGCGGCCTTAGAACTAAGGCCCAAGCGGATGCCCCTGCAGCCTCTCGCCGTCCACAAGCTGCTGGTTACTTTCGGGGGCAGCGACGGGCCCAACCTATCCCAGAAGGCCTTTGACACCCTGGCCCGCCTCGCGGCGGAGGATCACTGGCGAGGGGCCTGCACGGTGCTGGCACCCAACGGCATCCAGGGGGATCCCTTCTCGGGGTGCACCGTGGTTCGCAGCCTCCCCGGCCTCACCCGGCTACTGCCCGAGTTCGACGCCATCTGGTGCTCGGCCGGCGTGACCCTGGCGGAAGCCCTCTGCATGGGCATCCCCGCAGCCGTGTGGGGCCAGAATGATCGGCAGCACGCCATCCTGGCCGACCTCGCCCTGGCCAACGGTTGTTTCGACTTGGGCGCCGGTCCCGGGGCCGACCTGGGCATCGTTCGCGAGGCCCTGGCCCAGTGGCTGGGTCCCGAAGGTCAGGACAATCGCCAGGAGCAGGTCCGGGACGGCCTGGCGCTGGTGGACGGCATGGCGGCCGCGCGCGTCGCCCGGGAACTCCTACAGTTAGCAGTGCGGGCCTCCTCCGAAATCCCGGCTTGACCCTCTCGCCTGTCAACGATAAGCTTTCCCTTCTGTGAACTCGCCACCCCTGGGGTGGTGTCTTTGCAGACCGATCTCGATTCCGGAGCAGGCCATGAGCACGTACTTCCCGAAAGCCAATGATCTCAAGCGCCAGTGGTTCGTGGTGGATGCGGCGGGTATCGCCGTGGGCCGCCTGAGCACCGCCGTGGCAGACGTCCTGTCCGGCAAGAACAAGCCCACGTGGACCCCGTTCCTTGACACCGGCGACCATGTCATCGTCATCAATGCCGAAAAGGCCGTGTTGACCGGCAAGAAGGGCGTGCAGAAGATCTACCGCCGCACCACCACCCAGCCGGGCTCCATGAAGGAAGTCCGCGCCGAGGTAATGAAGGCCACCTTCCCCGAGCGCATCATCGAGAGCGCGGTCAAGGGCATGTTGCCCAAGGGCCCCCTCGGCCGGGCGATGTACCGCAAGCTCAAGGTCTATGCAGGTCCCGACCATGAGCAGTCCGCCCAGCAGCCCCAGATCCTGACCATCCAGAAGTAGAGGCGAGGAACTTATGGCCATCACCCAGAATTATGGAACCGGTCGCCGCAAGAGCGCGGCTGCCCGCGCCTTCCTCCGTCCCGGCACCGGCAAGATCAGCGTCAATGGTCGCACCCTCGAGAACTACTTCCCGAACGCCGTGCTCCGCATGATGGTCCACCAGCCCCTGGTGCTGGCTGACCTCGATGGCCAGTTCGACATGATCATCAGCGTCACCGGCGGCGGCCCCGCCGGTCAGGCTTCGGCCATCCGCATGGGCATCTCCCGCGCGCTGCTAAGTTACAACGAGCAGTTGAAGGCCCTCCTGCGCGGCGCTGGTCTGTTGACTCGCGACCCCCGCATGAAGGAGCGCAAGAAGCCTGGTCGCAAGGGCGCCCGTCGCCGCTTCCAGTTCAGCAAGCGCTAGTCTGTTTCTCGGGAAGGGGGATCCTCGGATCCCCCTTCTGTTTTTCCGGTCCGCCTCGGAATGCTCTGGCGCGGACGATTCGGGCGAAGGAACCAACCCAACGCCTTTCATCCCACCCGCGGCGTCCTTCCATAGACATCGCCGCTTGACCAGGGAGGCCAGCATGGCTGCCATCCAGATGAAGGAACTCCTCGAGGCCGGTGCCCATTTCGGACACCAGACCAAGCGTTGGAATCCCAAGATGAAGCAGTACATCTTCGGG
>JANYAS010000002.1 GCA_025361205.1 Holophagaceae bacterium
GACGAAAGCCAACGCTTTTCCATGAACGGTATCTAAGCACAGCTTAAACCGTTGGGCCCCCCCTGAAGTGCCCTTGGGTGGTCTCCCCTGTTCTCTGGCCCAAGAGAAGGTTTTCTTGGATTTGGCTCTACTCTTCTCCTCCAAGGAAGCCCACGCGCATGTCCCACCGGCCCACCTGTCAGACCGCTGATTTCTTCGTGCTTCGCAGCCCCGGCCTGCCGCTGGAGGCGCTCTTCTCTCCGCACCAAACAGGGCAGGAGGCTGACCCTCAGGAGCCCTCTGGGCTTCGCCTCGAACGGAATGGGGAAGCGTTGCGCCAGCTCCTTCGCGAGCTGGTCCGACGCAAGGACGTACGGGAAGCGATCGCGCTGGCCTCTCCTGATCTGGCCTCGCGGCTGGGGGCCTGGTTGGCAGGCTCCCTCGAAAGCCTGGCGGCCCGGAACGTGGAGCGCGCCCTGCTGAAGTACCTCAGCCGCATGTGCAGCCGCTCGACCCCCTTCGGGCTCTTCGCGGCCGTGTCCCAGGGCGCCTGGAGTCCCACCAGCAATCTCGCCGTAGGGCCTTGGCGGGATTGCCGCAAGGTCATGCGCATGGATTGGGGCGCCCTGGAGACGGTGGTCGATCGACTGGAGCGGGAGCCGGAGGTCCGGGCCTTGATGCCGTATTGGCCCAATTCGAGCCTCTACGCTCGGGGCGGGTGGTACCGCTATCTGGAGCGCCGGGAGCCGGCCGAAGGAGGGGGACGGACGTACCATCTGGAGGCCGTGGAGGCCACGCCCCACCTCGACTTTGTACTTCAACAAGCCCAGGAGGGTGTGCGCCTGGAGGCCCTCGCGACGAGCCTGGCCCGGCGCCTGGAGGTGGGCGTGCTGGAGGCCCAGGCTTTTCTGGAGCAGATCGTCGACGCCCAGGTGCTCTGCGGCGAACTCCATCCTCCGCTGACCAGCCCCGACCCCGTGGGTCAGGTGGTCACCGCCCTGCAGGCCCATCCGGTCACGGCCCCCCGGGCCGAGGCTTTGATCGCGCTGGACCTGGCACTGAAAACCCTCCAGCGCGAGCCCCTCGGTGCCCATCCGGAGGGCTACCGCAGCCTGGCGACGCCGTTGGCCGACCTTGGGGTTGCCTCCGACACCCGCGATGTCCTTCAGGTGGACCTCTTCCGTCCCGCCCCAGACTTGGCCTTGTCTCCCGGGGTTCGTCGGGCCCTGGAGGAGGGGGCGGAAACGCTCCGTCGGCTCACCCCACCACCCCGAGAGGGGGCCCTGGAGCGGTTCAGGGCGGCTTTCCAGGTGCGGTATGGCACCCGGTGGCTGCCGCTGCTGGAGGTGCTGGATGAGGAGAGCGGCATCGGGTTCGATGGGGGAGCCCCCATGGATTCCCCCTTGCTGGAGGGCCTGTCCTTTATCAACTCGGCCCCGCCCCGCCCGCTTTCTCACCAGGATCGGTTTCTCTTGCAGCAACTCCCTCGGTGGCAGGGAGCCCTGACTTGGGAATTGGACGACGCTGACCTGGAGGCGCTGGCCCCTTCGGACCCCCCAGCTTTTCCGCCCTCCTTCGCCGCCTTGGCCTGCCTGGCTGCGTCCAGCCTCCCGGCCCTGGACCGGGGCGACTTTCAATTCTGGATGGAGCACTATTCCGGTCCCACGGCCGCGCGGTGGCTGGGGCGCTTCGCCTCGGGCGATGCGCAGTTGCAGGACTCCCTCCAAGGTCACTTGCGTAAGGAGGAGGCCGCCCGTCCAGACGCGGTGTTTGCCGAAGTGGTCCATGTGCCCGAAGGCAGGATGGGCAATGTGCTGGCCCGACCCTCCCTGCGGGACTACCAAATTCCCTTTCTGGCCACCTCGGGCGTTCCGCGGGACAGGACCATCCTCCCTTCGGACCTCCAGGTGACCGTGCGGGGGAATCGCGTGTACCTGGCTTCAACACGGCTGGGCCGGGAGGTGGTCCCCCGCCTTTCATCGGCGCACAACTTCGCCCGTGGGCCCGTGGTCTATCGGTTCCTGGCCCACCTGCAGGACCAGGACGGACGCCCCGGAGGGTGGTCCTGGGGTGCCTTGGCCGAACAACCCTTCCTGCCCCGGGTCACCCATGGACGCCACGTCCTCAGCAAGGCGCGTTGGCGGATCGAAGCCAGAGAACTGAAGGCAGCCCTGGCCGCCTCTGGAGGTGGGGCCTGGGGCGCCTTCCAGACCCTGCGGGCGAACCGGGGGCTGCCCCGATTCGTGCTGCTCACCGATGCCGACAACAACTTACTGGTGGATCTGGACCAGGGCCCATGGATGGAGACGCTGCATCACCTCGTGGCGAGCCGTTCGACCTTCACCCTCACCGAGTGTTTCCCAGATCCTGGCCAGGCCTTGGTCACCTCGCCCGAAGGACGGTTTGCGCATGAGCTGGTGATTCCCTTCGAGGCGACGGCAGCCGCAGGGCCGAAGGCGATCTCTCTCCCATCAAATGCACATGTCCCCCGTGTCCGGACCTACCCTCCCGGTTCGGAATGGCTGTACCTCAAGCTCTACTGCGGACCCGCCAGCGCGGATCGGCTCCTGGTGGAATTGGAACCCCTCCTTCGAAAGGCAAAAAGGGAAGGGCTCTGGGACCGCTGGCACTTCGTTCGCTATGGCGACCCGGACCACCACCTGCGGCTGCGCTTTCATGGCGATTCCTTGCGACTCCTCTCCGAACTGCTGCCCCTCCTCCACCAGCACCTGGAGGGACCCCTGGCGCAAGGTCTGCTGTGGAAATGGCAGGTGGATACCTTCGAGCCCGAATGGGAGCGCTATGGGGGCCCTCTCGGCTTTGCCTTGGCCGATGACTGGTTCTTCGAGGACAGCCAACACATCCTGGATCAGCTGGTCGAAGGCACGACGCTGGACCAGCGCTGGCGAGTGGGTCTTAGCCAGGTGGATGCCATCTGGGCGGCCCTGGGCTTGAGTGTCCAAGCCCGACAGGGGCTGGCCAAGGCGACCCGGGACGGGTTTCGGAAGGAGTTCGGTGATGCGGGCGAAGCGGCTGCGCAGATGGGGGCGCGGTTCAGGGCCCTCCGAAAGGGACTGGAGGCGGGGTTCCCCCAGGACTCTGGGTCGCCCTTGGTCCCTGGTCTCATCGGCCTGCCCCGGATTAAAGAAGCTTTCGACCAGGGCTGGCTTCAGGAGGACCTTTCCACCATCGCCGGTAGCCTGGCCCACATGCACCTCAACCGCCTGCTGCGCACCGACCACCGCGCGAACGAATGGGTCCTCATGGAATTCCTGGTGCGTCTGTATGAAGGTTCCCTCGCGCATGCCAGACGCCGCAACCCCGAGCCTGGACCTGGTCGGTAAGGGGAGACCAGTCCCTGCGCTCAGGACACAGCTCGAAGCCATCGAAAGCCACGTGCTCAGCCTTTCCCGTCCCACCCCTCCGCGGCCCGGAAGCTGTGGTACCGCTCGTGACCAAGGATGAGGTGGTCGGCCAGGGGGACGCCGAGGGATTCTCCGGCGGCCTGGAGGCGACGGGTGAGTTGGATGTCCTCGCGGCTGGGGGTGGGATCGCCGCTGGGGTGGTTGTGGTACGCCAGGGCGGTAGTGGCGCCGTAGCGCAGGGCCTCGCGGAAGAACTCGCGGGGGCTGATGAGCGTGGCCGTGGCGGTGCCCTGGCTGAGGATGCGCTCGGCCAGCAGATCGCCCTTTGCGTTGAGCGCCAATAGGCCGAAGCGCTCTTCGGTCCAGCCCTGGCAGCGGGGCAGCAGGTAGGTGCCCGCCGCCCGGGGGCTGGTGATACGGGGGCGCTCGGAGCTGCGCTGTCCACGCCGCGCCAGTTCCAGGACTGCCCACAGCTGGCCGGCCTTCGCGGGACCCAGGCCCGGCTGTTCGAGCCAGTCACTCAGGCCCAGCGCCATGAGGCCCGCGAGCCCGCCGCTGCGGCCAAGCACGCCTTGGGCCAGTTCCACGGCGCTCTGGCCCCGGCGTCCCGTGCCCCAGAGCAAGGCCAGCAGTTCGGCGTCGGCAAGGCTTTCGCCATGGCCCGCCAGCAGGCGTTCCCGGGGGCGCTGATCAGGGGACAGATCGAGAATGCGCATGGTCCAGTCCTTTGTACGAATTTGTCTTCGGAAACAATTGGAGGGTTCACCACGAAGGCGGAAAGACCACGAAGGAAAGCAATGGTGGTTTTCGTGGTCTTCTCGTCTTCGTGGTTCGTCCCCTTTTTTGGGAGTGGTTTTGATCTTGCTGAGTCAGCATCCAGATCAGCAGGTGGTCCAGGCCCGCAGCAACGGGCGGTAGCGGAGGAGCTCCACGGACCCGGACAGATCCAGGCGCAGGCAGAGCGCCTCGCTCCCGTGGTGGAGGAACCACACGTTGGCCGCCGCCTTGCGCTCGGGCATGACCGTGATGGGACGGGGGCGATCGCCGCGCCAGCCGCTGCCCAAGAGGCTCGGTGGAAGCGGGATGGCCGCTGGGCGCCCCCAGCGCACGCCCTGGGGCAAGCGCACGGAGATCCGCCCCTCGGTGGCCTCCCGGCAGGGTTCCAGCACCACCGCGCGACGGTGGGTGGCGGCGAGGCGGAAGGCCAGGTGGAGGCTGCGGCGAAGCTCGGCCTGCGCGGCGCGAAGCGGTGGGCAGAGGCGCGAGGGCAGGATCCTGGCGGCGAGGCGGGCCACGCGTTGCAGAAAGAGGGACCCGACCGCGCGCATCACACCCTCACCCACTTCTGGCGATCCCGCTTCCAGCGCAGCACCTGCAGCTGGCCGTGCCCGGAAAGGCGCATGCACAGGGCTCCCTGGCCATCGTTCAGAAACCAGACGCTGGCCAGGGCCGTGCGCCGGGGGGTCACCGTGAGAATGGGGTGGGCCTCGCCAGTCAGGGTGGCCACCGTGGGCGGGTCCATGTTTGGCGGCAGGGGGATGTGGTCAGGCTTCCCCCACTTCACCTTGCGACTGAGCTGCACGGGCAGGTGTTCCCCGGCCCCACTGGCCTTGCCCAGGGCGACCGTCACGTTGGTGCCCCGGGCGCGGGCCAGGGTGAAGGCCTGGTCCAGGCTGCCGCGGATCTCCTGGTGGGCGGCGGACAGCTCCATGCCTCCGCCATCCATCTGGCTTGCGCCCACGGCGGCGAGGATCGCAGTCACGGCCATCACCACGGTGAGTTCCAGCAGGGAGGTACCCCGCTGCTTAGATCGTTGGCTGCCTGGCTTCGGTATCACGGTCGCCCCTACTTCTTCGGGGACGCGGGATGCGGCGCGGGGGAGGCGGCCAGGAAGGGCTTGAGCTTGGCGTAGGACTTCTCGCCGATGCCCTTGACGTTCATCAGCTCCTCCGGTCGCTGGAAACCGCCATGCTGCTTACGAAAGGCGATGATCCGCTCGGCGGTCTTCTGGCCCACGCGGGGGAGCTGCATCAGCTCCGTCACCGTGGCGCTGTTCAGGTTCACCGGCCGCTGGGGGGCACGAGGGGCGCGATCAGGTACCGCCGCGAGGGGGAGGGCCAAGGCGAGTGCCAGGGCGAGGGATGTGAAGGGATTGGACATGTTTGCCTCCTTTCAGGCAAATCAATCCAATCGAGGTTCGTGCCAATTTGTAAGTGTTGTGGATGCATAACATAATTTTTTATTTGAAAAAGTTATGTTATGAAAAAATGACAAAATATTTATAAAAATAAGCATCACAAATCATTTCTACATTTATTTTATGTAACAAAATTTCGAATAAATTTTGTAAGATGACACAAACACAAAAGCACGAAAAAGGCCCCGGAATCCCTGTCGGAACCGATTATTCTAGAAAGGTCCGAGGAGCGCTGCAGGA
>JANYAS010000027.1 GCA_025361205.1 Holophagaceae bacterium
TGATCGCCCCGGTCCTCGATGAACTGGCTGCCGAGATGCAGGGCAAGGCCAAGTTCGTGAAGATGAACGTGGACGAAAACCCCCAGGTGGCGGGCCAGTTCGGCATCATGAGCATCCCCACGCTCATCGTCTTCAAGGACGGCAAGCCCGTGAACAAGCTCATCGGCGGCCAGCCCAAGCCCCAGTTGAAGGCCTTCGTGGAAGGGGCCTTTTAGCTTTCACCTTTCCGTACGCAGGAAATACGCCGGGGTGACCCGGCGTATTTTCTGCGCGAAGGTGACGGCTACTGCCTCCGCAACGCCAGCCGGATCTGGTTGCCCTTCTTGTTGAAGTGGACCTCGTCCATCACCAGCAGAATGAGCGGCAGGCCCCGCCCGCAGTGGGGGGCCAGGTCCGAGTCTCCGGCCAGGGCCGACATCCGGCTGGCGTCGAAGCCCTTGCCCTCGTCACTGATCTCCAGCTCGAACCGCTCGGTATCCATGGCGAGACGTACCTCAATGAGCCGCCCTGCATAGGCCGGATCCGCCATCCGTTCGGTGCGCAGCTTGAGGTAGGCATCCTCTTCTGCGAAGAGATCACCCTTCAGGCTGGAATCCAGCTCGAGGTTCCCGTGTTCCAGGGCGTTCGCCAGGGCCTCGTGGATGGCCATCGCGATGACGTCCAGGTTGTTGGGGGACGCGAACCCCATGGGCACCAGCCGGTCCGTAAGGTGGCGCACGAGGCTGTGCACATCGAGTTCATCGGACCGGAAGAGGAAATGGCGCCGCTCGTTCATCAGACCCCGCAAGCCGTCGTCCGCCATGCGGAAATCCCGGTGCAGGTCCACCAGGTGGAACACGCTCTGCACCAGGTCCCGAATGGCGATGGGTTTCATGAAGAGGTTCGAGGCCCCCATGCGCATGGCGCGGATGGCGTAGTCCACCGAGGCCTGGCCGGTCATCAGCACCACCGGCAGGTGCGGGTGGGTGGCCTTCACTTTGTGAATGACATCGAAACCGTCGAGGCCCTCCATGTTGATGTCACTGATGACCAGGTCGAATTCCGGAGCGGAGGGATTGTGGATCAGTTCTAGCGCCTGGGCGGCGTCCGGGTAGGCATGTACCTCCATGCCGTAGTGGGCCAGGGCGGACTGGACCATATCCAGCACGGCGCTGTCGTCGTCGATCAGCAGGATGTGTACGGCCCGGCGGTTCATGGAAACTCCCTTGGCGAGATTCTATCCAACCGGCGGCAGGTGAGGTGCGATCAGGCCCCAGGTCCGCTCGAGGGCTCCGGTCATCGCCTCTGGCAGCGGGGCTTCGGGCCCAGGGCGCAGGGGCGCCTTGGCCAGGGCGGCCATTACCTTCTCCCCGAGCACCGTCGCATCCGCAACCTCCAGGCACCCGGCCTCCACCAGAGGTGGCACCAGGTCCGAAAAGTTGGAATAGCCGGGACCGATGAACGCAGGCACACCGGCCCGGACGGGCTCCAGCGGATTGTGCCCCCCCCCAGCGGCCCAGCCACCGGCCACCAGGGCCAGGGTGCCCTCCGGATACGCGGAAGGGAGTTCGCCGAGGGTGTCGAGCAGGAGCACCTCCACGTCGCGCCAGGCCGCAGCCTCCGGCCAGGGGGCGGAAGCCCGGCGGAAGGCGAGGCCCCGGGCCACGAACGCTCCCGCCACCGCGTCGAAGCGCCGGGGCTGCCGGGGCGCGAGGATCAGGCGCAGCCCTGGGAATCGAGTCCGAGCAGCAGACCAGACTTCCAGAATCAGGCCCTCTTCACCCTCCACGGTGTTGCCGGCCACCAGCACAGGATGGGCCGCCCAGGCCACCCGGAGGGCATCCCACCCCCCATGGAGGGGCCGTGGTGGGGGGAGATCGGCCTTGAGGTTCCCGCCAAGGGCCACTGCCGGAGCCCCCAATTGGCGGAAAGCCGCCGCACTGGCCTCGTCCCGGGCCGCCACCTGGGTGAGCCGGGAGGCCGCGCGACGCAGCCAGGGGCCACCCCGCTGCAGGGACCGCTCCGTGAGCCTCCCGTTGACCACCAGCCGAGGGACGCCACGGACCTCGAGGGCCTCCAGCAACCCCGGCCAGAGTTCGGTTTCCAAGGCCAGGAAGGCTCCGGGCCTTCGCAGCAGAAAGGGTTCCAGCCCCGCCGGATCATCCAGGGGAAAGGCACCGCCGCTGACGCGCCCGGTGCCCCCGTCCCAGTCCGGCAGCCGCCGGGCCAGCACTTCCAGGCCCGCGGGCGTGCCGGTGCTCAGATGAATGCGATGGCCCGCCTGGCGCAGCCGGCCCACCAGTCCGTCCGCCAGCAGCAATTCGCCCACGCTCACCGCATGGAGCCAGACCCAGCGCCCCGCGGGAAGGTCCGGAGCCTGGGCGTCCAGGCGGACCCGCCAGCCTTCGGGCAGGCCCCGGGCGCAGGCCCGGGCGGCGGCACCGGCCAAGGAGACGGCCAGCCGGTAGCTGAGATCGAGGGTGTCCACGAATCCAAACTCTCATGAATCGGGGCAAGGTTGCATCATGGATGGATGAACGAACGCACACCCCTCGACATCCTCATCGTCACCGGCCCCCTGGGCGCCGGCAAGACCACCGTCGTGAACCGGCTCCTGAAGGCCGAAGTTGCCACCGGTCGGCGGGTGGCGGTGCTCATCAACGAATTCGGCGCCATCAGCGTGGACGGCACCCTGGTGGACGCCGAGCGCCCCGAACTGGCGGGCGTCGCGAACCTGGTGAACGGCTGCGTCTGTTGCAGCCTGCGCGACGACGTGGTGGCCACGCTGAAGGCCTGGTGCGACCAGCCCGAAGGACAGGGTCCCGAGCGGGTGGTGTTGGAGACCACGGGCCTGGCCGATCCTACGGACCTCCTGGACCTGGAGCTGGAACCGGCGCTGGCGGGGCGGCTGCGCCTGGCGGGGCTGCTCACGGTCATCTCCTGCCTGGCCCCCGTGGATCACTTGCAGACCAAACCCCTGCTCCACCGCCAGGCGGCGCTGGCGAGCCTCATCCACCTCAGCAAGGTGGACCTCGACCCCTCCGCCGCCGTGGCCTGGGAAAGCGAACTGCGCGCCGCCTTCCGGCAGATTCCGCTGGTCCCCACGCGGCAAGGCGTGGCGCCCGAGGGCAGCCCGGATCCCTGGCAAGGCGACGTGCGGGCCCTCCCGGAAGGCTGGGCAGCCACAGCGGGCCCCAGCTTCACGGCGGCCCGGTCCCTCACCCTGCACTGGGACCATCCGGTGGATCCCGAGGCCATGGAGGCCCTGCTCCTGGCCCCACCCGCCGCTGGGGAACTGTTGCGGGCCAAGGGCGTCTGCACCTTCGCCGGCTGGGCTGCGCGGAACGATGGCAGCGACCGTTGGGCCTTTCAGCTGGCGGACGGCCGTCTGGAGATATCGCCCTTGCCGCTGATGTCAAACGGATCGGCGTCGGTCTGCGCCGCGGTGGTCATTGGCACGGGTCTTGACGGAGATCACTGGAAAAGGGCACTGCGGGCCCTGGAACGCCCTCCCGAAGGCCAGCGCCGGAAGATGCTGCTGCCTGATCCTTTCAAGATCAAAAGCTGAATCCACAGATTACATAGATGGATGCCGGCTCACCGCACCGGCGGTCACCCTTGCGAAACGGCACCCCCAGGCCAGTCACTAATCCCGTTTTCAATCGGTGTGAATCTGTGCAATCTGTGGGTCGAAAGCCCTTTTCTACGCCATCTGCGCCATCTGCGGTTCAGGTTTTTCAAACGGACCTTGACCGATGTCCGGTTTCTGCCTAATCGCGGATCTGGTTTCCGCAGGGAGCCAGATCCGCGCCAGCTTGGTATCATCGCCTTTTCCCGCAAACGGGGATCGCAAGGAGCAGGTGTGGATCAAGTGCTCGACCTCATGGCCAAGGAGCTCAAACTCCCCCGCGCGGGCGTTGCCGCCATCGTGGCGCTGCTGGAGGAGGGCAACACCGTGCCCTTCATCGCCCGGTACCGCAAGGAGGCGACCGGCTCCCTCGACGAGGTGGCTATCCGGGCCGTGGAGGACCGGCACGCCTACTACAAGGATCTGCTGGACCGTCGCAAGACCGTGCTGAAGTCCATCGACGAGCAGGGCAAGCTGACGCCGGAACTGAGGACCAGCATCGAGACCACCTGGGTGAAGGCGGTGCTCGAGGATCTCTACCTGCCCTACAAGCCCAAGAAGCGCACCAAGGCCACGGTAGCCAAGGAGCGGGGCCTCGAGCCCCTGCTGGACTCCCTGTTGGCCGACGACAGTGGGGCCGATCCCTTCCTCATCTCGGAGCCCTTCATCAAGGATGAGGATGGCCTCCGGGCGCCCTCGGAGTGCATGGAGGGCGCGGGCAACATCCTGGCGGAACGCCTCACCGAGGACGCCGCCATCCGGGCCTGGCTGCGCCTCGAATTCCATGAGCGGGGCGTGTTGAAATCCGAGATCCGCGAAGAGCGCAAGACCGATCAGGCCGCCCTGCGCTTCAAGCCCTATTTCGATTTCTCCGAACCCATCCGCAAGATCCCCAGCCACCGCCTGCTGGCCCTGCGCCGCGGCGAGAAGGAAGAAATCCTCACGGTGAAGCTGCTCGTCGAGCGGGAGACCCTGGTCACCCAGCTGGTCTCCAAGGTGCAGGTGAACCCGGGCAGCGGCTACCGTCGCTTCCTCCACGACGTGGCGGGCGATGCCTTCGACCGGTTGCTGGCGCCCACCATCGAATCCGAAGTCCGATACGAGGCGAAGAAGAAGGCCGACACCGAGGCCATCAAGGTGTTCCAGACCAACCTGGACCACCTGCTCCTGGCACCCCCCGCGGGCCAGCGCTGCACCCTGGGCGTGGATCCCGGCATTCGCACGGGCTGCAAACTGGTGGTCATCAACCGCCTGGGACAGCTGGTCCAGAACCAGGTCATCTACCCGCTGGAACCCAAGCGCGATCTGGATGGCAGCCGAGCCATCCTCGAAAAGCTCTGCTCCGAGACCCCGGTGGAGGCCATCGCCATCGGCAACGGCACCGGCGGCCGCGAGGTGGAGGCTTTCATCCGCGCGTGGCTGAAAGAGACCGATCGCACGAACCTCATTTGCGTGAGCGTGAGCGAGGCCGGAGCCTCAGTCTACTCCGCCAGCGACATCGCCCGAGAGGAGTTCCCCGAGCATGACGTCACCGTGCGCGGGGCCATCAGCATCGCCCGGCGCTTCCAGGATCCCCTGGCCGAGCTGGTGAAGGTGGATCCCAAGAGCATCGGCGTGGGCCAGTACCAGCACGATGTGAACCAGACGGCCCTCAAGAAGGGCCTGGATGACGTGGTGGAAAGCTGCGTGAACCGCGTGGGTGTGGACCTCAACAGCGCCTCCTACAAGCTGCTGGCCTACGTGGCCGGCATTGGCGAGGGCCTGGCGAAAAACATCGTGGCCCACCGCTTCGAGCACGGCGCCTTCAAGCGCCGCGAACAGCTCATGGACATCGGCCGCTTCGGCGCCAAGGCCTTTCAGCAGGCCGCAGGTTTCCTCCGCATCCCCGATGGCGAGGATCCGCTGTATGCCTCGGCGGTGCATCCGGAAAGCTACCCGGTGGTGCAGCGCATCTGCCAACTCACCGGCAAGACCGTGTCCGAGCTCATCGGCAATGACGCGGTGCTGGATGCCCTGGATCCCAAGCTCCTCGTGGACGACCGTTCCGGCCTCGAGACCGTGAAGGATATCCTCGCCGAGCTGAAGAAGCCCGGCCGCGACCCCCGCCACCACTTCGAGATCGTCCAGTTCCGCGAGGGCGTGAACCGCCCCAGCGACCTCGAGATCGGCATGGAACTCCAGGGCATCGTCACGAACGTGACCGACTTCGGCGCCTTCGTGGATGTGGGTGTCCATCAGGACGGTCTGGTGCATCTTTCCGAGATCGCCCATCGCTACGTGAAGAATCCCGCCGATGCCCTCGCCGTGGGCCAAGCGGTGAAGGTGAAGGTGCTGGCCGTGGACATGGAGGCCAAGCGCATCGCCCTATCCATCAAGGCCCTGCTGGCCGCACCGGAGGGAGCCGATCAAGCCCAGCCTCAGCACCGCCGTCGCCCGCAGGGACGGCCCAATCCTAATCAGCCGCGGCCTCCATCCCAGGCTCCGGCGGGTCCCCGCCCGCCCCGCCCTGAAGGCGCCCGACCCCAGGGGCCGCGCCCTCCTCGCCCCGAGGGATCGAGACCTCCCAGGCCCGAAGGGCCAAGGCCTCCGCGCCCGCAGGAGGCGCGTCCGCCCCGGCCCGAGCGGGAAAACCGCCCACCCCAGCCCCCGCAAGGGCCCGTGACACCCGCCTCCACCACTTCGCTCTCCGACTTGATGGCGAAGTTCAGCAAGGGCCCCCGCTGATGCGCCTGGACAGGAAGCTTTTCGCACCTGCGGCCCTGCTCCTGGCGCCTGGGGCCTTGCTTCTATCCCTGGCCTGCCAGCCCCGCCCGGCTGCGCCCATCTATGGTCCCTGGGAAGAAGGTCTCACCCTGGTCTTCGAGAACCCCTCCCTGCCCCAGCCCCAGCGCTCCGAGGATCGCTTACAGCTGCGGGTCGCCCGATCCCCCCTGACCCCCGGTGCCCCGAAGGTGGTGCAGCTGGACTTGGCCAGCACTCGAGGCCACATGAGCCTGCTGGCGCGCCACCAGGACGGGGGCGTAGCCATCGTCGGGGAGGATGGTCGTGAGCTCGCTCTGGTCCTCCCCGCCGGTTTTCCAGCCCAGGGGGCCTGGGCCGGGCCCGGGATTGAATGTCGCGTGATCGGCCGTGCGGCCTGGACGGGGGCCTCGATTCTGCCGGCCACCTCCGACCCCGTCGGCGTTTGGATTGAGGCGCGTCTGGCCCAGGGCCTGCGCCGCCGGACCCTCTACTTGCCCGACCTCGGGGAAGTGGAAGCTCAGGAAGAACGCGATGGGGGATGGATCACGGTGAACCGCCTCGTGGCTCGCGGCTTCATGGATCTTCCCGCCCCTAAGCGCCCCTGACCGCACCCCTCCCGGAGCCGACATGGCCGAACCGACGACAGCCCCCGAAGACACGGAGATCCCCCTGCCCCCGGGCGCCGAGAAGGGCATGGTGCGGGACAACCTCGAAGTGATCTGCTTCGCGATGGTGCTGATCCTGTTCTTCAAGGCCTTCGTGGGCCAACAGTTCAAGATCCCTTCCGCCTCGATGCGGAACACGCTGATGATCGGGGACCACCTGCTGGCCAACAAGTTCATCTTCGCCCAGCCTCAGTGGGCCTGGGAGGAGACCCTGTTCCCCATGCGGGGCGTCAAGCGCGGGGACATCATCGTTTTCCGCTACCCCATCGACCGTGATCAGGACTACGTGAAGCGCTGCGTGGCCCTGGCCGGCGATACCGTGGAGATGCGGAACAAGCGCCTCTACGTGAACGGCAAGCAGGTGACGGGCCCCTTCGAGCACCAGTTCGGCCGCAGCCCTGAAGGTCCTACGCCGGGTCCCTGGCCGCCCCAGCGCTATGCGGGCGACGCGGAACGCCCCGTGGGCCTTTGGCGCCATGCGGACGAGGAAGTGCTGTCGCTCCACGCGCGCAACCAGATGCAGGCCATGCAAAGCCTCATCCAGGAAGGGTTCAAGGACAACCTAGGCCCCATCACCGTGCCCCCCGGCCACCTCTTTGCCATGGGCGACAATCGGGACAACAGCATGGACAGCCGCTACTGGGGCTTCCTGCCGGTGGACCACCTGCGGGGTCGGCCCTTCATCGTGTGGTGGAGCTTCCGCGAGGGTGACACCGACAACGACAACGGCCGGGTTCCCGAGGGCCCCACCGACGTGGCCGCCGATTTCATCGACGCCGCCCGGCACTTCTTCACCCGCACCCGCTGGGAGCGGACCGGGACCATCCCTGAGTAGCGCCTGTCTCAAGCCTGCACTGCTCCTGCTCCTGTTGGCTGGACTCCCCTTACCCGCCTGGGGCGACAAGGGGCACCGGGTCGTCTCCGCCCTTGCCCTTCGTTCCCTGCCGCCTGCCCCCCGCGACTGGTTTCCGGGGCGGGAGGCGGCGGTGGCGGAGCACGCGTCCGATCCCGACCACTGGAAGCAGGACCGGAAGGAGGGGCCGCGCCACTTCCTCGACATGGAAGCCTATGGCGGGCCGGAGCACCTGCCCCGCACGCTGGAAGGGGCCCAGGCCCAGCTCGGCGGGGACTACTACCGCCGGGGCGTGGTGCCCTGGATCATCCAGGACCGCTGGCAGGATCTGGTGGCGGCCTTCCGCACGGGCGATCCCGAGCAGGTCGCGTTTGCCACCGCCATCCTGGGCCACTACATCGCCGACGCCCATGTGCCCCTGCACACCACCGAGAACCACGACGGCCAACTGTCGAACCAACGCGGCATCCACAGCCGCTGGGAGACGGGCCTGGTGGAGCGCTACGTCCAGGAGGCGGACCTGACAGTCTCGCCTGCCCGGCCGGATCCGGCCTTCCTCGGGCGCCCCTGGGAATGGCTGCGGGCCGCCCATGCCCTGGTGCCGCAGCTGCTGGAGGATGATCGGGTCGCCGACCGGACCACGCCAATGGATGGCCGTGGAAAGCAGCGTACCCAGGCCTACTGGATGTTCCTTTGGCCCAAGCAGGGTCCCGTGGTCAGACAGCAGCTGCAACTGGCGGGACAGCACCTGGGCGATGCGATCCTTAATGCGTGGATTGCGGCGGGGAAGCCCCGCCCGCCGGCGCCACCGGCGGGTTAACTGCGCAGGTTCAGCGCGCCGCTTCCCACCGCTTCCGATCGAGCCAGACCTGCTCGTCCTTGCCACGGGGATCCTTGCCCTTCCAGTGGAGCTTCAGCGGGCCCTGGGCATCCTTTTTCTGCACGGACATCCCCGCCCCCTCGCCGGTGGTCAGCAGGCGCAGGAGGGCCTCCACGCTGGTGACCTGGGGCAGAAACGGCAGTTGCAGGCCGCCGAGGGTCGCGGCGCGCTGGTCCACCTTCTGGCGAGGCACCTGCAGGCGGTAGCCGGAAGCCCGGTCCCCTTCCAGCAGGAGCAACCGCTCCCCCGGGGCGTGCAGTTCGATGATGAGGCGGCCGCTGGCGACCTCCATCAGCAGGCTCAGGGTGCCCACCCCTTCCCCATCGGGACCCGCGTAGCCCCAGCCGTACTGGGCGCGAAGGGGCGCCGCCGGGGCGGGCTCAGCAACCGCTGGAGGTACCTGCGGGATCATCACTGATCGTCCTCCTCGTCGTCCGGGCCCAAGGCTGGCGTCGCGGGCGGGGGGATTGGGGCTTCGAGCTTCGCGGCCTGCTCCTTGGCGATGCGCACCCGGAGATCCCCCAGGCGTTTCTCGAGGGCGGCCCGGTCCGGAAAGATGAAGGCCAGGGCCCGGTCCCACTGTTCGGCGGCTTCGACCAACTTGCCCTGCTTCACCAGCACTTCGCCGAGGTGCTTGCGAACCTCGGGACTGAAGGGACTCAGTTCGGCCGCCCGCCGCAGCGTGGCCTCGGCCTCGGCGATCCGCCCCAGCTTGAACTGCGCCCACCCCAGGCTATCCACCACATTGCCATTGTCCGGCGTGGCCTTGGCGCTCGCCTCGATGAGGGTGGCCGCTTCTTCGAGATCCCGGTCCTGCTCCAACAGCAGGTAGCCGAGGTTGTTCTGGACCAGGGGATTCAAGGGTTCCATGGCCTGCGCCTCCCGCAGCACCGCCAGGGATTCCGCATGACGGTCCAGCTGGTCGTAGGCCTGGCTCTGCAGGATGAGCATATCGACGCTACGGGCGGATGACAGGCTCCGGGCCCGCTCCAGGGCCTCCAGGCACTTGTCCCAACGCTGGAATTCCTGCCACAGCGCGGCCATGCCCTCGAGGTGCAACTGCTCCAGCGCGGCTCGGGTCCCCTTCTCGGAGAAGAACCGGTACTCGAGATCCTTCGGTGTGAGCCTCCCCGCCTGCCGGAAGAAGGGGATCTTCGGGAACCGGGCGATTCCTTCCTTGAGGGTCACCACTGCGTTCTTCCACTCACCCAGGCTCACGAACGCCTGGGTCTTGAAGACCAGGGCCTCCCCATCCGTATTGGGACTGGGGGGACGGGCTTTGAGGAAGGCCAGCAGGGCCTTGGCCTTGCCCTGGAGCAGCAGGGATTCGGCGTAGAGCATCTGGGTGCCTTCCGCGACCCATTCAGTCTCGATTTTTTTCGTCATGAGAACCTGCAGGCGCCGTTCGGCCTCCTCGAAGCGGCCCAGGTTCATGAGGGCCCGGGCCGTGTGGAAGGTCAGGTCGGGGCTGGCCTTGAGGGCCTCAGCCTTGGCCAGGGCCTCAAGGGCTTCCGCGTAGCGGGAAGTCTGCAGCCGGATCAGGGCCACGTTCTCCCAGAGCCCGGGTTCCTGAGGCAGGTGGCGCGCCAGCAGCAGGAAGCTCTCTTCCGCATGGGCGAGGTAGCCCACTTTGATCTGCTCCCGGGCCAGTTCCTCCAGCAGCCGGAGGTATTTGTCCTCAGGGTTCCGGGCATTCAAGGCCAGCAGGGCCTCGCGCTTCCCCTCGTAGTCCTGGATGGCGCGGGCATGGATGAGGGCCCGCTCCCAGGCCGGCATGAACCCCGGGCGCATCCGGCCCAGCCGCAACCAGGCCCGCAAGGCGCCTTCGCTATCCTTGGTCTGCTCCGACACTTCGCCCAGGCGGGCCCAGAGCTCCGGATCCTGGGGCAGGCGCACCGTGGCGGTCCGCAGTTCCCGCGCGGCCTCGGGGGCCAACGTTGCATCCTTCTGGGCCCGCTGGAACTGGAGGAGGGCCAAGTGGGCCTGGGCCTCGGCGTTCTGCGGAGCCAGTGCCACGGCCTTTCGCGCGGGGGCCACGGCTCCGTCCGGATCCTGGGCCTCCTGCAGGGACTCGGAGAGGCGCAGGTTCGCCTCGGCACTGGCAGGCACCTGGGCGATCACGCGGCGGTAGATCGCCGCCGCAGCCACTGGATCGGCGCCTCCACCCCTCAGCTGAAGGGCGCGGGCCTGGAGCATGAGGGCGCGAACGTCTTCGGCGAAGGCGGGCGCCGCCGCGAGAAGGATCACCAGGATCAGGCGTCGAACATCAAGCACGGTCAGTCTCCTGGTGGAGCATCGATAAAAGCCGAGCATGGCTCGTTTCCCAGGCCTTCGGGGGGAGCGCCCGCTGCACAGCGGATTCCCCGGGTCGCGGAAGAATGCAGTATATCTCGGTGGCAGGGGTAGCTTCCGTGTGGCCGTTCGAGCGCTTGGACTTCTTGTCCCGCTCCAGCAGGGGCAGGCAGGCGGGCCAGGGCGCCACCAGGGACACCAGCGGTGCCAAGCGCCCGGCCATGAGCCCCAGGAGAGCGGGCGGCAAGTGCTTCAGCCCCTCTTCCTCGGCCAGGAAACAGGCTCCCAGTAGGCCCAGGCCGACGGCCTCACCGTGCAGCAGCTGATAGCCGGAGGCAGCTTCCAGCGCATGCCCCAGGGTGTGGCCGAGGTTCAGCAGGCGCCGTTCGCCCGCCTCCCGCGGGTCGCGGTGGACCACACCGGCCTTGAAAGCCAGGGCCCGCTCCACCCAGGCGATCTTGACCGGTCCGTCCTGGAGCATCTCCTCGGCCCAGGCCAGCTCGCCCTGGATGAGGGCGGTCTTGATCAGTTCCCAGCGTCCGTTCTGGAGGTGGCGCGGGGGCAGCCCGGCGAGGAAGCTGGTGCAGGCCACCAGCCTACGGGGCGGATGGAAGGCGCCCACCAGGTTCTTTCCCGCCGCCAGATCGGCGCCGGTCTTGCCACCTAAGGCCGCGTCCGCCATGGCCAGCAGGGTGGTCGGCCAGACCTGCCAGGGAACGCCCCGCAGGTAGAGCGAGGCCGCGAGACCCGTCAAATCCGTCAGCACCCCCCCGCCGAGGGCCACCACGGTGAGGTCCCGATGCAGGGGCACACTCGCCCAATGCTCCAGCCACGGGAGCACCGCGCTGAGCTTCTTATCCTTTTCCGGAACGGACACCCAGAGGGCGTGCCCAGGTTCCGGCATCCCAGCCGCAAGCCAGGCCTCCCGGAGGCACCGATCCCCCACCAGCGTCCAGGCCCCTTCGGGGAGCAGGTCGCGAGCTGGGCCTTCCAGGATGAAGACCTCCGTGGCAAACCCGGGGGGCGTGGCCAGCCTCATTCGCGTCCCCTCAACGTGGCCTCGGCCTGCATGACCTGGTCGCCGCGCAGCCACTGGATCACGGCCTTGTCGCCGGGTTTGTAGGCGCCCAGCGCGCCCATGAAATCGTAGATGCTCTTCACCGATTTGTCCCCGAATTGGATGAGGATATCTCCGGCCTGCAACCCGATGGTTTCGGCCGTGGAGCCCTTGGACACCCCGTTGATGCGGAATCCTTTGGGATTGTCGGCGTAGTCAGGCAGGGTCCCGAAGGCGATGCGCATGGGTCCACCGTCCCCCTTCATGGGGATCTTGGCGGTCTCGGCGTCCCACGCGGGAACCGTCGCCGCGTTGGCGAGGTCCAGCGATACGGCCCTGCCGAAGGCCGCGAGCAGGGCCATGCCCCGGTAGTTGATGCGGTCCGCAGTATCGGTGGGCCGGTGGTAGTCGCCGTGGAGTCCGGTGAAGAAGAAGAAAGTCGGGATCTTGGCCTGGGAGAAGCTCATATGGTCCGACCCGCCCACGGCGGCGCCAACGTCGGCACTCACCGCGAAGCCCTTCGGCACGAATTTCTGGGCGGCCTCCACGGCGGATTTGGGGGCTCCCAGGCCGCCCATCAGCAGCCTGGGGGCCGTCGGATCCAGACGGCCCACCATGTCGAAATTGAGCATGAACTTCACGGACTCCAGCGGGTGGGTGGGATGCTGCACCCAATACTGAGAGCCCAGCAGACCCTCTTCCTCCCCGCCGAAATGCAGCAGCAGGATGGACCGCTTCGGTCGGGCCCGCTTCAACTCCCGCGCCAGCTCCACAACCAGAGCGGTGCCGGAGGCGTTGTCATCCGCCCCCGGGTGAACCTGGCCGCGGGCCTCAGCCCCGCCCATGCTGTGCCGCTCGCCCAGGCCGAGGTGATCCAGGTGCGCGCCCAGGGCGATGAATTCCTTCCTCAGCTTCGGATCCCGCCCGGGAATGACGGCCACCACGTTCGGCACCCAGTCCTCCTCGCGGCGCAGCTTCAAGTCCAGCGTGAGGGCGGTCCAGGGGGCCTGGACGAAGTCCTGGCTGGCGGGGCTGCCGGTGTCCTTGATGGTCTTGAGCCGGGCCGCCAGATCCCCGCAGGCGCCGCCGAACCCCTCCGCCGTCATGCCCACCACGGGGATGTCCATCTTCACGGGGCCCTCTTCGCGCTGGAGGGGCCGAACTCCGCCCTCCTCCAGCACGATGACGCCAGCGACCTTGGCGGTTTCGAGCCGCTTCAGCCGGGCCAGGAGGCTGCGCTCACCCCTGGGCAGGTGGGCGAAGACCTCGAGATCGGGCACCGACCGCGCGATCACCGCGACGCGGCCCTTCAGTTCGATGCCGGCGAGATCGTCGTAGCCACCGGGGATCTGGATGCCGTAGCCCACGAAAGCCAGGGCCTTGCTGCGGAAATCCGCATCCCCGCTGAGCCCCAGGGCCTCGATGTCCTTTCCCCACACCAGCGGCCGCGGACTGTCCCCCTGGATCAAGGTGGCACCCTGGCGCTCCCGGAGCACCCTGGCAATGAAGGGGAACCGCTGGATTTGCGTCTTGAGCCCCAGGGCCTTCAGTTCGCCCTCGATGTGCCGCGCCGCCGCTTGCAGTTCGGGATAGCCGTTGCCACGGCCCTTCAGTTCCGGAACGGCGAGGAAGGTCACGTCCCGCCGCAGCCGGGCCTCCACGGCGCTGTCCTTCTGGACGAGCGCCGATGGCGCCTGGGCCAGGAGGGTGGCCGCGACCAGGAAGTACGTCCATGAACCCATGATGTCTCCGGGGGAATCCCTAGTGTACAGGCGCCGGGCCGAATCCGTTTCTGGCCATGAAAGCCCATCGCGAAAGGTGACTTGGCCTACCTGCGTATCGGTACACAGTCTCGGCACCCGGGGCGGCCCTGCGGCCCATCCCCTCTGCTTTCGCGCCCTCTTTCGCGTTTTTCGCGGTTCCAGATTTTCTGTCCATGTCCGCCTCGTCCTCAGGTGTGGGACCTGTGGGACAATGGCCCCATGTCTGAACAGGGAGCCTTCATCCGGTCCGACCACATGGACCCGCAGCCCATTCGCCATGCGCTGCTCTGGCGCCTGGCCGGCTACCTTCGCCCCCAATGGGCGGCGCTGCTGGCCCTCTTGGTGCTGATGGCCCTGGGCGCCTTCCTGGAGGTGCTGCCTTCGGAGCTGACCCTGCGGCTCATCAACCGCTTCATGGGCCAGGGCAGCCTGAGGGGCGCAGCGCCCTTGGTGGCGGGCTTTGCAGGAATTCTCGTGGCAGGCTTCATCGTCAGCTTCGCCCGCTATTTCCTGCTGGCCAAGGTGGGCCAAAAGGCCATGCTCGACCTCCGGGTGCAGCTCTTCGCGCACCTCATGGGACGCAGCACCGACTTCTTCCACCGGAACCCCGTGGGCCGCCTGATGACCCGCGTCACCAGCGACGTGCAGAACCTGAACGAGATGTTCGCGTCGGGTTTTGTCGCCATCGTGGGGGACGCGCTGTCCCTGTTGGCCATCGTGGCCTGGATGTTCTGGACCCACGCCGGCATGGCCATGGTGGCCCTGGGGATTCTGCCCTTTCTGCTGATCGCCACCGAGGTCTTCCGCCGCCACGCGGGCGAGGCCTTCCGCGAAACCCAACGGCGCTACGCCGCCATCAACGCCTTCCTCCAGGAACAGATCTCGGGCATGGGCCTGGTGCAGGTCAACGGCCAGGAGGTCCGCAGCGGCCAGCAGTTCCGGGCCCTCAACGAGGACTACTTCCAGGCCTTCCTCCGCACCATCCTCGCCTACGCCGTGTTCTTCCCCGTGGTGGAGTTCATCACCTCCGGCACCCTGGCGGCGCTCATCTTCTACGCCGGCTTCAAGCTCCAGGTCGGGGCCATCACCTGGGGCCTCCTCCTGGCCTTCATCCAGCAGTCGGGACGCTTCTTCCGGCCCATCCGGGAACTGGCCGAACGCTACAACGTCATGCAGACGGCCCTGGCCTCCAGCGAGCGCATCTTCCGTCTGCTGGACAACCGCGAGGAGATTCCCGAGGCCCCGAATTCGCAACCGGCCACCTTCACCCGGGAGATCCGCTTCGAGGACGTCACCTTCGCCTACGAGGAAGGCGGCCGCAAGGTCGTGCGCGGCCTCAGTGGCGTCATCCCCACGGGCCGGCGCGTGGCGGTTGTGGGCCACACCGGCGCCGGCAAGAGCACGCTCATCAACCTGCTCATGCGCTTCTACGATGTGCCCGAAGGGCGAATCACCGTGGACGGAATCGACCTGCGGGATCTACAGATTCGCAGCCTCCGCAACCTCTTCGGCCTGGTGCTCCAGGATGTCTTCGTCTTCTCCGGCAGCCTGCGCGACAACATCGTGCTGGACCGGCCCCTGGACGAGGTCCGCCTGGCCTCGGTCCTGGAGCAGAGCCAGCTCAGGGACCTGGTGGAGCGCCTGCCCGAGGGCCTGAATACCCAGGTCGGAGAGCGCGGCCAGAAGCTCAGCGCCGGCGAGCGCCAGCTGCTGGCCTTCGCCCGCATGCTCTACCTTGAACCCGCCGTGCTGCTCCTGGACGAGGCCACCGCCAACATCGACTCCGAAACCGAAGCCAAGATCCAGAAAGTCATCGAGCGCGTGAGCCACCGGCTTACCACCTTCACCATCGCCCACCGGCTCTCCACCATCCGCGACGCCGACGAGATCTGGGTCCTGGACCAAGGCGTCCTCGTGGAACGCGGCACCCACGACAGCCTCATCGCCCAGGACGGCGTCTACGCCAAGCTGGTCAGGCTGCAATTCTCCGATGGGGAAGCGGCCTGAAGGCTCAGGTTTCGTCCTCCCCGAAAAGCCTGGACTGGGACTGCATCTCGGCCTGGCGGGCACCCTGTTCGTGCTTGAGGGCTCTGGCAATTCGGGCCGCCTCCTTTTCCTCCTTTGCCCGCTTTTTATCGGCCTCCCCTTGTCCCTGGCGGACCTGAAAGTCCTTGCGCCATAGTGCCTGTTCCGTCTGGATGCTGGCTTGGCCGGCCGCCCATTCGTCCTCTTCGGCCTGCCACTGGGCCCGGAGCTTGTCGAGATACTGCTGGCGCGGCGGCTGGAAGGTGTCCGGACTTTCCATGAATTCCTGGATGGCCCTGCTTCCGAACGGCCGCAGGACAGATGGGAACAGGAGATCGTGAACGGGGTGAAAGGCTTCCCCCAGGCGCAGCTTCAGCTTGGGGTCCAGGGTGTAGAGGCCACGCCGGGTGCGCCAGAAGAGGGGGCGGCCGCCGTTGACGACGCGGGCGCGCTCATGGCGAGACAGGAGGCTGCTCACGTAGGCCCGTTTCTGGCGGTATTCCGGCAGCACTTCAAAGGGAAGCTGCTCGAACCGTTTCACCAGTTCCGGCGCGGAAAGTCCCGGCCAATCGCCCGTTTCATCGTCCATGGGAAAGGACCAGGGCAGGAGCACCCGGAAGGCATGGATAAGGAAGGTCTCCATCTGGCGCTGATCCAGCTTCAACAAGCGACCTTCGGATTCCAGGCTGAGGCTTTCGGGAGCCAGAAGCCGGCTCAGGGGGCCAAAGTGCCGATGCGCGAAATCGGGCACGCGCCAGGCTTCATCCAGGGCATGGTGATAGGCCGACCAGCCTCTCGTATCCAGCAATTCTGGATCAGCGCCCCGCTCCAGCAGGTTTTCCGTGAGCGTCACATTGCCCGAACGGGCCGCCAGCATGAGCGGCGTGAGGTTGTAGGGGTTGCGGAAGGAAAGCCCGTGAGCCTCCACGTCCCGCCACAGATCCCGGTTCTGGGCGGCCCGGTAGGGCGCCGTGAGCTTGGCCAGGACACGATCCCGCTGCTTGATAGCCTGATTGGGCGCCGGGTATCCGTGGACGTGCAGGGCGCTCAGCGTCATGGGTTCGCAGGAGACCAGGGCCCATTCGAACAGGCGCTCCCGCTGCTTGGCACTCACGCTCTTGGCGGGCAAGGCCTTGGACACGGCATCCGCGAGTCCGGCGGCATCCAGGACGGTCCAGGGCACGGGGCGGTGGCGCAGCAGGGTCTTCTGGATGGCCTGGGCCTGTTCCAGCTTGCCCTGCATCTCCAGGCGCCGGGCCTCCCGTTCCCAGTCCTCGGCGCTGGATTTCTGCTCCGCCAGTTGCAGGGAGCGCTCCTGGGTTCCGAAACCCATGAGAGAGAGGAAAGGGTGGGATGGGTCCTGCTCCAGCCAGTAGAGGTTTTTCACGGCCCGCGTCATGGCCACGTAGAGGCTGTTCACGAAAAACTTGTACGTTTCGAGGGACCTGTCGCCCTTGTCCTTGGCCCGTCCGAATTGGAATTCCCCTTCCAGATCCGCCACCGTGAGATCCTGCGCGATTTCCTTGAAGATGCTCCGCTGGTTGCTCGTGAAGTTGAGAAGAATCACGTTCTCGTACTCCAGCCCCTTGGCCTCGTGGATGGAGAAGAGCAGCGGTGTCTTGAATCGGGCGGCGGCTTCCGCCTTGTCCTCGTCCCGCATCACGATGACGGCGAAATGGGCGCTTTGGCTGGTCTTCTTATCCAACTCCCGGCGCACGCCGTCGGAATCCTTCAGGCAGACCACGTCCCCCTGCGCGGTGGCGGCACTTTCCACCAGGAAGTGGCTCTCCTTGTCGATGGAACCGAAGCGGCGCTGCTTAAGGCGCAGCAAGCGGTTCGCTAGTTCGGTGACCTGGGGCGTATTGCGGTAGTTAGCCTGGAGGATCCGGGTGATGTCCTTGGTCAGCATTTCGCGATGCTGAAAGAAATAGGTCTTGAGGCTGGACCAGGAGAAAAAGTTGGGATGGACGACCTGATTGGCATCTCCGCAGAGGATGAAGCGCCCGGCCTTTTTCAGGGATCTGAGCACCAGGGCGAGCTGCACGTTGGTGATGTCCTGGACTTCGTCGATGGCCACCATGTCATAGCTGGCTTCGCAGTGGGCCAGATGGCCGTGGGCCAGGATATTGGGCTCGAACAGTCCGGATTCCTTCAGGAAATCGAGGTACTTCTCGAATAGGCCGTAGACCTTCGGCCGCAGGTCTTCGGGAAAGATGGATTGGCGGATGCCAAGCCCCAGATAGTCCTCCCGGTCCAGCCAAGGCTTCTCGACGGAAAATCCGGTCAGCACGCCCTTGAATTCCTCGTGGATACGGTGGGCGTCCAAGTCCGGCACGGCGCGGGCATGGCGCTGGAAGAAGGCCTGAAAATCCCGGTAGCTGGCTTCCCGGCCCTGAGGGACACGGATGGTTTCCAGGAATTCCCGGAAGCTGAGGAAATCCGCTTCCTGATCCTCGCGGGCAAAACCATGGGCGTGGTACAGGCGCCTGGCATGCTCCGCCAGATAGGGCGAAAGCGTGGCGTAGAGGATGCGTCCGGTCTGCTCCTTGATTTTCTCGAGTACCAGCGCGGTTTTCCCGCTACCCGCGCTTCCGATGAGAAGCATGGGCAGTTCCGCATGGAAAGCCGCGTCCTGGGCTTCATCCCAAAGCAGCACTTTGTCCAGAAGGCGGAAATGCCGGCTTTCCTTGGGCAGATGGGGCAGTTCCGGTGCCGCATCCAATTCCCTGGGATCCAGATCGGGGATGCGGGTTTCGTCGATGCTGGCTCCACCCAGGAAGCGGCTTTTCTCGTAGGCGTGCTGCCGTATAACCTCCAGCAAAAGCGCCACTCCTTGGCCCTGGTGGCGCCGCAACTGGATGAGGAGGCGATCCTTGCGCCCCAGTTCGGCCCTATAGAAATCCCCCCGGCCCAGTTTCTTCATCTGCGCGGCGCGGAAATCATCCCGCTCCAGTGCCTCGGTGACCCGCGCCAGCTGGACTTCCAGGCCCGCCGTATCCAGCCCTTCATAGCTCAGCACCCGCATGGATGATCTCCAAAGCAGACCAGAGAAAGCCCCCAGCCATGACTCATTTTCCATGATTCCCGGCCAGGGGGGTGTTTCGAAACGCTAGATCCAACCTTCCTCAAGCCTCGCATGAGCGCGTGATCCACCCCCTTCACCATCCCCCATCAGCCCACGCTTACGGGCAGCAGGGTCATGGTGTCGTTGCCGAAGATATCGATGACTTTGACGGCCACGAGGTAGCGGCCGGGTTGGTCGTAGGTGTGCTGGGCGGTGATGAGTTCCAGGCTGCGGTCTTTGCGGGTGCGGAAGCTCTGCCACTCGTTTTCGAAGATGTAGCTGCCGGTCCAGCGTTCCTCGAAGTCCAGCTCTTGGCCTTCGGCGGGCCGCAAGCCGGCTTCCGCGGCCTCGACGCCCAGGCTGGTGGCCACCTTGATGATCTCTTTGCGGCTTTCGTAATCGAAGTCCACGGCCCAGTAGTCCACCCAGTCGGTCCAGAGCTTCGTGAGCACCTCGCGGGTGACGATGCCCTGCTTGTCCTTGCAGACCTTGATGAGCTGGCCCTGGTCGCAGATGACCTCGCTCTTGCCTTCCTTCAGCTCGGCGGCCAGGGCATCCGCCATCCCCTGGCTGTGGTAGACCGAGAAATCCGTCAGCTCGACGGCGAGGCTCAGCTTGTGCTTCTTGTCGTAGCGAGGTGTGGCCTCCACATAGCTGATGTCCGCGAAGCGCACCTGGCCCTTGTCCACGGCGCGCTTGTCGAAGACTTCGGGCGGAATGGTCTTGGGAGCGATGTCGATGCCTTTCTGCTTCGCCTCCTCCAGCACGGCCGGGAAGAGGCCCATCTCGAATTCGAAGGCCAGTACATCCACACGGGTGGCGCCGCGCTTGCGGCATTCCGTGATGACTTCCTCCACGAAGAGGCGGCCCACGGGAAGGTTGATGGGGCCGACCACCACGAGGCGTCCCGCGTTCTTGCCGTGAAAGAAGGGCTCGTTCTCCAAGGGCTGGGCCCTGTAAGCGCGCAGGATCAGCTCCCGGAACTCCCGTTCCTTGCGGGCCAGAGCCTCTTCCTTTCGTTTCTTGCTTAGGTTGCCCGCCACATTTAGGTAGGCCTGCCGCTCGTAGCGCCCCAGGTTCAGGACCTCGAAGGCGCGAAATTCTTGGCCGGAGGACTTCAACTCCCGCTGCACCTGGATGAGCCGCTTGCGGGTGGTGTGGATCCCGAACTTGCCGAGGTCCGTGGCGATCCACTTGCGACCGAGCTTTTCGGCGACAGCGACTGTGGTTCCGGAGCCGCAGAAGAAGTCGGCGATGAGATCGCCGGGGTTGGAGGATGCTTTGATGATGCGTTCGAGGAGAGCTTCGGGTTTTTGAGTTGCATAACCTAACCTCTCACCGCCCATTGCGTTGATCATGTCGATGTCATCCCAGATGTTTTCAACAGGCCGTCCTTTCAATTCATGGAGATACTGCTTGAATCTCGGGTACTTTGCGCCTTCTGAGAACTTTACTTTCCCTTCGGATTCCAGCTTCTTGAGCCTCTCTTCGGAATACGTCGCCATAACATTCCAGTAGTACTTTCCGTTTTCATCTTCCTGATTAAATCGCTCGTAGTACTCCGGCGGATAGTCGCTGTACTGGATGTTAAAAACATAAGAGTCTTGATCTCGCCGATAGATGAAAATAGTGTCAGTATTCACGGAAAATTTTTGAGATATGGCTTTCACCGTATTTGTTCTGCGTCGCCAAAGGATTTCATTCAAAAACTGGTCTGTACCGAATATCTCATCCAGAACAAGTCGGACAAGACCGTTCACCCGCCAATCGCAATGCACATAAATGCTCCCATCCTCCGACAGCAGATCTCGCATAAGGACAAGACGCTCGTAGATCATGGCAATAAAGCTATCCGCACCGCGCCCCCAGGTATCCCGGTAGGCGATCTGCTCCAGGAGGTTGGGTTCCTTATGGAAGGTCTCGCCGCCGATCTCGATGTCCATGCTGAAGTCGGCGCCCACATCGAAGGGCGGGTCGATGTAGATGAGCTTTAGGCCACCCGCTTCCTCGATCTGGCGGCGCAGGGCGCCGGACTTGAGGCTGGAGAGGATCAGCTTGTTATCGCCCCAGATGAGCTTGTTGGTCCACCCCTTGGCCTGCCGACCGCTGGCATCGAAGCCGATGAGCTGGTTTTCCTCGTGCTTTTCCTTACGCGGTTCATCAATGTGCTCCAAGGTCTGGAAGGGG
>JANYAS010000111.1 GCA_025361205.1 Holophagaceae bacterium
CCTGGCCTTCGTCCTGGCCGTGCTCGGCAACCTGTACCTCACCAACCACGACCTGCTGGTGCGCGAGGTCGTGGTCTTTGGCGAGAGCATCAAGGTCCAGAGCGTCATCCTCCTGGCCTTCCTCCTGGGCTTCCTCCTGAACGTCCTCTACACCGGCATCATGGAACTGGTTCGGCTGGTACGGGGACTCAACGATTCTGCGGATACCCGGCTGGTGAAGCGAATCTCGGAGCGCATGCAGGATGCCCGCGACCGGGTGGCGCACGGACTGCCCCGCGAGGCGAAGGAGATCCTGGAAAGCATCCTGGAACAGCGCAAGGCGCACATTCCCGCGCGGCTGCTCCTCGGCGATATCCTCCTCAAGACCGGAAGCGCTGACGAAGCCGTCAAGCTTTTCCAAGCGCTTTGCGAAGACGAGCCAGAGCAGGTGGAGGCCCACTACCAGCTGGCTGAGGCCCTGATGGCGGTGAGGAATTCCGAGGCGTCGATTACGGTGCTGAAGAAGCTGGCTGCCGACCACCCCAAGAAGGCCCTCCGCGCCTGGCGCCGCCTGCGGGCGATTCATATGGAAGGCCAGCGGTGGGAAGAGGCCGCCGAGGCCCACAAGAAACTCCTGGCCCACTTCGCGGGTGAACTCACCCAGGGTGAAAAGGCCCAAGGCGCCGCGCTGGCCTACCAGGTGGGCCTGGCCAAGGTGGAGGCGGATCAGTTCAAGGACGCCGCGCAGATCTTCCAGCAGGTCATCAAGGACGAGCCCGAGTTCGTACCTGCCTACCTCAGCCTCGGGCGCTGCATGATCCTGCAGGACCAGGAGGCCCAGGGCCTTGAGATCTGGATCGAGGGCTTCCGCAAAACCGGTGAAGGCACCTTCCTCCAGGAACTGGAGGACTACTTCATCCAACTGGGGCGCCCCGAGGATGGCCTTGCCCTCATGCGCCGCGTGGCCGCCACCTCCAAGCACGCCGCCACCGCCAAGTTCTTCCTGGGCAAGATGCTCTACCGCCTGGAGATCCTTGACGAGGCCCTGGATCTGTTCCAGGAGGTCCGCAGCCAGGTCGTCTACAGCCCAATCCTGTTCTTCTTCATGGCCAAGATCCACAGCCGCCGCGGCCGTCTGGATGCGGCCCTCACCGAGTACCGCCAGCTGCTCCGCAACCTGGGAATCCTGAAACTGCGGTTCGAGTGTGCCGTGTGTGGACACCGCACCCAGGACTACGTCGATCGCTGCGACAGCTGCGGCAGCTGGAACAGCAGCCACTTCATGTTCAAAGAAAGCGACCTCCCCGAAGGCCCCATCCGTGGTGCCGAAAGTGGCAGCTGGATGGCGATGCTTTAGGCCCTGCGCTGTGCCCGCGCAGGGTTACTAAAAAGGGCGCCATCGGCGCCCTTTTTCAATCATTACTTCAATTAATCAAACTCCACGTGTTACTAGGCAATGGCCTGTCGAATATCGAACAGGAGGCGCTTGAGATCCAGCTCGGAGATATGAAGGGGCACCTGCTGCTTGACCTCATCCTTGCGGTAGAAGGCAATGCGTTTCACGACGATCTTGTTCTTACCAATGCTGATTTCGTTGAACTGAATCTGGGTGTCGTCCTTGTAGGGGGGCAGGCTCCGGAGCTGGATGTACATCCCACGCCGGTCGTGGTCCACGATCTCCAGCCGCTCCTTGAGGTAGTTCACCTGCTCAGACAGCTTTTCCGCCTTGTTCTTCAGCTTGGCGAAGCTGAGTTTCTTGGGGATGTGGCGCTCAAGCACCATCTCGCCCAGCTGCACCCCGCCGTCCGACCGCCGCAGGAAGCCCTCGACCGTGCCGTCCAACTCCACATCGGTCTGATGAAAACTCTCGAAACCCTCGAATTCACCCGGGAGGACTGAATCATCGTAGCGCTTGGCTTTGCGGGAAAGCTTCATGGGGCACCTCAAAAGGGTCTTCTGTCCCTCTGAGCCAGAGCCGTGCCAGGAATTTTCTACCGCGATCGAATGGGCAAAGGCCTTCTATTCGCAGGACTTCCTCCCAGGACTGCCCAGCGGTACCTGCCCAGGAGCTCCCGAAGGAAGGCAATTCGTGTCCATATCTGGCCAGGCAGCGAAAGACCTGATCAGTTTTCGACAGGCCCGACCTGGGGCCACCTCACCCGATAGATAATGCGCTCCAGGGGCCGGCTGTATGGACTCCAGGAACCGCCCCCAGCCTCATCCCGCACCGCCCGGAACATCGCTTCCAACTTGCCGTCCAGGTCGTCCAGGTAGTGGACCAGCAGGGCTTCGGGCGTCTTGGGCAGCACCGGTGAACCGAATTCCAGACGGCCATGGTGACTGAGGACGATGTGCAGGATCTGCAGGCGCAGTTCGGGGGGGAATCCGGGGATTTTGCCCACCGCCCGGCTGATCCACTCGGCCTCGAGGGCAATATGGCCCAGTAGGTTGCCCGCATCGGTATACCCAAAGCTGCGTTTGTAGCTCAGTTCGGCGGTCTTGCCGACGTCGTGAAGGAAGACCCCGGCCAGGACCAGGTCACGGTTCAGATCCCGATAGTGCCCGCAGGCGCGCTCGGCCATGCCCAGGATGGACAGGGTGTGCTCCAGGAGGCCACCCAGGTAGGCGTGGTGCATGGACTTCGCGGCGGGCGCCTGGGCGAAGGCTGCTCGCAGGTCCCGATCCTCCTGGAAGAGATCCGTCAGCAGGCGCCGGATCCAGGGATCCCGCACGGACCCGATGAAGCCGTCCATTTCCGCCAGCATCTCCGGCACGGGCCTCGCACTCACGGGGAAGAAGGCCGAGAAATCGCCGACCTCGGCGTCCGCAGCGAACCGGGCCTTGTCCAGCTTGAACTGCAGCCGCCCGTTGTAGCTCGTCACCGTGCCCTTCACCCAGACGAAGGCATCGGCCCGGATGGCGTCCATGTCTCCCTCCACGGCCCGCACGTCCCAGAGGAAGGCCTTCAGGTCGCCGGAGGCATCCCCCAGTTTCAGTTCCAGGTACTCGCTGCCCTTGGCACTGACCTTGTAGGCGGCCTCCTGGGCCAGGAGGAACCCCTGGAACGCATCACCCTCTTTCAGGTGTCGGATGACCGGCTGCTCGGACATTGAATCTCCAGTGGCCGCACCGGGATTGCCCCCAGCAATGCGACAACGGTTGTCTAATGGTTGCGGGGGGCCTTGGGGGGTGCAGCGAAGGGATCTTCATCGCCGTAGCCAAGCTCCAGCGGGATTCGCTTGTCCTCCAGCACCTCGAACAGCGACCACTGGTCGGCCTTCTTCACGTTGCCGTCGGGCAAGGCCAGCACCCTGAGCTTCAGCACTCGGTTGTAGAGGGGGAATTCCAGCTCGTCCTGGGCATTCACTTCCTGGCTGGCCTTGCGGGGGACCCCGTTGACCCGCACCATCCCCTCGTCGCAGAGCTGGTTGGCCAGTTCGCGCCGCTTGATGAGCAGGCTCTTCTTGAGGAAGGCATCGAGACGCACCCCATCACCCCTTCAGGATCTGATCCTTGGGCACCAGGTAGCGGATGTTGGCACGCATGCGCAGGCCCGCCAGGTACTGCTCGATGGCGTTCTGCGCTTTGGGCTCCTGCAGCTTCTCCAGGATCTTGGCCTTCACGTCTGTGAAGGACTTCACGGGGGCGTCCTCCATGGCGATGAGCTGGATCAGGTAGAGATCCTTGTCGGTCTCGATGGGCTCAGAGACCTGCTCGGGCTTGAGTTTCCCGGCCGCTTCTTCGATGCTGGCGCGGAGAAAGCCCTTGTTCATCCAGCCCAAATCGCCCCCTGTCGCCTTGCTGGGGCTGGTGGAGTGCAGGCGGGCCAGCTCCTCGAAGGCTTTGCCGGCCTTCAGTTCGGTTTGAACCCCCTCCAGCTGTTTCCTGGCTGTGGCCTGATCCTCGGCCGTGGCGCCCTTGGCGAGCACCAGCTCGCGGATCCGGAACCGGCTTAGCATCCGGTACTCATCTTTGTGGTCCTCGTAGTAGGCGCGGAGTTCGTTGTCCTCCACCGCCACCTTGGAGAACACCTCGCGCTGGAGCACGAATTGCTGGGTGGCCTGTTGCTTCTGACGCTTGGTGAACTCGGGCAGCCCGATGCCGAGGCTACCCTTGAGGGCGCGCTCCAGGTCCGCGTCCGTGGCGAAGTTGTTCTCTTTCTTGATGCCGTCGATGCTGGCGCGGACATAGTCATCCGTGATGGGCGAGCCCAGCTCGGCCCCCTTGTCTTCCAGCAGGAAGGCGTCCACAAGGCCCCCCAGTGTCTTCTCGCGGGCGTCCTTCAGCTTCTCGTCCAGCTCCTTGCCGGAGAACTGCCGGTATAGCGCCGCGTGCTGCTGCTCCACAGCCTGGTTGAGGGCCCGCCGGGTGATGATGTGCCGATTGACGACCACGAGGATCTCCTCGCGGACCTCGGGCTTGGTGTCAGCCACCAGGGCCGGCCCGAACAGCAGTAGGGCCAGGGCGGAGGCGATGACCTTCACTGGGCACCTCCCTTCGCGGGCTCGGCGGCCTTCGGGGCCTCAGGCGTCTTGGGGGCGACCGGAGCGGGCGCGGGCTTGACCAGCTCGAAGGGGATCTCCTTGCGCAGGCCATCCATCAGCTCGTTCCAGATGGTCACCTGACGATCCTGCTGGGCCATTTTCTCCGCGGGACCCTTGGCCTCCTCGAAGGGGATCTGCCGAGCGGGCTTCCGGCCTTCCACTTTGACCAGGTGGTAGCCGAACTGGGTCTTCACCGGCGCCCCCACCTTGCCGATGGCCTGGGTGCGGGCTGCGGCGCCGAACTCGGGCACCCAGCCCGAGGGGTCGGCATCGGCATAGAGGCCGCCATTGTCCTTGCTGCCGGGATCGTCGCTGTACTTCTTCGCCAGCGCCTCGAACTTGGTGCCCTTTTTCAGCTCGGCCTGGATCTTGGCGACGCGGGCCTTGGCCTCGGCGTCGCTGAGGCCGGGCTGGCCTTCGCCCTGCTTCACGGACACCAGGATGTGGCGCACGCTGGCCAGCTCCGGCTGCTTGAAGCGTTCGGGATGCTTGTCGAAGTAGGTCTTCACCTCGGCCTCACCTACAGCCAGCTTCTTCTGGAGGGTCTCGCCCTCCTTGGCGAGGAACTCGCGGGCGAGGAGGTCGTCCTTGGCGCGGTCCAAGGAGCGCTGGTAGCTGGGGGTCTTATCCAGCTCCAGGCGCTTGGCCTTCACGGACAGGAGCTTGCTCTCGGCCATGCGCTTGACGAATTCATCCTTGCCGCCCTGCACCATGAGGACCTGCATCTGCTCCTGCTGGCCCAGCAGACGGAAGGCGGACTGGAAGTCGGCCTCCGTGATGGCCTCGCCGCCCACTTTGGCGAGGAGCACCTCTTCGGGTTTGGGGGCAGGAGGAGCCACTGGAGCCGGAGCCGGGACGGAAGTGGGGACCGGAGCCGGCACCTTCGCGGGTTCCTGGGCCACGACGCCGAGGGAGAGCAGGGAGAAAAGGGAAGCACGAAGCATGGGAGTCCTTAGATGCCGGGAGGCGCCAGCGGCGCCGACTACCGAGGAGGTTCATGGGGCGGTGAAGAGGGAGGGGGATGTCTGAATGGGCAGGGAAAGCCTCAGGTCGTATCCTAACATTCCCCCACCCTATCCCTGCCTTGACCCTCCCCGAGGTTCCGTGATTCCTTCCCTTTGGCTGGACCGCCTCCGACAGCAGGCCGACCGCCGGCGGGCCCTGGGCCGGGACCGGGCCATCCACCCCGCCGCCGGGGTAGATATGTGCTCCAACGACTACCTGGGCCTGCGCTGCGATCCCCGCCTGGCGGAGGCCGCCGCTGCCGCCGCCCGGACCTTCGGGGCCGGGGCGGGCGCCGCCCGCCTCCTGCGGGGCACCGGCCCCCTCCACGATGAGCTGGAGAATGCCCTGGCCCGGTGGAAGGGCACGGAGGCCTGCCTGCTCTTCAACACGGGCTTCCAGGCCAATGCCACCCTGATCCCAGCCCTGGTGGGCGCGGGCGATGCGGTGTTCTCCGATGCCCTCAACCACGCCTCCCTGGTGGACGGCTGCCGCATGGCCCGGGCCGGCGGGGCCCACCTGGGCATCTTCCGGCACCTGGACGTCGAGGATTTGGAGACCCAACTCTCGACCTGGCGCGCCCAAGCCCCAGTCAGCGCCCTGGCCCTGGTGGCCTCGGACGCGGTGTTCAGCATGGACGGCGACGCGGCGGACCTCCCCGCTCTGCTCGACGTATGCGAAGGCCATGGGGCCCTCCTGCTCATCGACGAGGCCCACGCCACGGGCCTGCTGGGCCCGGACGGCGCAGGCCTCGCCCAGGCCCAGGGCGTCCATGGCCGGATACCACTGGTCATGGGCACCCTCGGGAAGGCCATCGGGGCCTTCGGGGCTTTCGTCTGCTGCGCGGGATCCCTGCGGGACCACCTCTTGAACACCGCCCGGGGGTTCATCTTTTCCACGGCCCTGCCCCCACCGGTGGTGGGCGCGGCCCTGGAGGGCATCCGCATCGCCCGCGCCGAGCCCTGGCGCCGGGAGCGGGCCCTGACCCTGGCAGGCCGTCTGCGGCAGGCCCTGGATCAGCCGGCGGCCCTTTCCGCCATCATTCCCGTCTCCGTGGGCGATGATGCCGAGGCCGTCCGCATCGCCCAGGTGCTCCAGGCCAGCGGCTACGACGTGCGCGCCGTGCGGCCCCCCACAGTGCCCGAGGGTTCCGCCCGCCTACGCATCACCACGGGGGCCCACCTGGAGGATGGGCAGGTCGAGGGCCTCATCGCAGCCCTCACCGAGGCACTGGCCACGACTCGCCGACCCTGACTCACCCCTCCAGGGCCTGCCGCAGGGCCCGCTGGAGGTCCGCCCGGAGGAAGGGCTTTTGCACGAAGCCCGCCAGCCCCTTGCCCAGGAAATTCTGGATGGCCTCCTGCTCGTTGTAGCCGCTGGTGAGGATGACTCGGCAGCCGGGATCCAGGCGCCGCAGTTCGCGGAAGGTCTCCACGCCATCGAGGTGGGGCATGGTCAGGTCCATGAGCACGGCCCGGAACGAACCGCCCGCTTCCCGGAACCGCTCCAGGGCTTCCAGCCCATCCGAAGCCATGACCACCGCGAAGCCCATGGAACGCAGCAGGCCCGAAGCGACCGTCCGCACCCCTTCCTCGTCGTCCACCACCAGGATCGTGCCGCTGCCTTGCCAGTCGGCTGGGACCACGGACACCACAGCCTCTGCCGCCGCCCCGGTTCCTGCTGGAAAAATCAGCCGGAAGGTGGTGCCCTTGCCGACCTCGCTGTAGACGCGGATGCCGCCCTTGTGGCCGCGCACGATGCCCTGCATGGCCGACAGGCCGAGCCCCCGGCCGGTGAACTTGGTGGTGAAGAAGGGCTCGAAGATGCGGGCCTGAACTTCGGGGGTCATGCCCTGGCCCGTGTCCGCGACCTCGAGAGTGAGGAAGGGCCCGGCTTCAATGGGCTGGCCGGGGTAGTCCCGGGCCAGATCCCCCGGGCCATAGGTCTGGAGTCCCGTGTGGATCGAGACAATGCCTTCGGCATCCCCGATGGCCTCGGAGGCGTTGGTAACGAGGTTCATGACCACCTGCTGGATCTGGGAGGCCTCGGCCATGAGGACCGGCAGGCCGTCCTGCAGGTGGTAGCGGAGGGCCACTTTTTTCGAGATGGACACCTCCAGCAGGTGCGACATCTCCTCCACAGCCTGGTTCAAGTCCAGGGGGCCCACCATGAACCGTCCCTTGCCCGAATAGGCCAGCATCTGGCGGGTGAGGTTCGTGGCCCGCTGGACGGTGCGCTCCATGTTCTCGAGGTAGGGCCAGGCTGGGGACAGCCTCGGGAGGCAGAGCTGGGCCAGGTTGATGTTCCCGAGGATCGCCGTCAGCAGGTTGTTGAAGTCGTGGGCAATGCCCCCCGCCAGGACCCCGAGGCTCTCCAGCTTCTGGCTCTGGAGCTGGGCCTGCTCCTGCCGCCGCCGTTCGGTGATGTCCGTAATCATGCCGAGGATGCTGACCACCCGGCCCTCGCCGTCCAGCACCGGGGTGCCGGTGACGATGGTCCATAGCTCACGGCCATCCTTTCGCTGGAAGCGAAAATCGTGCTGGGAGTGGAAGCCCTCATGGCGGTCCGCAAAGTACTTGCGGGCCTGGGCCACCTCCCCTTCGTCCATGAATTCGAACAGCGGCCGGCCCAGCATCTCAGAGGGCTCGTACCCAACCATTTCCGCCAGTCGCCTGTTCACGAAGGTGGTGCGGCCCTCACGATCCAACACCCACATCCCTTCGCCCATCACTTCGATGAGCTGGCGGAACCTGGCCTCGCTTTCCGCCAGGGACCGGGCGTCCCGCTGGTGGTGTTCCGTTTCGAGGGCCAGTTCCTGCGTTCGAGCCTCCACCTGGGTGCGAATTTCGGCCTGACTGGCCAGAAGGGTGCGCAGATAGCCCGCCAGGAGGGTCGAGAAGGCCAGACCCGTCAGCAGCACGGCCCAGGCGGGCCAGGGGGTCCCCAGGGCGAAATGGCCCCCCGCCGGGGTCACCGCCACCGTCCAGCGACGACCCGCCAAGTCGAAGGTGCGCACCAGGCGAAGCCCCTGGTTCCGGGTGTGGCCGATGGCGGGCAGCGAAGCCGGCTCTTCGTGCAAGAGGGCTTCCCGCCCCTGGGCGTCGGCCTCGTACAGCCGGAGCGACAACCCCTGGTGCTCCAGGAGGGCCACGGCCTTTTGAACCAGATCCCCCATGCGGAAGACGCCCTGGACCACCCCGCGGTTCCCTCCGCCCCGGTGCCGGACCGACATCATCACCAGCACGCCGGCCTGGTTGGCGGGTTCCTGGATGAGCCGAACGCCGCCACTGGCGGCCAGATCGCCGGTCTGGAGGGCCCTCGCCAGGGCCTCCTGGCGCGTGGGGAGGAAGCCTACGCAGTAACCGAGGCTCACTTCGTTGCCCCGGAAGGGCGTCACATAGTGGACGGCGTGGAAGGGGGCCCCGACGGGCATCTCCGAGACCCCTCCCGCTGCGTCCCGCGTGTAGAACCGGAACTCCGGATGGCCTCGCCGGGCCTCGGCCTCGAGCGCGGCCCGGTTGCGGGGCGTGACCTCCGGCAGCCATTGCAGTGCCTGGATGTAGGGATGCCGCGCCAGGACTGGCTCAGCGAACGAGTCGAAGTCGTCCCGGGTGACCTCGTCGCTGGATTCGAAGAAGTTTCGGAGCATTATCACGTCTTCGAAACCGTGCTCCAGCCAATGGACCACGCTTTCGGCCCGGTCCTGCGCCGCCGAATGGAACTGGGCCTCCACCTGGCGGCGGTGGGCGTTTCGGCTGATGAACAGTCCCGCCAGGGAGAGGGTGGCTCCCGCCAGCAGCACCGCCAGGATGCGCAGTCGTCCACGGGGGGGCAGGGGAGACAGGGTTGGAGTCAAGGAGCCCTCAAAAAGGTCCTGAAGGAAGGGTGGTTCATGCTCGCAGGTGACCCCCGGCGTGGGAACCCCGTATCCGGGAGATCGACAGCGAGACCGCGTGCCTGACCTGTGGGAGAATTCCAGGAGATTTAGGAGGTGCGCTTGAACCGCAACATCATGTTCGCCCTGGCAGGAGGCCTTGCAGCCGGGCTTCTCCTTGGCTATTTCCTCTTCAGTAGCGGTTCCCGGGAGGCCGGTCTCATCGTGGCCGCCCCGGTGAATGCCGCGCCGGTGATGCCCGCGCCCTCTCTGGGCGGTGGCCTGCCGGGCGCGATGCCTGCCCCCGGGCCGCCCAGTGCCGAAGTCCAGGCCCGCATCGCCCGCATCGAGGCGGCCCTTTTGAGCGATCCCCAGAACCACGATGCCTGGGTCGCCGTCGGCAACGAATACTTCGACTCCCACCAACCCCAGAAGGCCGTGGCCGCCTATGCCAAGGCCCTGGCCCTGAAGCCCGAGGATCCCAACGTCCTCACCGACCAGGGCGTGATGTACCGCCAGCTGGGCCAGTTCGACAAGGCCCTCGCCACCTTCCAGAAGGCCAACAAGCTCGACCCCGCCCACGTCCAGAGCCTCTTCAACATGGGTGTGGTCTACGCCAACGACCTCAACAAACCCAACGAAGCCGCCAAGGCCTGGAACAAGGTGATCTCCACTGCCCCCGCCAGTGACCAGGCCGCCCAGGCCCGACAGATGCTGAGCCAGCTTAAGAAATAACCCGACCGATCCCCCGGCCACCGGCGATGCTGGTCCGATGCTGAACCTTGCCACCCTGCCCAGCCCCCTTTGGATCCTCGGCACGGGCACGGGTGTGGGAAAGACCTTCGCATCGGCCCGCATCGCCACGGCCTGGGCCGCGTCAGGCCCCGTCACCTACCGCAAGCCCTTCCAGACCGGCGTGGACCGGGCCGATCACCCCGAGGCGGATGCCTGCGCCCTGGCAGGCCCAGGCATCACCACCGAAAGTCTGGTGCTGTTGCGGGCGCCGCTGTCCCCCCTGGCCGCAGCCCGGCGCGAAGGCCGAAGCCTCGACCTCCACGCCGTGGCCGCCTGGTGTGCCCGGCCGGCCGTAGGTCGCGTGCTGCTGGAGGGCGTGGGCGGTGTCATGGTGCCGCTGGCGCCCCAGGTGCACTTCCTGGCCTGGGCCAGCGAATTGAAGATCCCTTGCGTGCTGATGGCCCTGGGCGGCCTTGGCACCCTGAACCACACGCTGCTGTCCGCCGAGGCCCTCATGCTGCGGGGCTGGCGCATCGAGGCCGTGCTGCTAAATCCCGGCGCCGATGGCACCGCGCCCAAGGTTGCGGAGGAGAATGTGGAACTGCTGCGGGGGTTCCTGCCGGTTCCCCTTCACGTCCTAGACTGAGGGCATGCCCACACCCCTGCCCCCCGACTGGTCCGATCGCCTGGCCCTGGACCGCGCCCACCTTTGGCATCCCTTCACCCAGATGCAGATCCATGAGGCCGATCCGCCGGTGCCAGTGGTCGGGGGTGAGGGTTGCGATCTGCTGCTGGCCAACGGCGAGCGGGTGCTGGACGGCATCTCCAGCTGGTGGACCTGCCTCCACGGCCACGGCCATCCGCGGCTGGTGAGCGCCCTGGAGCGGCAAGCCGCCAAGCTCGACCATGTGATGTTCGCGGGCTTCACCCACGAACCCGCCCTGGAGCTGGTGGCACGGCTCCGCCCCAAGCTGCCCGCCAACCTCACCCGCGCCTTCTTCTCAGACGACGGCAGCACGGCCGTGGAGGTGGCCCTGAAGATGGCCTTCCAGGCCCAGCTCCAACGGGGCGAAAAGGGCCGCGATCGCTTTGGTGCCCTGCGCGGCGGCTACCACGGTGACACCCTGGGCGCCGTGGGCGTGGGCGAGCTGGAGAACTTCATGACCGGCCTCTTCCGGCCGCTGTTGCTGGCCTGCGAACGGTTGGAAGTGCCCGAGGATCCCCGCCGGGAACTCCAATCCGATTTGACTGGCTGGCCCGAACGCCTGGAAGCCGCCCGCCAGGCCGTCGGCACCTTCTTCGCCGCCCATGGCCCCCGGCTCGCCGCCTTCATCGCCGAGCCCCTGATCCAGTGCGCCGGGGGCATGCGCATGTGGCCGCCGGAGCTGCTGCAGGAATTGCGCCTCCAATGTGATACCCACGGCGTCTACCTCATCCTCGACGAGGTGGCCACGGGCTTCGGCCGCACCGGCAGCTTCCTGGCCTGCGAACAGGCCGCCGTGGCGCCCGACCTGCTCTGCCTCTCCAAGGGCCTCACCGGGGGCACGCTGCCCTTGTCGTTGACCTGGGCCACGGAGGAGATCTACGGCCACTTCTGGGGCACCCCCGCCTCGGGTCGGGCCTTCCTTCACGGCCACAGCTACACCGGTAATCCCACCGCCTGCGCCGTGGCCTGCGCCAGCCTCGCCCTCTTCGACGACGAGCCAGTGCTGGCCAACGCCAAGCTGCTCGGCGTGGCCATGATCGAAGCCTTCACGCGGCTCGCCGGGCATCCGGGTGTGCGCCAGGCCCGGACCCTGGGCACCATCGGCGCCTGCCGCCTGGTGGATCCCGCCACCGGCGAGGCCCACCCGGCCGAGACCCGCTTCGGCTGGCGCCTGCACCGGCGCGCCCTGGACCACGGCCTGCTGGTGCGCCCCATGGGCGACTGCCTGTACCTGCTGCCGCCCCTCAGCACCCCCCCAGCCCGCCTCGCCGAGGCCGCCGACACGCTGCTGGACCTGTTGAACGAATGACGATGCCGGAGTGATATTTTCCCGGCCTTACACTGGCCCTTTGCCCTGGAGCACGCGATGAAGCTGGTGACCTTCCTGCAGGCCGGAACGGAGAAGATCGGGGCCGTGATGGCCGAAGGGCGAATCCTCGATTTGGCGGCCGCCGACCCGCGCCTCGCCGTGGACATGCTCACCCTTATTCGGCGCCAGGACGAGCTGCTGCCCCTGGCCCGGACCCTGGCTGCGACGCCGCCGATGCTGGCTCTGCTGGACGCGGCGTCGGTGACCCTGCTGGCCCCCATCCCCCGGCCCGTCTCCCTGCGCGACGGCTACGCCTTCCGCCAGCACGTAGCCACGGCCCGCCGCAACCGGGGCTTGGAGATGATCCCGGAATTCGACCTCTTTCCCGTCACCTACTTCACCAACCACCTGGCCGTGACGGGACCCGGGAAGGTGCTGGTGCAGGACCACCACCTGGTGCGCCTCGATTTCGAGCTGGAGGTGGCCATCGTCACCGGACGGCCCCTGAAGAACGCCACACTGGAGGAGGCGGACGCGGCCATCTTTGGCTACATGGTGATGAACGACTGGAGCGCCCGCATGCTCCAGATGGAGGAGATGAAGCTGTCCCTGGGCCCCTGCAAGGGCAAGGACTTCGCCACCAGCCTGGGTCCTTGGCTGGTCACCAAGGACGAGCTGCACCTGGAGCGGACACCCCAGGGGGAAATCCTCCATGCGGCCATGACCTGCGAGGTGAACGGTCATCGCCTGTCGAACGGGAACGCCGACAGCATGAACTGGACCTTCGCCCAGATCCTCCAGCGCACCAGCTACGGCATCCAGATGGTGGCCGGCGAAGTGATCGGCAGCGGCACCGTGGGCACCGGCTGTCTGCTGGAGCTGAACGGCTCGAAGATCACCGATAACCTCTGGCTGAAGGCTGGGGACGAGGTGGCCATGGCGGTCGAGGGATTGGGCCGCCTGGTGAACACCATCGTCCACGCCCCCGAGCGGCTGGAAGGCATGCCGCCACACCTGGTGGGTGGTGTTCTTCCCGACCTCTACGCAGGCACCCCGGGGGGCGAGGCCGGGGATTGACCTGGGCCCACCGCGAGGATCATTGCCCAGGGACCTGTTCCTGGACCATCATGGCGCCATGATCCAGAGCCCTTTCCCCCGTCACCTGCTTGGTTGCTTCCTGGGCCTCGCCCTGTCCGCCCAGGCCCCCTCGCTCATCCACGCGGGCCGCCTGCTGGATGTCCGAACCGGCCAGGTCCTCACCGATCAGGGGCTGCTGGTGAAGGAGGGCCGCATCGCCGCCAGCGGTCCCTGGAGCCAAGTCTCAGCCGGAGCGCCGAAGGGGACGACGGTCCTGGATCTCTCGGACCAGTACGTGCTGCCGGGCCTCATCGAGGCCCACACCCACGTGCTGCTACAGGGCAACCGCTTCAGCCAGGACTACGCCGATCAGATCCTCAAGGAGAGCGTCCCCTACCGGACCCTGCGCGCCGCAGCGGCCGCAAAGGCCGCCCTGGCCTGGGGTTTCACCACCCTGCGGGATCTTGGCAGCGAGGGCGCGGGCTATGCGGACATGGATCTGAAACGGGCCATCGCGGCGGGCGTGGTGCCCGGGCCCCGGCTCTTCGTGGCGGGCAAGGCCTTCTCGGCCACCGGCACCTATCCCCTGCAGAACTACGCCTGGGAGCTGGACCTGCCCTCGGGTGTGCGCGTCGTGGATGGCGTGGAGGCCATCCGCGTGGCCGTTCGCGACGAAGTGCGGCACGGCGCCGACTGGGTGAAGGTCTATGTGGATCGATCCATCACCCTGGGCACCGATGGTCGTCTGCGCTCCCTGACCAACTACCGGCCGGAAGAGCTGAAGGCCTTTGTGGACGAAGCCCACCGGCTGGGCAAGCGGACCTCGGCCCATGTGAAGGGCTGGGATGGCATCGACGCGGCCCTGACTGCGGGCTTCGACACCCTGGAGCATGCGGACGGCTTCACGGATGACCTGTTCGACCGCGCTGTGAAGCAGGGCACCTTCTGGTGCCCCACGATCTACGCGGGGATCTGGGTGGCCGAAGGCCGCGGGCCCCTGGGCCGGAAGGCCACAGAGATCCTCGCAGCGGCTTTCCGCAAGGGCCTGGCCAAGGGCGTGAAGATCGCCCTGGGCAGCGATGCCGGTGCCTTCCCCTGGACTGAAAATCCCGCCATAGAGCTGGCCCTCATGGTAGAGCGCGGCATGACGCCGTTGCAGGCGATCCAGGCTGCCACCGTGGTGGCTGCGGACCTGCTGGGCACGAAGGAGCTGGGCCACCTCGAACCCGGTGCCCATGCCGACCTCATCGCCTTGAGCAACGATCCACTGAAGGACATCACCGCCCTGCAGCGCCTTCGAACCGTCCTCAAGGGCGGCGTGGTGGTGCGCTGGGAACCGACTCCCACCCTTGCCGCCGAACTTCCTTCTCGGTAAGACTGCCTTCCCACCCCGAGGTTCCCCATGCGCCCTGTCCTGCTCCTGCTGCTCGCGTCCCTGCTCGGCGCCTTGCCTGCCACAGCGCAGACGGTCGCACCCACCCTGAAGTCCTACTTTGCCGATGCGTCCAAGCTGAAGGAGGGAGGCGTCAAGCTGGTCCCCATCAAGACCCCCAAGGGTGAGTTCAAGGTCTGGACCAAGCGCTTCGGCCACAACCCGCGCATCAAGCTGCTGCTGCTCCACGGCGGCCCCGGCGGTACCCATGAGGCCTTCGAGAGCTTCGAGGGCTTCCTGCCCGCCGAAGGCATCGAGTTCATCTACTACGACCAGCTGGGCAGCGCCTACTCGGATCAGCCCAAGGACAAGGATCTCTGGACCACGGAACGCTTCGTGGAGGAGGTTGAGCAGGTGCG
>JANYAS010000112.1 GCA_025361205.1 Holophagaceae bacterium
GAGCATCCCGCCTGGCATCGTCGCGGCACGCGGGGGTTTTGGGACAGGCTCTTCATGCCAGCCACACCGGATTCTTTGATAAGACCGTTGACGATGAGTTACAGCATCAATAATGTCTTCAGGCCCAGCGAGGGCTTCCCCGATGCGCCGGTCGTCTGCTGAGTCTGAACAAGCACCTCAAACACACACCAAGAAGGGGGAACCGCCATGACCGCACTGCTTCCCAATATCGACCCCGACGGACTGTTGGAATTCTCTGTGGTCTACACCGACCGCGCCCTGAACCACATGTCCAAGCGCTTCCAATGGGTGATGCGGGAGACGAACCGCATCCTCAAGCAGGTCTACCACGCCCAGGCGGCCGTGTTGGTGCCCGGCAGCGGCACCTTTGGCATGGAGGCCGTGGCCCGGCAGTTCGCCACGGGCAAGAAGGCGCTGGTGATCCGGGACGGCTTCTTCAGCTACCGTTGGTCCCAGATCTTCGACATGGGCGGGATTCCTTCCGCCCACACGGTGCTCAAGGCGCGGCGCATCGGCACGGACCGGCAGTCGCCCTGGGTGCCCACGCCCATCGCCGAGGTGGTGGCCGCCATCGCGGCGGAAAAGCCCGAGCTGGTGATCGCCGCCCACGTGGAGACGGCGTCCGGTATCCTCCTCCCCGACGACTACCTGCGGGCGGTGGCGGCGGCGACCCACGCGGTCGGCGGCCTGTTCGTGCTGGACTGCGTCGCCTCGGGCTGTATGTGGGTGGACATGGAGGCCGTCGGCGTGGACGTCCTGGTGAGCGCCCCCCAGAAGGGCTGGAGCGGAAGCCCCTGCTGCGCCATGGTGATGCTCTCCGAACGGGCCCTGAAGGTGATGGAGGGCACCACCAGCACCAGCTTCGCCTGCGACCTGAAGAAGTGGTCCCAGATCATGGACGCCTACCTGAAGGGCGGCCACGCCTACCATGCCACCATGCCCACCGATGCCCTGGCCCGGGTGTGCGCGATGATGCAGGAGATGGAGGCCTACGGATTCGAGCGGCTGCGGGCCGAGCAGGTGGAACTGGGCGCCAAGGCCCGGGCTCTGCTGGAGAGTTGCGGGCTGCCCAGCGTGGCCGCCGAGGGGTATAAGGCTCCGGGCGTGGTGGTGAGCTACACCACAGACCCGGATATTCAGTCCGGCAAGAAGTTTCTGGCCGCGGGGCTGCAAGTGGCCGCCGGCGTGCCGCTGCAGTGCGACGAAGGGGCGGATTTCATGACCTTCCGGATCGGCCTGTTCGGGCTGGACAAGCTGCACCACGTGGACCGCACCGTGGCGTACCTGGCCACCGCACTGGCCGAGGTCGGCCTGCGCGAGGCGATCCCGGCGCAGTAACGAAAGGCACCATGACGGAGAAGCGCCCGGCGGTGGTCGGGCGCCTCCTTTTTACTTGCCGACCATTCCCGCCATGGGGCTGCTGGCGCTGGCGTAGAGGCGCTTGGGCATGCGGCCGCTTTCGAAGGCGAGCCGCCCGGCCTTGACGGCCAGGTCCATGGCTTGGGCCATCTTGGTGGGTTCGCCGGCTTCGGCCACGGCGGTGTTCAACAGCACGCCATCGGCGCCCAGCTCCATGGCAAGGGCCGCGTCCGAGGCCGTGCCCACGCCCGCATCCACGATCATGGGCAGCTTGTAGGCCTCGAGGACCTCCTTGATGAGGAGCAGGGTCATGGGGTTCTGCACGCCCAGGCCCGAGCCGATGGCGCTGCCCAGGGGCATCACGGCCGCACAGCCCACATCGCAGAGCTTCTTGGCCAGGATGGGATCCGCGTTCACGTAGGGCAGCACGGTGAAGCCCTCCTTCACGAGGATCTTGGCGGCCTCCAGCGTCTCCTCGTTGTCGGGATAGAGGCTCTTGGGATCGCCGATGACCTCCAGCTTCACCCAGGTCGTGTCCAGGGCCTCCCGGGCCAGGCGCGCCACGCGCAGGGCGTCCTCGCGGGTGTAGCAGCCGGCCGTATTGGGCAGCAGCGCGATGTCCTTGGGGATCCAGCTGAGGATGTTGTCCTCGCCCTTGGCGGCCAGGTCGAAGCGCCGCACGGCCAGGGTGACCATCTCCACGCGGGCGGCCCGGTAGCAGGCCTGCATGGTGGCGAAGTCCTTGTACTTGCCCGTGCCGAGGATGAGGCGGTTACTGAAGCTCTTGCCGGCGATGACGAGGGACATGGGGCGCTCCGAAGCCCCAGTCTAGCCCCAGCGCTGAAGACTGTTTGCTTCAATACGCATGGGTATGGTTCCCATACGGCATGGTATGGTAAACAGAGAGAATCACCCCTCAAGGTCGCCATGCCCCCTCCCAAGAAGAAGGTTCGACCCGCCGCCCCCCTCTCGCGGGAGGCCTGGGTGAAGGCCGCCACGAACCTCATCGCCCTGGAGGGCGTCCAGGCCGTGGCTGTGGAGCCCTTGGCCCAGGCCCTGGGCGTCACCAAGGGCAGTTTCTATTGGCACTTCAGGACCCGGGACGAGCTGATCCAGGCGGCGCTGGAGGCCTGGGAGCAGGACCAGAGCGCCGATGTCGTCACCGGCTATGGGGGCATCGCGGACCCCCGGAGACGCCTGCGGGTCCTGCTCTTCGCAGCCTTCGAGGATGTGGCGAACGGGAAGTTCTTCGCAGCCTTGGCGGTGTCCAGTGGGGACCCGCGGGTGCAGCCCACCCTCCGCCGCGCCACGGAGCGCCGCCTCGCCTTTGGGGTCGAGGCCTTTCAGGCGTTGGGGCTGTCGGAGGTCGAGGCCCGGCAGCGGGCCCTGCTCGCCTATGCGGCCTATGCGGGCTACTTCCAGCTGCTGCGCACCACGCCGGAGGCGGTGGCGGCCGTGACGGACCTGAGCGGCTACGTGCGCCGTCTGGCGGATGCCCTGGTGTCAGCGAAATCCACCCGGCAACCTTGAATACGCCCGGCGACGGGCGTTTCATGGAGGGGTCCAGTCCCGAGGGAGACCCTATGCCGCCGATCCTGCTCGTTCCGGGGTACCAGAACTCTGGGGAAGGCCACTGGCAGACCCTTTGGGAGGGGGAGCTGCGGGGGACCCGCCGGGTGGAGATGCCCAACTGGGAGTACCCCCGCCGACAGGAGTGGATCGAAACCCTGGATGAAGCCATCCGGGACTGCGCCGAGCCGCCCCTCCTGGTGGGCCATTCCCTCGGCTGCCTCGCCATCGTCCACTGGGCGGCCCAATATGAACGCGAGGTGCGAGGGGCCCTCCTGGCGGCGCCCGTCGATGTGGAGCGGCCCGATGGCCTGACCCTGCTGCGAGGCTTCGCGCCGATCCCATGGAGCACCCTGCCCTTCCCATCCATCCTGGCGGCCTCCAGCGATGATCCCTTGATCACCATGGACCGGGCCCGGGGCTTCGCGGCCGATTGGGGTTCGCGCTTTGTGGAGCTGGGGCCCTGCGGTCACCTGAACCAGATCTCTGGCCATGGCCCGTGGCCACGCGGCGAGGCCCTGCTGGCCGAACTCCGTTAAGCGATTGCAGAAGGCAGCCCAGCCGTGGCAAGGTGGAGCTTCCGATGGAGGAGCGGTCCCCATCAGTACTGGCGGCGAGGGCGATGAACCCGATGACCCGGTGGGAAAGGGGTGGATCGCCGAAGGGTTCGCGGCTCATCAACGCGCCCCCTGGACGACGAGGCGAAAGCCCGGCGGCTGTCGTGCCGGTCACCCGGTGCGGAGGGCCTTAGGTGCGGCGGCGGGACCTTCCCACCGCGTTCCAAAGGGCACCGTCGGGGTCGCCGAGGTTCCATGAACGCAACCCCCGCAGCTTTTCGACACTGGCTCGCCAGCCACCTGCTGGATCTTTGCTCGGCGGAAACGCCGTCGGGCCGCGAGGATGCGGGGCTTCCAGGGCTGAGGGCCTTCCTGGCGGAACTGGGCGCCACGGTGGTGGAACAGCCCGTGGCGGAAGGCCGCACGAACCTGCTGGCCCTGTGGGGTCGGCCGAGGGTGCTGTTCTCCACCCACCTGGATACGGTGCCCCCCTACGTGGCGCCGCGGCTGGAGGGCGAGGTGCTGTGGGGCCGCGGCGCCTGCGATGCCAAGGGCCAGATTGTGGCCCAGCTGGCCGCCCTGAAGACCCTCCTTGATGAAGGTCGCGAGGGCTTGGCCTGGCTGGGTGTGGTGGGCGAAGAGACCGACAGCGCTGGCGCAGCGGCGGCGCTGGGCCTGGCGGAGCGCCTTCGGGACGTGGAGGCGCTCATCAACGGCGAACCCACAGAGCTGAAGCTGGCCACCGGCCAGCTGGGCGTGCAGCACATCCGCCTGCATTGCAGCGGCCGCGCGGCCCACAGCGGCAGCCCTGACCTGGGCCGCAACGCCACCTGGCCCCTGCTGGACTGGCTGCAGCGCCTGCGGGAGCAGCCGCGTCCGGTGGATCCGCGCCTAGGCCCGGAACTTTGGAACCTCGGCCTGCTGCAGGCTGGCGAAGCCCTCAACTCGGTGCCGGCATCCGCTGAGGCGCACCTCATGGCGCGGGTGGTGCCGGGCGGCGCCTTCCTCGACGACGTCCGCCGCCTGGCGCCGCCCGAGGGCACCGTCGATCTCCGGCTGGACGAGCCCCCCGATCTGTACGCCCTGGTGCCAGGCTTCGAGTGCGCCCCCATGCCCTTTGGATCGGATGCGCCGGCCCTGCGGGCCCTGGTGCCGGACCGTACGGTGGTGCTGGCGGGACCCGGCAGCATCACCGTCGCCCACACCCTCGACGAGCACCTCCGCCTGTCCGACCTGGAGGCGGGCGTGGAGCTCAACCGCCGGCTGGCCTTGCACTTCCTGGGAGACTGAACCATGTCCACGAAGATTCCCGTCACCGTTCTGGGCGCCACCGGCGTCGTGGGCCAGCGCTTCGTCCGCCGGTTGGCCAACCACCCCCTGTTCCGCATCGAGCACCTCGCCGCCAGCGAGCGCAGTTCGGGGAAGCGCTACCGCGAGGCCTGTGCCTGGCGCCTCGACGGCGAGCCCTACGGCGGCCTGGGCGACCAGGTAATGGCCGTAGGCACGCCGGAGTTTGCGCTGTCGCGGGTGGTCTTCAGCGCCCTGGACACCGAGCCCGCGCGGGAGCTGGAACCCGCTTTCGCCCGGGCGGGGGCGATGGTGTTTTCCAATGCCGGGGCCTTCCGCATGTCCCCTGAGGTGCCCCTGCTGGTGCCCGAGGTGAACCCGGATCACCTCGGCCTGCTGGGTGTCCAGCGCCACCACCACGGCTGGTCCGGCGGCATCGTCACCAATGCCAACTGCACCGCCACGGTGCTGGTCATGGCCCTGGCGCCCCTGCATGAGGCCTTTGGCGTCGAGGCGGTGATGATGACGTCCATGCAGGCCATCAGCGGCGCGGGCTATCCGGGCGTGCCTGCCCTGGACATCCTTGGCAACGTGATCCCCTTCATCCGCAGCGAGGAGCCGAAGGTAGAGGAGGAAGTGCCCAAGATGTTGGGCCGCTTCACCGGCAGCGGCGTGGACCTCGCTCCCGTGGTCGTGAGTGCCCTCTGCCACCGGGTGCCGGTCCTCGAGGGCCATACCGAGGCCGTCTGCGTGAAGCTCAAGGGCAGCCCCTCCCTGGACGTGGTGCGCGAGGCCTGGCTGGCCTGGCAGCCCGAGCCCCAGCGCCTGGGCCTCTTTTCGGCTCCGGCCGCGCCCATCCATGTCCACACCCTGGAGGATCGCCCCCAGGTGCGCCGTGACGTGGAGGTGGACGGCGGGATGAGTGTGCACGTGGGCCGTCTGCGGCTCTGTCCCATCCTCGGCGTGAAGTTCGCGCTGCTGGGGCACAACACAGAAAGAGGGGCGGCCGGCGGCAGCATCCTGAACGCCGAACTGGCCCATGCGAAGGGGTACCTCCGATGATCGTCCTCAAGTTCGGCGGCAGCAGCGTGGCGGATGCGACCTGCATGCGGCAGGCCGCGGAGCTGGTGAAGGCGGCCCTGCCCCGGTCGCCCGTGGTGGTGCTGTCCGCCATGGGCAAGAGCACCAACGGCCTTTTCGACGCTGCCAAGGCGGCCGAGGTGGGCGATCTCACCGGGGCCATGGAGCGGCAGCGCAGCCTCATGGCCTTTCATCGGACGGCTGCGGCGGAGCTGTTTGGGGGCGACGCCCCCGAAGGGCTGGATGCGTCTCTCACAGACCTGTTCGGCGAGCTGGAGCTGCTGCTGCGCGGCGTGGCCATGCTGCGCGAGCTGAGCCCGCGGAGCATGGACGCCATCGCGTCCCTGGGCGAGCGGCTGTCCACCCGCATCTTCGCCGCCTTCGTGGACGGGGCCTGGGTGGATGCCCGGACGGTGCTGCTCACGGACGCCACCTTCGGCGAGGCAACGCCACAGGCAGCGGCCCTTCGGACCCGGGCGGCCCAGCACCTGGCCCCCCTCCTGGGGCTGGGCCGGGCCGTGGTCACCCAGGGCTACATCGGGGCCACCGAGGACGGCCTCACCACCACCCTGGGCCGCGGCGGCAGCGACTACTCGGCGGCCCTCTTTGGCGCGGCCCTGGGGGCCGAGGAAGTGCAGATCTGGACCGACGTGGAAGGCGTGCTCACCTGCGATCCGCGCATCGTGCCCGAGGCCCTGCCCATCCCGGAGCTCAGCTTCGCGGAGGCGGCGGAACTGGCGGCCTTCGGCGCGAAGGTGCTCCACCCCGCCACCATCCAGCCCGCCGTGGAGGCCGGCATTCCGGTCACCGTTCGGCACACCCAGAAGCCCAACGGGCGCTTCACCACCATCTCCGCGCAAGTGCGGTCCGGGCGGCCCATCACCGCCCTGGCCAGCCGGGGGCCGGTCACGGTGCTCACGGTGAGCAGCTCGCGGATGCTGGCCCAAAGCGGCTTCCTGGCGCGGCTCTTCGAGGTCTTCGGGCGTCGGGGCGTGAGCGTGGATCTGGTGGCCACCGCCGAAGTGAGTGTGTCCCTCACGGTGGAAGCCGACGTGCCCCTGAAGGCCCTGATCCAGGACCTGTCCGCCTTCGCCACGGTGGAGGTGAACGAGGGCCGGGCCATCATCGCCGCCGTGGGCGAGCGGCTGAAGTCCACGCCGGGCTTGGGGGCGAAGCTGCTCACTGCGTTGGGCGACATCAACGTGGAGATGATCAGCATGGGGGCCAATGAGATCAACCTGAGCCTGGTGGTGCGCCAGGAATCCACCGCCGATGCCCTGCGCCGCCTCCATCGCGTGCTGGTGGGAGGGGCCTCGTGACCAAGCTCCGCATCGGCCTGTTCGGGCGGGGCCGCCTGGGAACGGCCATCGCATCAGAGGCCGTCGAGGCCGGGACCAAGCTGGCTTGGCAGGCGGGGCGCGAAGGCATTCCGCCGGCGCCCGTGGACGTTGCCATCGACGCCAGCGCGAGGGAGGCCGTGGAAGCCCACCTGGCCTGGGCCCTGGATACCGGCACCGACCTGGTGATCGGCACCACGGGCTGGTCGCTGCCAGAGCTGGAATCCCGGGTGGCGGGACGCATTGGCGTGCTGGTGGCCGCGAACTTCTCCCTCACCGTGGCCCTCATGGCGCGCCTGGCCCTGGTGCTGGGCCGCTTTGCAGCGCTGGATCCCGCCCGGGATCCCTATCTACTAGAGCACCATCACCGCCTGAAGCTGGACGCGCCCTCCGGCACGGCGAAGTCCCTGGCCGCCGCCCTGATGGCGGGCTGCCCACGCAAGACCGAATGGACCCTTGGCAGTGCCGAACCGCATCAGCTGAGCCTGGGCGTCCTGCGGGCCGGAGCCGAATTCGGCACCCATACCGTGGGCCTGGACGCGCCGGCCGAGGTGCTGGAACTCACGCACCGGGCCCGCTCCCGGACTCCCTTCGCCCAAGGGGCCCTGGCGGCCGCCCGGTGGCTGCAGGGCCGGAAGGGCCTCTTCAGCATGGACGACCTGGCCGCGGACCTACTGGATCCCCTGTTTACCAACTTGAACGAGGGGGGACCGCCCGCTCGCGGTGCTCGCTCTGCGTCCCCCCTCGTGCTCCCCCCCGGGGCATCCGCGCCAAGCCCGGATGCCCCGTCCCTTGGAGGCAAGCCATGACCCTCGACCTATCGGGCCTCGCCGTCGCGCTGGCCACGCCCTTCACAGCCTCGGGCGAGGTGGATCTCCTCGCGTTCAGGCGGCTGGTGCGCCACGTGGTGGGGGGCGGCGTGGATACCCTGGTGCCCCTGGGCTCCACCGGCGAGGCGGCCACCCTCCTCGATTCGGAACGGGACGCCCTCATCGAAGCCTGCCTGGAGGAGAGCTCCGGGCGGCCCGTGGTCGTGGGCACGGGCCACAACGCCACCCGGCAGGCAGCGGCCATGACCAGGCGGGCCCAGGCTCTGGGGGCCGCGGGCGCCCTGGTGGTAACGCCCTACTACAACAAACCCACGGCCGATGGCCTGGTGGCGCACTACGCGGCCCTGGCCGAGGCTGCCCCGGGCCTGCCTCTGATTGCCTACAACGTGCCGGGGCGCACGGGGCTGAATGTGACGCCGGAGGTGCTGGCCCGCCTTTGGGAGAACCCGCAGGTGGTCGCCGTGAAGGAAAGCAGCGGCAACCTTGCCCAGATTGCCGAGATCGCCCGCACGCTGCCCCTGGGGAAGACCCTGCTGTCCGGCGACGACAACCTGGCCCTGGCCGCCATCGCCGTGGGCGCAGCGGGGTTGATCTCGGTACTGGGCAACGCCCTGCCCCGGGAGATGGCCTGCCTGGTGGCGGCGGCCCGCCAGGGTAACCGGACCGAGGCCCTGCGCCTGCACCAGCAGCTGCTCCCCCTCATGGATGCCCTCTTCGTGGAAAGCAACCCCATCCCTCTCAAGGCGGCCTTGAAGCTGCTGGGCTTCGGCACAGATGCCGTCCGGCTGCCTCTGGTACCGGCCTCGGTGGCCACCTGCACCCGCATGGCCGAGGCCCTATGCCTCGCCGCGGATGGCACCATTCCTGGAGTGCTGTGATGGTGGTCGATCTCAAGGCCATGCGTGCCTTCTTCAGCCGTCCCTGCGAAGTCCTGGCGCTGGATCCTGAGGCCCCGGCCATGCACCAGAAGCTGCTGGTGGCCCTGGAGACGGGCGTCGTCCGGGCCGCCGAGCGCGGGTCGGACGGCACCTGGGTGGCCAACACCTGGGTGAAGCAGGCCATCCTCTGCGGCTTCCGGCGCACCAACCTGGTGGAGATGCAGGGTCCGGGCTTTCCCATGTTCGACAAGACGGCCTACCCGCCCCGCCACTTCGGGCTGGAGGACGCGGTGCGCCTGGTGCCCGGCGGCACGGCCGTGCGCCGGGGGGCCCACATCGCCCGCAGCGTGGTGCTCATGCCTCCGGCCTACGTCAATGTGGGGGCCTTCGTGGACGAAGGCACCATGGTGGACAGCCACGCCCTGGTGGGCAGCTGCGCCCAGATCGGCAAGCGCGTGCATCTGTCCGCCGCGGCCCAGATCGGCGGCGTGCTGGAGCCCGCCGGGGCCCGGCCCGTGATCGTGGAGGATGATGCTTTCGTGGGGGGCCTCGTGGGCCTCTTCGAGGGCATCGTGGTGCGCCGGCGGGCCGTGCTGGCTTCCGGCGTGGTCATCACCGGCAGCACCGTGATCTACGACCTGGTGCATGGCCGCGAGCTGCGCCAGGAGGTGCCCGAGGGCGCCGTGGTGGTGCCCGGATCCCGCCCGGCCTCGGGCGACTATGCCAAGGCCCATGGCCTCCAGTTGTCGGCCCCCTGCATCGTGAAGTACCGCGACGACAAGACCGATGCGGCCACTGCCCTCGAACAGGCGCTGAGGTAGCTCGTCAAAATCCAATCAGCGGAAAAGTGCACCTGCTTTTCCTCCGCTGTCCTCCGCTTCCAAAATGCTTTTTCAACCGGTGATGAACAGTGATGAACGGTGAGAAAGGAGCTTCGTTTCACTGTTCATCACTGTTCATCACCGGTTTTCTTCCTTCGCTTTTCACCCCAGCGCCGGCGTCGAAACCTCCGGCATGGCATCTTCTTGGTATTGGCTTGCCTGATACACGAGGCCAACTGAAACCTGGCGGTGATCCTTTTCTTTGAATACCCGAACCCACGAGACTTTCGATGCAACCCGCCTCACGCCTATCCCTGCTGAAACCCTCGCCCATCCGCGCCATTACGGACGGTACGCCGCCCGGGGCCATTCCCCTGGGGCTGGGCGAGCCCACCTGGGACCTGCCGGAGGTGGCGCGCAAGGCCCTGCTGCGGGCGCCCGGCCCCTGCGCCTACGTGCCCCATGCGGGGCTGACGGAGCTACGCCAGGCCGTGGCCGCCTTCCACGGGGCGCACCTGGACGAGGTCCTCATCACCACGGGCTCCCAGGGCGCACTGTTCTCGCTCTTCCAGGCCTGGGTAGAGCCGGGGACGAAGGTGCTGGTTCCCGATCCCGGCTTCGTGGCCTACCCGGCCTTGGCCCGCATGGCGGGCGCCGAGCCTGTGCCCTACCCCCTGTCGCCGGACTGCTTCCGCCTGGATGCGGAGGCCCTCGTCAAGGTGCTGGACGCCACGCCAGAGGCCTCGGCCGTCGTCCTCAACCTGCCCTCCAACCCCACCGGCGGGGGCGGCGACCTCGCGGCCTTGCAGCGCGTGGCCGATGCCTGCACGGCCCGGGGCGTCCTGCTCATCTCGGACGAGGTCTACCGGGATCTGCACTTTGGCATCCGCGCTCCCAGCCTGCGCGATGTCACTGATCGCGGCGTGGTGACCAGTTCCGTGAGCAAGGGCTGGGGGGCGCCGGGCCTCCGCGTGGGCTGGGCCGTGGGCGATCCGGCTTGGCTGACCCCCGCCCGCACGGTGCACGGCTACGCGGTGACCGGCACGGCCACCCCCGCCCAGTGGGCCGCGTTGGCGCTCATCGAGCACTCGGACACCGTGCTGGCGGAGGCCCGGGCCGCCGTGGGGCTGCGCTGGGAGGCCCTGGCGGCGGGGCTCCGCGCTGAACTGGGCCAGGTGGTGACCCCACCGGACGGTACCTTCTACCACTTCATGCCCCTGCCGCCCTCGGCCCTGGCCGATCCCCTGGCCTTCGCCCTGAAGCTGCGCGATGAGGCCAAGGTGGTGCTCATCCCCGGCCTGGCCTTTGGCGAAGGGGGCCGGGGCCACGCCCGCCTCAGCTTCGCCGCCACCCCCGAGCAGCTGCGCGAGGGCGTCCGGCGGTTAGCACCCTACTGGATGAAGGGATGACGGGACTCTTCGCCTTCGACGATGCCACCTGCCAAACCCTGACGGAGGCCCATGGCACGCCCTGCTTCGCCTACTCGGGCGCGGTGGCGGAGGCGCAGTTCCAGGCCCTGCGGGCGGTGCTGCCCCAGCGGGTGCGCCTCGCTTACGCGGTGAAGGCCAATCCCCACCCCGAACTCCTGGCCCGCTTCGCGGCCCTGGGGGCCAGCTTTGATTGCGCCTCCAGCGGCGAATTGGAACGGGTCGAAGCGTTGGGTTTGCCCCGGGGCCGCACCTTCTTTGCGGGCCCGGGCAAGCGGACGCTGGAGCTCCAGCAGGCCCTGGCCATGGGCGTGCGCATCCAGGCCGAGAGCTGGGAGGATCTGGCGCGGATCGACGATCTTGTGAGCAGCGAGGGTCTGGCGGACCGCGAGGTGACCGTGAACCTGCGGGTCCATCCGGCCTTCGACATCACCGAGGGCAACCGCATCATCGGCGGCAGCGGGCCGTCGGCCTTCGGCGTGGACGAGGAGGACGTACCAAACCTCCTCCGGCGAGCCAAGGCGCTGCGCCATGTGCGCATCCGGGGCCTGCATGTCTTCGCCGCCAGCAACCAGCGCGACGCGGCGAAGCTGCTGGCCATCCACAGCGCGGTGCTGGAGCTGGCCAAGCGGCTGTGGGAGGCCCATGGCCTCGGCTTCGAGCAGATCGACCTGGGGGGTGGCCTGGGGGTGGCCTACGCACCGGAGGAAACTCCCCTGGATCTTGCGGTTTTTGGACAGGGTTTGTCCGATCTGCTGGATCGCCACCCCTGGTACGCCCACGAGCTGATCCTGGAGCCGGGGCGCTTCCTGGCGGGCCCCTGTGGCGTCTACCTGGCCCGGGTGGTGCGGGTCAAGGAAAGCCGGGGCACCCGCTTCGCCATCCTCGAGGGCGGCATCAACCACCTGATTCGCCCCCTCCTCACGCGCCAGCCCTTCCCCGTGAAGGCCGTGGGCAAGGGGCCGGGCGATACCCCGTACACCCTCGCCGGACCCCTTTGCACCAGCCTGGACCGCCTGGGGGAGGTGGCTCTGCCAGAGTTGGCGGCCGGCGACCTCCTGGCCTTTGGCACCACCGGCGCCTATGGCCTGAACGAAGGCATGACCCACTTCCTGAGCCATCCCGTACCGCCGGAAGTCTGGATCCCCTGAGCCCCTAGCCCAGCAGTGGGATCCACCCGGCCTGCTGGGCCTTGGGGAGGGCCTTCACCCGCTCGAGCAGGGCCAGCCGGGCCTGCCAGGTCTTGTCGTGGGGGAAGAGGGCGCGGCCCCGGAACAGGTCGGCTTGGGCCGCGTCCCACTTGGCCTGGGCGGCGTGGGCGGAACAGAGGGCCAGGTGCAGGCGGGCGGCCCGGGCGCGCAGGTCTTCGTCGGCCGGCTGGGCTCGAAGCAGGGCGTCCATGACCTGGGTGGCGGCCTCCAGATCGCCGTTTTGAAGGTGCTTCTGGAACTCGGGCAGGCTGGCGCCGGTGATCCCGCCCGCCAGTCCGGCCCGGGCCTTCTCCAGCAACTGGGCACCGGCAGCGTCCCCGGGGTTCCGGGCGAGGAGGGCCTCGGCGCGGAGGTAGGCTCGCAGGGGGTCCGTGACGAGGGCCGCCTCGGTCTCCTGGCGGATGGACTCCGGGGATTCGGTCAGGTCCCGCGCCTCGGACTGCTGGGCCACGGGCGCCAAGGCGGCGGTGCGGGCGGCCCGGACCTCTTCCCTCAGGGCTTGATCCTTGCGGTAGCCATGGAGGAGGCTCAAGCCGATGACGAGGACCAGGATGCCGCCGCCGAGGCCAGCGAAGACCCTGGGCGCCTTCAGCCAGGCGGGCATCCACGTGGTGGCCGCCCGGAAGCGCGCGGGCAGGGACAGGCCCTCGCGGGCGGCCGTGGCGGCTTTGAGCACGGCGGCCGGGGGTTCGACGCCCTGGGTTTCGGGGGGGGTGGGGGCCTGCTCGCCGACCATGGCAATGCGCCCCTGGGCATCGAAGGACACGGCCGGAGCCGGCCCAAGGTCGGCGGGGAGGAGGCCCCGGCCGCGGGGCTTCCGGCACCGCTCCAGACCCTGGAGGGCGCGGGTATTGCCGGGGTCGAGGCCAAGGGCTTGCTGGAAGGTGAAGGCGGCCTCCTCGTGGCGCTGGAGGGTGAGGAGGTGTTCGGCCTGACGGAACTTCAGGTCCAGGGCGTCCTGGTCGGCCGATCTGGAAAGGGTGTGAGCGGGCGTCGCGGCGGGCCCTGAGGCTTCCTGCTCCACCTCCATCCGGGCCTGGCGCAGGTAGCCTTGGATCTCCTGGCGCTGGGGTTCCAATACGAGGACGCGCTCCCACTTGAAGATGGCCTCCTCCACCAGGCCCATGTCGTAGAGCTGGACGGCCTCCCGGAGGAGCTTGTCGGCATCCTCGTCGGCGAGGGGAGCTTGTTGGGGCTGGACCACGACCTGCGGAACGGGGGCCGGCGGCAGGGGGGGCAGGCCCAGCTCTCGGCGGGCGCCGTTGGCATAGCCGCAGGCGAGGCCGTGCGCCGGATCCAGAATCAGCACCTGCTCCCATTTGTGGAGGGCGTCTTCGAACTGGCCCATGTCGTACAGGGTGCAGCCCTGAGCCACCAGCCGCTCCGGGTCCAGGGCGCCGGTGATGACGCGGACCGGCTCCGGGGTGGGCGAAGGAGGCTCGGGTTCGGGGACGGGTTCGGGCTCGGGGACATGCGGGAGGGGGATGGGTTCGGAGATGGGTGCGGGCGGGACGGGGATGGGCTCAGCGATGGGGACCGGCTCGGAAACGGGCGTTACCGGAGCCGCGGCGGCTTCGCGGAGGGTCAGCAGATGCTGCTTGACGGCCATCAGGCGCTCGCGAGCCTGGGCGTGGGCGGGTCGCTGCTTGAGGATGGCTTGCCAGATCTGACCGGCCTTGATGACCTCCCCTTGCGCGAAGAGATCCTCTGCCTGGAGGAGGTAGGACTCGTAGGGATCGGTCGTCATGGCATCCTGTGTCAATGCAGGGGAAACGCTTCTGTGTTGCGCACCAGCAACATGAAGGTGCTGTTCCCGCAGGTGAACTCCTGCTGGCTGGCGAGCCGGACCGACTCCGTGATGCGCTCGCCGTCGACCAGGGTCCCATTGGTGGACTGCTGGTCGCTGATCCACACCGTGCCGTCGCGATGGATCTCCAGCCGGGCATGGCAGCGGGAGGTCTCGGGATCCCGCGTGATTACGTCCCCCTCCTCGCGGCCGATGATGATCTGGGGACTCTCGAGCACCTGCACGGTGGAGGCCTGCGGGCCGCTCAGGAAGGCCAGGCTGAAGCGCAGGCCCGGCGGCATGCCCGGCACCTGGAGGCCTGCGGCCACCAGCATGGCCTCGCGGTCGCGCTTGGCGGTCGTCCGGGCCGCCGGCGGGGGCACCGGGGGGGTGGGCGCATCCTCGGGCATGGGGTCCGTGAGGGGGCGGGACAGCGTCTCGTCCCGGGGGGCCAGCGTCAGGGCCGGGTTCGCCACTTCGAAGACATGGGCGCATTTCGGGCACTTGAACCGCTTGGCGCGGATGGCACCGAACCGGCTGTCGTCATACTGGAAGCGGGCCTGGCAGGCCGGACACACCACGATCATCGAGTCCTCGAGAAGCTGTTGAAGTGTACCTACTTCTTACGCGTGGCGAAGAAGCTGAATTCACTGCGCAGGGGGATGCCCTCGGGAAGCTTGAACCCAAGGACCGCCGGGGGCAGCGGCTGGTTGATTCGGAGGGAGCCCAGCTCCAGCAGCCAGGAATCGCCGCTGCGCTCCACCCATTGGATCTGCCGCGGCAGCCAGGTTTCCTTGTCCACCCACAGGTCCAGGGCCTGCATCCGCTTCCGCAGGGAGAGCGTGCGCGGCGTGAGGGCCAGCCACCAGGTGTTGGAGCCATCCTTGGCCTCACCCAGGGCGATCTGGAAGTAGTCGGACAGGTAGCTGAGCTTTTGGCCCAGGCCCAGGAACTTCCGATCCGAGTTCTTGATGATCCCGATCTTCATGAGCTCGCCCTCCCGGGCCTCGGGGCTGTAGGAGATGAGGGCCTTGGGGGTCAGGTGGAGGATCAGGTCCTCCGGGGGCTGGAAGGCGAAATGGGCGAAATCCGAACCTTGGAGGTACATCGTGCCCCGGGTCACGGAGGGCGTCTTCAGCAGGGCCCGCCTCAGGGTGAGCGTGAAGGGACATTGCAAGGTCTGGACATGGGCCTGAGCGCTGTCGAAGCGCTCCACGACCTCACGTAATGGGGGCAGGGCCTGAGCCCCGAGGGAAGGGGCGAGAAGGAGCAGGGCGGCCAGGTACCGGATCATCGGCAGGTCCTCAGTCGGAGACGACGGAAAGCGCGAGGGGGTCCCGTTGGTGGGCCACATGCAGCGCCACAGAGGTGCCACGGAGGGCCTCCTCCGCCGCGAACCGGGCCAGGTCGGGGTGGTTGTTGGATTCGCTGAGGTGGGCCAGCACGAGGCACTTCAGCCGCGGTGAGCAGGCCCGATGGAGCAGTTCGGCCATGGCCGCGTTGCTGAGGTGGCCCACCCGGCTCAGGATGCGGGCCTTGAGTTGGGGCGGATAGTCGCCTTCCCGCAGCATGTCCACATCGTGGTTGGCCTCCAGCACCAGGAGGTCGAGGTCCTGCAGGTGGTCCGCCACGAGGGCCGTGGGGTGACCCAGGTCCGTGACCACGGCGCAGGCCTGCCCCGCGGCTTCCACGCGGTAGGCCACCGGGTCGGCGGCGTCATGGGGCAGCGCGAATGGCAGCACCCGCCATCCCTCCCAGTCCTGAGGGTGACCGGCCTCCAGCTCGATCCACCGATGTGCAGGAATCTCGACACCCTGGGCGCGCCCCGCTGCCCGGCGTGTATCCGCCGTGGCGAGAATGACCCACTCCGTGCGGCGCAGGATGACCCCGAGGGCGCCGACGTGATCGGAATGTTCGTGGGTGAGGGCCAGGGCCCGGACCGGGCCCCCGACCGCGCCCACGCCCCACCCCAGGGCCTCCAGCCGCTGCCGGATCTGGCGCAGGGAAATGCCTGCGTCAATCAGGAGCGTCCGGTCCCCGTCCGAGAGGGCATGGCAGTTCCCCTTGGAACCGGAGGCGAGGGCCGCATAGTGCATGGCCCAGGATACCTCCTACACTGTCTGAATGAGCCTCGCCCTGCGTTCCTCCACCCCCGCCGATCTGGAGACCCACGTGGTTCACCGCATCGCCATGTTCCGCGACATGGAGATGGGCTCTGAGGAGGGGCTGAAGCGCATGGCCGAAGCCTTCCGACAACAGCTGCGCAGCTGGCTGGTGACGGGCCAATGTCGGGGCCTCCTGTTGGAGGAGGACGGACACGTGGTGGCCAGCGTCCTGATGCTGCTGAAGGACACCCTGCCTACGCCTGTGACCCCGCTTTCTGTGCGGGGCTACCTCTTCAACGTCTACACCGCGCCCTCGCACCGCCGCCGGGGTCTGGCCGCCCGCCTCACGGACGCCGCCCTCGAGCTGGCCCGGGGGCTGGGCATCGAGATCATGGAACTGCACGCCAGCCTGGAGGCCGAGGGCATGTACCAGCGCATGGGGTTCGTCCCCACCAGCGAGATGCGGCTGGTGATGGGGGCGGGGATCAAGACCCCGAAGCAGTGGAAGCACCGGCGCTGACGGTGATGCCCTCCATCACGCTTGGCGTTTCGGCGAAGGTGCGGGAGATCTCCAGGAACAGCTTTTCCTCGTTGGATTTCAGGGCGGCGGCGCGGCCGAACAGGAGGAAGCGGTCCCAGCCCTGCTTGTCCAGGGCCGCCAGGTAGGCGCGGCCGTATTCCGCGAGATCCTTCGCATTCTACCCCCGGGGACGGAGTCGCCTACAGGGGAATGTTGCCGTGCTTTTTGGGCGGCATGGTGTCGCGCTTGGTGTCGAGAAAGGCCAGGGCCTTGACGAGCTTCTGCCGGGTCTCCCGGGGCAGGATCACTTCATCCACGAAGCCGAATTCGGCGGCGATGTAGGGGTTGGCGAACTTCTCGTTGTACTCGGCCACCAGCTCGGCCTTGCGGGCTGCCGGATCCGGCGCGCTGGCGATGGACTTGCCGTGCAGCACGTTCATGGCCCCCTCGGCGCCCATGACGGCGATCTGGGCCGTGGGATAGGCGAAGTTGAAGTCCGTGCGGATGTGCTTGCTGGCCATCACGCAGTAGGCGCCGCCGTAGGCCTTGCGGGTGATGATGGTGATCTTGGGCACCGTGGCCTCGCAGAAGGCGAACAGCAGCTTGGCGCCATGGCGGATGATGCCGCCGTGCTCCTGGGTCACGCCCGGCAGGAAGCCCGGCACGTCCTCGAAGGTGATGAGCGGGATGTTGAAGGCATCGCAAAAGCGCACGAAACGGGCCCCCTTCTCGCTGGAGGAAATGTCGAGCACCCCCGCGTAGAAGGCCGGCTGGTTGGCCACGATGCCCACGCTGCGGCCATCGATGCGGGCGAAGCCCACCACCAGGTTGGGCGCGAAGGCTTCGTGGACCTCGAAGAAGTGCGCGTCATCCACGACCCCGCGGATGATGTCGCGGATGTCATAGGGCTTGCTGGGATCATCGGGAACAATTTTGTCGAGCTCGGGATTCTCCAGGGGCATCTGGGTCTTGGGCGCCCGGCGTGGGGCCTCCCCCAGGTTGTTGCTGGGCAGGAAGGAGAGCAGTTCCCGGGTGTGGGCCAGGGCCGCCAGATCGTTGGCACAGACGAAGTGGGCCACACCGCTCTTGACCGAGTGGGTGTGGGCGCCACCCAGCTCCTCCTTGGTGACCTCCTCATGGGTGACGGCCTTGATGACGTCGGGGCCGGTCACGAACATGTAGCTGGTGCCCTTCACCATGGTGATGAAGTCCGTGATGGCGGGGCTGTAGACCGCGCCCCCGGCGCAGGGGCCCATGATGAGGCTGATCTGGGGGATGACCCCGCTGGCCAGGGTGTTGCGCAGAAAGATGTCGGCGTAGCCGCCCAGGGAGACCACGCCCTCCTGGATGCGTGCGCCGCCGCTGTCGTTGAGGCCGATGACGGGGCAGCCGACTTTCATGGCCAGATCCATCACCTTGCAGATCTTCTTGGCGTAGGCCTCTGAAAGGGAGCCGCCGAACACGGTGAAGTCCTGCGCGAAGACTGCGATGGGGCGGCCGTCCACCCGGCCGAAGCCCGTCACCACGCCGTCGCCGGGGATCTTCTCCACGCCCCAGTTGCGGTGGACCATGAGGGCGTCCAGCTCCTCGAAAGTCCCCTCGTCCAGGAAGGCCGCCACCCGCTCCCGGGCCGTGAGCTTGCCGCCCTCGTGCTGCTTCTGGACCCGCGCCTCGCCCCCGCCCGCCAAGGCCTGGGCGTGCTTGGCTTTCAGCGTCTCGATCTTCTTCTCGAGGGACATAGGAGGGCTCCCGGTGTGAAAACTGGCGGCCGATCGGGTTGGGAATCAGCCAACAGTTTAACCGACCACTAGGCGGGTAGCCGACCCTCCCCCACATTCAATCCGGCGCAACCTACCGCATGGGCCGGGGCTGGGTCATGGCCTCGAGGCTGAGGGCCTCGTCCAGTTCGGCGGGGGTGAGGTAGCCCTTGCGCAGGATCAGCTCGCGCACGGAGACGCCGGTGTCCAGGGCCTCGATGGCCACTTCGGTGGCGCGCTTGTAGCCGATGACAGGCATGACGGCGGTGACGATACCGATGCTGTGCTCGACCAGGTCGCGGCAGTGCTCGCGGTTGGCGGTGATGCCCGTGATGCACTTGGTGGTGAGCACGTTCACGGCCGCCGTGAGGTTGCGGAGGCTGGTGGCCAGGCTGTAGGCGAGGACGGGCTCCATCACGTTCAGCTGGAGCTGCCCCGCCTCGGCGGCGAGGGTGATGGTGAGGTCGTTGCCGATGACCTGGTAAGCCACCTGGTTCACGACCTCGGGGATCACGGGGTTCACCTTACCGGGCATGATGCTGCTGCCGGGCTGCATGGGCGGCAGATTGATCTCGCCGAAGCCGCAGCGGGGGCCGCTGCTGAGCAGGCGCAGATCATTGCACATCTTGCTGAGCTTCACGGCGGCCCGCTTGACCACGCCCGAGAACATGACGAAGGCGCCAGTGTCCGGTGTGGCCTCCACGAGGTTTTCGGCCAACACGATGTCCAGGCCCGTGATCTTGCGCAGCTCGTCCACGACGACCTGGGGGTAGCGGGGATCGGCACAGATGCCCGTGCCGATTGCCGTGCCGCCCATGTTGACCTCCAGGAACAGGCGGGCCGTCTCCTGCAGGCGCAGGATGTCTTCGCCCGTGGTAATGGCGTAGGCCTCGAACTCCTGGCCCAGGGTCATGGGCACCGCGTCCTGGAGCTGGGTGCGGCCCATCTTGATGACGTCGGAGAACTCGCGGCCCTTGGCGTGCAGGGCCGCCTTCAGGCGGTTCATGGCGTCCAGCAGATTGCGCAGCATGAAGATGGCGCTGAAGCGCAGGACCGTGGGATAGACATCGTTGGTGCTCTGCCCCAGGTTGACGTGGTCATTGGGGTGGCAGTGGGTGTACTCGCCGCGCTTGTGTCCCAGCAGCTCCAGGGCGCGGTTCGCGATCACCTCGTTGGCGTTCATGTTGGTGGAGGTGCCGGCGCCGCCCTGCACCATGTCGGTGGGGAAGTGCCCGTGCCAGTGGCCGTCAATGATTTCCTGCGAGGCCCGGTCGATGGCGTCCGCGATGGCCGGCTCCAGGAGGCCCAGCTTCGCATTGGCGCGGGCGGCGCCCTGCTTGACCATGGCCAGGGCCCGGATCATGGCCGGGAAGTGGCTGGTGGGCGTGCCCGTGATGGGGAAGTTGTGCACGGCGCGCAGGGTCTGGATGCCAAAGAGGGCATCCTCGGGTACGTCCATGGGGCCCAGGAGATCCGATTCATGCCGCGTCCGGCCGCTGGCGTAGGCCTGCTCGCGGCCGGTGCGGGGCGTGGCCGAGTAGAGCAGGCGCTGGTGGAGCACGTTGGCCACCTTGCTCAGCACGGCGATGGCGGCGGTGCCCACCTGGCTCAGGCTCTTCAGCACGGCCTCGCGGTCGAGATCAAGCAACACGGCGGGCGTGAGCGTCACGCCTGAAGCGCTGTGGGAACTGACAGCCAGGAAGGCCTGTTCACCCGCCACATCACCGGGACCGAGGATCACCAGGGGCTCGGGGCCGTCGCCGTTATCGCGGGTGATTTCCACGCGGCCTTCGGCGATGACAGTGGCGCCCGTGCGCGCCTCGCCCTGCCGGAAGAGGTGGGTGCCGGCAGGCACCTCTCGTCGGCTCGCGGTCCTGGCGATCAATCCGAGGTCGAGGTCGGAAAGCCCCGAAAAGATTTCGCAGCGGCGGAGGACAGACGTAATCGCATCCATGGAAAACACCTCGGGGCCCAGGTACAGGGCTTTCCCGATGCTACCGACATCAATGGGATCAGGGGTCACGAATGGGGGTACCAGCTCCTCTCCTTGACGGTCCGTCCAGACCCGCCAAGGCTAGGCCTACCTGGGCCCATCCTTCGTGATGGCGTCCTCGCGCAGCCTTTCTCCCCCCACCACGTGGAAGTGGAGGTGGAAGACGCTCTGGCTGGCGTCCTTGCCGCTGTTGGCGATGACCCGGAAGCCCGCGTCGAGGATGCCCTGGTCCCGAGCCACCTTCACGCAGGCGCTCAGCAGGGCGGCCCGGGTCTCCACGGGCAGCTCATCGAGTTCCTTGAGGCTCGCCACGTGCTGCTTGGGGATGACTAGAAGGTGCACTTTCGCCCGGGGTCGGATGTCCCAGAAGGCCAGGACGAAGGGGTCCTCATAGACCTTCTTCGAGGGGGCGGTGCCCGCCACAATCTTGCAGAAGACGCAAGCGGCCGCGACCGGGGATGCCACCGGCGCTCTCAGGGCTTCCGCCGCTACGGTCTGGCTGGCCGCCAGGGCCAGGATCGCGAACAGGGAAAGCAGCTGGCGCATCAACGACCGCTCTTTTTCCAATCGGCGAGGAAACCCTCCACGCCCTTGTCTGTGAGGGGATGCTTGATCATCTGGTCGAAGACCTTGGTGGGGATGGTGGCGACGTGGGCCCCGGCCAGAGCGGAATCGGTGACGTGGCGGGGGCTGCGGATGCTGGCGGAGAGCACCTGGGCCGCCAAGCCGTAATTCTCGTAGATGGTGCAGATCTCGCGGATCAGTTCCATGCCATCCATGTTGATGTCGTCCAGGCGGCCTACGAAGGGGCTCACGTAGGTGGCGCCGGCCTTGGCGGCCATGAGGGCCTGGGTGGCGCTGAAGCAGAGGGTGACGTTAATGTGGATGCCTTCCGCCGAGAGCACCTTGCAGGCTTTCAAGCCCTCGGCGATGAGGGGCAGTTTCACCACCACGTTCTTATGGATCTTGGCGAGTTTCCGGCCCTCCTCGATCATGGCGGAAGCCTCCATGGCGATGACCTCGGCGCTGATGGGGCCGTCCACGATGGCGCAGATCTCCGCGATGATGGCCTCGAAGGGCTTGCCCGTCTCCTTGGCGATGAGGCTGGGGTTGGTGGTCACCCCGTCCAGCACGCCCAGAGCGTTGATGCGCTTGATCTCGTCGATGTTGGCGGTGTCGATAAAGAATTTCATCAGTGGCTCCTGGAACTCTCCAGGATACCAGGGCCCCAGAGGTATTCACGGTGAGGAAACCCACCGAGGAAGTCAGGGACGAAAGGGAACTTAGCCACGGATGAACACAGATGAACACGGATGGATGGTGCTCATTGATCCGTGTTCATCTGTGGTTAATCAGCTTTTTCCTCAGGGGTGTTTGTGGCGCGATACGCTGGAAGCCAGGAGTCCTTCATGGCGCATCCCGAGATCAAGGTGCTGGACAAAGGCTTCGTCCGCCTCATTGACCACATGGGGTCGGACCTTTCCGTGGTGAATGCGGCGCGGGTGTCCTACGGCAAGATGAAGGATTCCTTCGAAGCGAGCGACGCCAAGCTGGTGGACTTCCTGGCTGAGCACGAACACACCTCGCCCTTCCGGCACACGGCGCTGACCCTCCACGTGAAGGCGCCCATCTTCGTGTTTCGGCAGTGGATGAAGCATCGGATCGGGTCGGAGTTCAACGAGATTTCCGGAAGATACGTCGAATTCCCCGAGGATGAGTTCTTCGTGCCGGAACTGTTCCGCCGCCAGGCCAAGGTGAACAAGCAGGGCAGCGAGGGCGAGATCGACGCGGCCAACCGCGCCCGGGCCCTAGAGAGCTACCTGGAGGGCTGCCGCGGGGCCGTGGCTCACTATAAAGAGTTGCTCTCCCTGGGCGTCTGCCGCGAGCAGGCCCGGTGCGTGCTGCCGGTGGCCCTGTATTCGGAGGTCTACTGGACCGTCAGCCTTCAGGCCGTGGCCCACTTCATCCGCCTGCGGGCCGATAGCCACGCTCAGTGGGAGATCCAGCAGTACGCGGCCGCCGTGCGCCAGGTGGTGGAGCCGCTCTATCCAGTGGGACTCAAGGCCCTCCTGGGCGTCGTCAAGGGATGATCACCCCGCCCCTCAACCCCGCCCTGTTCCACCTGGACCGGGACCACCTCTGGGTCATGCACTGCTCCGAAGGCCCCGTTCCGCGCGCGGCGTTGCGGGCCGTGCGGGCCTCCATGCACAAGGAGCTGCAGCCCTGGGCGCTGCGCTGGGAGGAGGACTTCCTGGGCCTCCCTGCGGAGGTCCGGGCCGCGGCCGCCGCGGTGCTGGGGGGGCGTTCGGAAGACATCAGCCTCAGCCCCACCACGTCGTCGGGCCTGGTGACCGTGGCCCAGGGGTTCCCCTGGCAGCCCGGGGATGAAGTCCTGGCGCCTTTGGGCGAGTTCCCCTCGAACGCCTGGCCCTGGCTCGCTCTGCGGGCTCGGGGCGTGGCCTTCCGGGAGGTGCCGCTTTGGGAGGGCCACCGGGCCGGGGCCGAGGCCTGGTCCAGCCTGCCGCCCACGGTTGGGGCCGACCCCGAGGCGAGGCTCGTCGCGGCCATCGGACCCCGCACCCGGATCCTGACCCTGTCCTGGGTGCGCTTCCAAGACGGGTTGAAGCTGGACCTGCAACGGCTGGGGGCCGCCTGCCGCGAGAGGGGCGTCCACCTCGTGGTGGATGGCATCCAGGCCATAGGCACGGTGCCTGCGGATGTGGAGGGCTTGTCTGCCTTTGCCACGGGGAGCTACAAGGGGCTGCTGGCGCCCGAGGGCCTGGGCTTCCTTTGGACGGAAGAAAGTTTTCGACAATCATTGTCGCCTTGCGGCAGCTGGCTGTCTGTGGAGGGGGCCACCGACTTCTCACGGCCTTCGACGGACTTCAATCGGGCCTGGCTGCCGGATGGCCGCGCCCTCGAGCCCGGCGGCCCGAACCTGCTGCACGCCTCGGCCTTACTGGAATCCCTACGCCTGCTCAACGGGGTGGGGATTCCGGTCATCGCTACCCACGTGACCCACCTTCAGCGCCGCTTGCTGGCGGCCCTGAAGGCTTCGGCCTGGTCGGCCGAGACCACCCGCCTGCAGGCCGTGCTGGATGCCGGTCGTCTGGGATCTATCCTTTCCTTCCATCACGGTGGAGGCGGGCCGGAGCGCCTGGACCGCCTATTGAAGACGGGCTACCGACGGGGAATTTTCGCCTCCGTGCGCGAGGGCTACCTGCGCGTAGCCTTCCACGGCTTCCATTCGGAAACCGACGCGGACCGGGTGGCCGCCTGGCTCGGCGGGACTAAGCCGTCGTAACAAAACAACCGTTCACACCAGCGGCGAGAACGGCATAAGGGGCCGTATCGGAATGGCGAATTCAACCCAGGTTATTCCGTAACGGCCCCTACCGGAACAGCCAGCTGACCTTCGCCTGCACCACGTCATCTGAGGGCAGGTGACGCAACACGGAAAGGTCGGGCCGCGGCGATAGGGCCGCGCGGTCATTGATGAGGACGTCGGTGCTGGCGCCGTGGGTGTAGACCAGGAAGAAGGTGGAGCCGGGCCGGAACTCCCAGCGGGTGATGAGATTCAGGTTCCAGGTGCGGTAGCTAAAGGCCGTCTGGGGGGTGGTGCCGGGAGGCTGGTCGTTCGGCAGGCCGGGAGCCAGGATCCGATCACCAACATAGTGCTGCAGGTCCCGAAAATTCCAGTTGGCGGCCAGCCACTGGCTGAAGAGTTGCACGGTGAAGGTTGGGGTGAAGGCGTAGGCCACCCGCAGGATCTGGTTGAGCTGGCTCATGCGGCGGAGGCCCACGATGGGAGTGGCTGCGGGCGTCTCTAGCCACTTCCGTTCCCCCTCGTCCCGGGTGAGGGAGGTGGAGAGTTGGACCTCCATGCAGGATAGGGGCTTGAGGACCTGGAAGAGGTTGGTGTCTGTCGAGGGGCCGCCCTCCTGCCAGGAGCGGCTGGCGTTGACGCGCACGTACCAGGGCCGGTTGCCGGGCGTATCGAAGCCGAGGTTCACGTAGGGAAGCGACGGGCGCGCCAGGTACTTCTTCTGGGGGTCGGCGTAGGTGCGCAACTCCCGGTCGTCCTCCACGGCCTCATCCACACCACCGCCGCCCCACAGGGAGAAAAAGTTGGTGAAGTCCGTTTTGGCCCAGGTGTTGAAATTGCGCAGGAAGGTATGACCCGCCTGATCCCGGGCGGCGGTGTGGTTGAGGCCCACCTCCCAATTCCGCAGCATGCCCCAGGTGCGGTCCCAGTGGTGGAGGACCCCGGCGTACAGGCGCTGTTCGTCGGCCCGTTCGAGGTAACCGACATCGTTGGGATTGTAGGTGCGCCCGGCGTTAACGGCCTGGAGCTCCACGCTCCAGCCATCGCGCCACTCCTGGTGGGCCCGGAGTCGCCCGCGCCAGCCCTGGTCCTGGGCCTCCTTCAGGCCGGCCTGGCTGCGGCTAAAGGTGGCCTCCAGAAGGCCGCTGCGGTCGGCGGTTTTGTAGGCTCCGTCCACGGCCTGGACCTGGGCCGCCCGTCCGTCGGCTCCCGCCTGTTCCATCCCGGAGGCGAAGCCGCCCAGGTAGCTCCCCCGGTCGTCCACCAGTTGTTGGACGCGCAGCACGCCGTAGTTGGTGAGGGGTGATATCTCGCGCTTGAACCGCGCACCCGACCCATCCTGGAGGGTCGCGCGGGCAGGCTCCACGCTGGCGCCCAGCAACCCGACATTCGTGCCGTTGGCGTACTTGGCGGTGTACTTGGCGGCGGCCGTGATGTCAGTCGAGTTGGGGCGGTCCTGCAGGGTTTCCCCGGCGTTCAGATCTGGATCTGACAGTCCATGTCCAATGCGTCGGCTGTAGAAGAGATCGGGCCCCGCCACGCGGAAGATATCCATGCCTTCGAGGAAGAAGGGGCGCTTTTCCGGAAAGAAGGTCTCCACGGTGCTCAGGTTCAGCACGGCCTGGTCCACCTCGACCTGACCGAAGTCGGGCCGGATGGAGAGGTCCACCTGGGCGTGGGAGCTGAGGCCCCAGCGGGCGTCCAACCCCGCCCGGGTGTCCCGGCGGCGGTCGTCGTAACTGCGGGTGGTTTCGAATTTCCGGGCTGCGGCGAGGTAGGGCGAGTATTCGCGCCGGGGCAGAGGTTTCAGTCCCTCCAGGCCCCGGAGTTCGGGAAAGCGGCTCACGAAGCCGCTTTCGCCGCGGGGCACCACCTTCCAACGGCTCGCTTCGCGGACGGCGCCCTGATCCACGCGGCTGAAGTTGATGCCCCAGCTCTGCGGGCCCTCACCGGGCTTGAAGCGAAGGAGAGAGAGGGGGATTTTCAGTTCGGCCGTCCAGCCGTCCGGGTCCGCAGTCACGGCGCTTTCCCACACGCCATCCCAGCTGGGATCGAAGGACGTGTCGTTGTAGATGACCTGATCCTTCTGGACACCGGCGGCGTTCACTTCGAAGACCAGCGCCGTTCGGCGGTCGAGGTTGGCGTCGAGGGCCACGCCGAACCAGTCGCTCTGGCTGTCCTGATCGCGGCGATGAAGTTGGCGCACCACGGTGGCGGGGCCGCCATCAAGGGCGGGGTCGTGGTGCATGCGCGCCCCGACGTAGAGGAAGTGGTCGTCGTAGAGGATGCGCACCTCGGTCCGCTGGCGGGCGGGTTGTCCGCGATTGGGCCACTCCTGGGTGAACCCCGAAGCGGGCGTCGCCGTGGCCCAGGCGGCCTCATCCAAGCGACCATCCACGCGGATGGCGGTGGAGGTCCGCACGGCCTCCATGCTCTGTGCTGGTCCGGTGCTCTGGCCTGGTCTGGAGGCAGCCATGGCGGGCCCACCGAGCAGGGGGATCACGAGCAGGGGGGATACGCGCATGGCTCTCCTGGGGGCATCCTGGCCTCGGACCACCATGGTGCCACAGCTTGCGAGGTATCATCGGGTGGGATCCTTTCGATTCCGCCAGGCACTTCACCGATAATGTGACTTCGAGGAGAAGCCATGCGCATGCTGTTCGCCACCCTCTTATCGCTTCCGCTGCTGGCGGGGGGCGGGGGCACCGTCGTCGTCAAGCAGACCTCCTTCCTGGCCGAGGTGGCCTCCGCCCCGCAGGAGACGAGCAAGGGCTTGATGTACCGGCAGAGCCTGGCCAAGGACCGCTGCATGTTCTTCGTCTTCGCCGAGGACGGCTACCACCCAATCTGGATGAAGAACTGCCTCATCGCCCTGGATGTGGCCTGGGTCGATACCGAAGGTCGGGTGGTGGAAACCGTCGAGCGCGTGCCGCCCTGCAGCCCCATGCGGGGCGACGACTGCCCCACTTACGGGGGCACGGTCCCAGCCCGCTACTTCATCGAGTTCCCGGTCGGAACCTTCAAGCGGCTGGGCCTGAAAAAGGGTGAGCGCCTGGGCTGGGACCTCACATTGGATGATGGCCGCGCCCTGCACGGGGGCCTTCCGGTACCACGGACAAAGAAGAAGTAAGCCCCTACTCTTCCGGCTTGGCGGGCTCCTTCCCCTTGCGTAGGGGGCGCGTGAGCGTTCGAAGGTGCTCCGGCGTGGGCGGGAGGGCGGCCAGCCCCAGGGGGCTGAGCCGGTCGGCCAGCAAGCTCCAGGCCTTGGCTTGGCGGGGCAAGCGCTCGGGCTGGATGACCTCGAAACCCTGGGCATAGCTCACAAAGGGGGGCATCACGAGGGCGAAACCCGTGTAGAGGAAGGCCGGGAGCCTCAGCCAATCCGGCTCACTCTGGGGGCCGGGCCGGGGGATGGCAAAGAGGGGATGCACTCCGCCGTTGATCCAGAAACCGTTCGTGGGGTCGTGCCGGGGATAGACGAAGATCCGCCGCCGATGCATGAGGGTGAACGAGCCCACCCGATGCTGCTCCACCGGTACGATGCCCGTGCCGTCCAGGGCGGGACCCGTGCTGCGCTCGGGGTGGCCCACCACCTGGACCACCTTGCGCCCCCCCCCCTTGAGCTTGCGGAAGATGGTGCGCAGTTCCTCGGCCTCTTCGCCTTCCACCGCGCCCTGGCTGGGCTTCAGATCCCCCAGTAGGGCCACCTGGTCCGGGGCATAGTCATCCAGGAGGCTAAAGACCCGCTCCCAGATTTCCAGGTGCGGCGTGGCTGGCAGGGGGTCCGGCCGGCGGCGGCGGGCCGCGCCCAGGCCGAAGAACAGGTCCGACAGCACCAGCGTCTTCTGCCGGGGCAGCCACAGGGCCCGCCGGCTGTCGAGTACCACATCCTCGCTGAGCTGCACCTGCACGATGGCCTCCTGCTTCCATTGGAACACAGCGGACCTCAGAATCCGGGAGGGAGGGGCTATGACCGTGGATGCGAACCACCTGCTGGCGGGGTTGGGCACCGGGTTGTGTGGCGGCCTCCTCTCGGGCCTCTTTGGCGTGGGTGGCGGCGTTGTCATGGTGCCCCTGCTAGGCCTGATCCTGGGCCTCGACCAGCACCGGGCCCAAGGCGCCACCCTGGCCGCCATGCTGCTGCCCATCGGCCTGCCGGCGGTGCTCCAGTACCGCCGGCGCGGCATCGCCTCCAGCCTCCCCCTGGTGGGGGTGCTCATCCTGGCCTTCCTCGTCGGGATCACCGGCGGTTCGCTGGTGGCCAATCGCATTCCATCAGAGGCCCTGCGGTGGGGGTTTTCGGCCTTCCTCCTGTTTCTCGCTGTCAAGACCTTTCAGAGGCCGGAGACCGCCGCCGTGGATCGCAGCGCAGAGCCCCTGGTCGTTCGGGAGGGGCTCTGGACCCAGGGCCTGTCCATCGGACTGTTGGCCGGGGTGGTGTCGGGCCTGACGGGCCTGGGGGGCGCGGTGGTGGTGATCCCCCTGCTGGCGTCGCGGTTCCGCATGACCCAGCACGAGGCCCAGCTCACCAGCCTGATGATGCTGCTGCCCCCCATCGGCCTGCCGGGGGTCTACGTGTACGCCAAGGCCCAGGGCGGCCTGCCCTGGGTGGTCATCGGCGGTGTGGCCCTGGGGTTCGCGGCGGGCGCACTGGCGGGGGCCCGGGTGGCCACCGGCCTTCGGGGCGCCCGGTTGAAGCAGTCCTTCGCCGTCGTCCTGGTCGTGATGGCCGTGCTGGTGGCCTTGCGGGGACGCTGATTCTCCTGGTTGCGCTATCCTCGACATGGAGGTTGCCGTGCCCCTGGATGCCCCGACCCCCCTGTACGTGGGGGAGCGCCTGCGAGATTTGATCCTGTGCTATGCCGGGCCCTGGGCCTTCCTGCCCTACATGCGCAACCGCGAGGACCCGGAGATGCTCTGGCACGCGCGCCAAGGCGTGATCCTGGCCTTCACCGAATGCGTGGTCACCCTGGCCATGATCATCATCGGGCTCTTCCCCGTCTTCGGGTCCGTGTCGGTGCGGTTTGTCATGCCCCTCTGGCTGCTCTGGTGCCTGGGCATGTCCGTGACGAGCATCCTGCAGGCTTCCAAGGGCAAGAAGCATCGCATCCCGGTGATCCACCAGTTCGTGGATTACTTGTAGGCCTCAGCGGGCATTCAAAATCAGCATGGCGTCGCCGTAGCTGAAGAAGCGGTACTGCTCGCGGATGGCCTCGGCGTAGGCCGCCTGGGCGCGGTCCAGACCCAGGAGCGCCGACACCAGCACGAAGAGGGTGCTTTCGGGCAGGTGGAAGTTGGTCAGCAGGTGGTCTGCCGTGCGCAGCTGGTAGCCGGGCGTGATGAATAGGCGGGTGGCGCCTTCCCGGGCCAGGCTACGGCCATCCCAGGCCCCCTCGAGGGTGCGCAGCGAGGTGGTGCCCACGCAGAGCAGGGGACGGGCGTGATCGCGGAGGACGGGTTCCACCACGGCCGCTGTGGCCTCCGGGATCTCGAAGCGCTCCGCGTGCATGGCATGGTCTTCGAGGCGCTCGGCGGTCATTGGCCGGAAAGTGCCGAGGCCCACGTGGAGCCGCACGGGATGCCAGCCGCAGCCGCGGGCGCGCAGGGCCGCGATGAGTTCCGGGGTGAAGTGCAGGCCCGCGGTGGGGGCGGCTACCGCCTCGCCTTCCCGGGCGGCGAAGACGGTCTGGTAGCGGGACTCGTCTTCGGCCTGGGCCAGATGTTCGATGTAGGGCGGCAGGGGCAGGCGGCCGATGCGGTCGATCTCGTCCCAGTCGAGGTCGTGGTCCGCGTGAACGCGCACGGTGCGCAGGCCTTCGGGCAGGGTCCCCAGCACCTCGATGCGGGCCAAATCTGCTCCCGTTACCGGATCCACGACAGCCGCCGAGGCACCGGGTTTGAGCCGCGCTCCGGGCTTCACCAGGGCCTCGAACACGCCGTCTCCCAGGCTCCGCAGCAGCAGGGCCTCGCCGGCGCCGCCGCCGCCTCGGCGCAGGAAGAGGCGGGCGTGGCGGACGCGGACATCGTTGGGCACGCAGAGGCTTCCTGCGGGCACCAGCTCCGGGAGGTCGCGGATGGTGCGGTGGGCCCAGGTTCCGGTGCGCCCGTCCACCACCAGCAGGCGGGCCCCGTCGCGGTCCGGCGCGGGGTCCTGCGCGATGAGCTCCGGTGGCAGATCGAAGTGGAAATCAGAGCGGAGCATCAGCCCTCGGCGAACTGCAGCTTGTGCAGGCGCGCGTACTCGCCGGGGCGGGCGAGCAGGTCGTCGTGGGTGCCCTGCTCGACGATGCGACCCTGCTTCAGGGCGCAGATGCGGGTGGCGCGCTGGACGGTGCTGAGCCGGTGGGCGATGACCAGGGTCGTTCGATTCTGCATGAGGGTTTCCAGGGCGGCCTGCACGGCCCGCTCGCTTTCGCTATCCAGGGCACTGGTGGCTTCGTCCAGGATGAGGATGGGGGGATCCTGGAGCAGGGCCCGGGCGATGGCCAGGCGCTGGCGCTGGCCGCCACTGAGGCTGGAGCCCGTCTCCGCCAGGGGGGTGTCGTAGCCCTTGGCCAGGCCCAGGATGAAGTCGTGGGCGTGGGCTTTCTTCGCGGCCGCGATGACGGAGGCCCGGCTGGCCTGCAGGCCGTAGGCGATGTTGTCGTGCACCGTGTCCATGAAGAGCAGGGTTTCCTGGGTGACGATGCCGATGATCTTCCGCAGCTCCCGCGGATCGAAATCCCGGAGATCCACCCCGTCGAGGGTGATGCGCCCCGCCGTGGGATCGAAGAAGCGCGGCACCAGGTTCACCAGGGTGGTCTTGCCGCCGCCGCTGCCCCCCACCAGGGCCACGGTTTCGCCGGCCCGGATGTCTAGATCAATGCCGCGCAGCACGGGATGCTTGGCATCATAGGCGAACTCGACACCCTCGAAGCGCAGCAGGGCAGGCTGGGCGGGGACCGGCTTTGGCGCGGGATTCTCGGGCAGCTCCGGCTTCCGGTCGAGCATGCTATAGACGCGGTCGAGGCTGGCGGAGGCCACCTGGATCTCATTGTTGAGCTTGGTGAGGCGCCGCAGCGGATCGTAGAGGGCGTAGATGGCCAGGATGTAGGTGAGGAAGTTCTCGGTGGTGAGGGTGCCGGCCTTGAAGCGGCCCGAGGCGTAGGCCGCGAGGCTGGCCAGGAGGAGCCCGCCCACCAGTTCCATGATCGGCGTGGAAAGAGCCGAGGCTCGGGCGCTCTTCATGCCCAGCCGGTAGAGCTCCTGGTTCTGGGTCTGGAACCGCTTCTCTTCGTAGGATTCGCGGGCAAAGGCCTGGACCACGCGGATGTTGCTGAAGACTTCCTTGAGGCGCTGCAACAGGCGGCTGGAGGCCTCCTGGTTCCGGTGGTTCACCTTGCGGATGCGCTGGCTGAGGTGCCGCACGGGGATCACGACCAGGGGACCGGCGAGGAACAGGGTGAGGCTCAGCTTCCAGTCCATGAGGAGAACCGTGACCAGCATGGTGAGGGCCACGCAGATTTCGCGGACGGCCTCGGCCAGCTGATTGCTGGCGATGCCCTGCACAGCGCCCACGTCGCTGATGTTGCGGGTGATCAACTCTCCCACCGGGTGTTTCTGGAAGAAGGCTGGCTCCTGGGTCAGGAAGTGGGCGAACAGGCGTTCGCGAAGGGCCTGGGTGGCCTGGATGCCGCTGCGGATCATGAGCAGGGTGCCGCTGTAGGTGAATAGGCCTTTCAGGGCGAAGAGGGACACCAGCAGCAGGGGGACCAGCAGGCCACTGCTGCGCAGGGCCGAGGCCTCGGGCAGGCGGGCCAGGGCCCAGGCACGCAGGTGTTCCAGCTGGCCGAACAGCCCCGGCTGGGCGGCATTCAGGGCGTGGGCCTTGCCGTCATCGAACACGAACTTGATAGAGGCGATGAGGGCGCCTTGGCAAAACCCCGCCAGCAGCAGCAGCAGCGAGGCCCCCGCGATGAGGGGGGCGTGGGGACGCAGGTGATCTCGGAAGAAGCGGAGGAGTCGTGACATGGTCAACGACCAGCTTATCCGGTCTGATCTATTCGGCCCTCACCACCGGCTATTCGACCGTGACTGTCACGGTGCTCTTGCCGTCATCCAGGCTGAAGAGCTCGGTGCCCTTGGGGGCGTTCAGGGCCTGGTCCATGAGGCGCTCCATGTCCACGCCCTTCTGCTTCGCCTGACGCAACTGCTCGTCCGAAAGGTAGCCCCCCACAGCCCGGGCGAGGCCCAGGGCCAGGCGCACGGTGAGCGTTTCGTCCTGGGCCCGTTCCTTCACGCGCACCACCAGGAAGCGGCCCTGGGCGGGGCCCGTGGCCTGGGGCTGGGCGCCCATGGCGAGGAGCGCGAGGCGGCAGGCCTCGGAAGAACTGTCGACCCGAAGCCCGGCTTGGAGCACGGGCAGGGCCCGGGGATCCTTGCGTTTGGCCAGCTGCAGGGCGGCGGCGATGCGGACGTCCTCGCGGTCATCGGCCAGGGCGCTGGCCAGGCCGGCGAGGGCGGCTGGGTTGTTCCACTGGCGGATGCCCCAGCAGTGGACCCGGTTCAGCCGCGCCTCCTTGCCCAGCAGGCGCTGATCGGCGTGCTTGGCCAGGAACTCGGTGTAGGCTTCGGCGGCCTCATCCCACCGCTGGTCCTGCTCCAGGCTCGAAGCCAGCCAGTAGCGGGCGTCCGCGGCCCGGGAGGCGTTCGGGAATTCGCGCAGGAGGGTCCGGTAGGCCTGGGCGGCCTCGTACCAGCGCCGGGCGTAGCGAAGATCGCGGCCCTGTCGAAAGAGGCCTTCGGTCGGATGATCCGGGGCGGCCAGCAGCGCGGGCCCCGGCATCAGGGGCAGCACCAGGGCCGGCATCGCCAGCAAAAAAGGGAACATCATGCGCCGTCTCCCCGCAGGCGGCGTTCCATGCGCTCGGCCTGGGTCTCCAGGTTGTGCGCTGCGGCCCACTGGCGCAGCTCCTGGGCCCGCTCCACGGTCAGACAGTCGTCCTCGAAGGCGACCTCCGCAAGCCACGAGTGGAGGTTGGCGCGGATGGCCTCGGCTTCCTGGAGGGGCGCGCCCTGGGCGGCGAGCTGGTGGCTGGCCTCGAGAAGGGTCATGGCCATCTCCCGCTCCTGGCGGCGGTCCTCCTCGCCCTTCTTGCACAGGGTGGGATTCTGTTCGAAATTCTGGAGAAGGGCTGTGCTCTGCCGGAAGAAAGCGATCCAAGCGCGATCCTGGGTGCGTTTTTGCGCCAGCTGCTCCAGGCGGGCGGTGTCCTGGGCCAGGGCCCGGAGCCGCTGGGTCCGCTGGAGCGTGAACGCGGAGGGGATGAGGGCGAGGAGGATGACTGCGGCCGCGGCCAGGGTCCAGGATCCGCTCCAGCGGGTGCGGGGGGCCGGGGCCAGTTCCGCCGCGAGGGCCGGGCCGTGACTGCCGAGGGCCAAATGGAGCTCCAGCAGCTGGGCCAGTTCAGTCTGGGCCGCGGGATCCTCGGGCCAGAGTTCGGGTTGCTCCAGCAGCTCGAAACGCCGGGCATCATCCAGAGTCCCGACGTCGGGGGTCCGGGGATCGGGGCGCTGGGGGTTGGGGGCGGCGGTCATGGCTGGGGTCCAAGGGTTTTTCGGAGTTTCTGAAGGCTTTGGAACAGGGTGGCTTTGACGGTGCCCTCGGCGCAGCCCAAGTCGCGGGCGATCCGTTTGACGGGATGTTCCTGGACATAGTAGGCAAGGACCATGGCCCGCTGGCGGGGGGTCAGACCCACCAGAGCCCCTCGCAGGGCCTGGATGCGTCGACTTTGGTCGACGGACTCCCAGGGTGTGGAGGGTTGGGGGTCCGGTGCGTCAAAGGTCTCGGGAGGGGGTACCTCCCGTCCTCTTCTACGCAGGTGGTCCGTCGCCGCATTAGCCGCCAGCGTAAATAGCCAGGCGGCCACCGGCCGGCCCTCCTCGAAACGCTGACAATGCTGGAGACACTTGAGGAAAACTTCCTGCGCCAGCTCCTGGACCACGCCAGCCTCGCCCTGGAGCCGACGGTGCAGGAAGGCGAAGAGGGGCCGTTCGAAGCGGGCCATGAGGTGGGCCAGGGCCTCCTCGCGGCCAGCCTTCAGCTGGGCCATCCAGTATTCCGGTGGCTGGTCTTCCGACGAGGCCACGCCGCCGTCTGCGGTCAGGGGGAACGCAGGGCTCATGCCCTGGGGTTCCCTGCGGGCAGGTTGAAGGAGAACCCCGGCTGGCCCAGCTTCTCCATCACCAGCTTGAGCTGTTCGGCGGTGAGGGTGCAGCGCAGGGCCACCCGCCGCTTTTCCTGCATCAGCTCAGGCGCCGCGCTGGGCTCGGGCTGCACCGCGTTGGTGGCGGCCACCAGGCGCTGGAGCCAGGGCGTGACCTGGTTGATGCCCTCGGGCGTGCCCGCGAGGGCCAGCTCGAACCGCACGGGCTGATCCTTCTCCAAGGCTGGCGTGATGCTCCAGAAGAGCGCGTGGACCCCCTGGGGGAGATCCTTGATGACGCTGCCCTCCAGGTTCCGACGGAGACCGCCCAGCAGGGCCTCGGGCTGGAGGTAGCCCTGAAAGGGGGCCCGGGGGCTGATCCACTCGGCGGCGAGAGCTGCATCGGGCTGGGCCCCGAGGCCCGCCTTGGCGGCCATGCGGTTCAGGGCGTCCAGGGAGCCGATCCACACCTGCCCCTTTTCATCGCTGGCGGCGCGGATGTGGGCCTTCGTGCCCTGGGTTTCGAGGTCGAGGATCACATAGAGAGGCCAGTCCCGACCCTGGATGCGGAGGCTACCCTCCTGGGGGAAGGATTCGGCCAGGGCCGCCAACAGGGCTGCGGGATCCTTGAATTGATTGAGCTGGATGAGGGCGTGCTCGAGGCCTTTCTGAAGCGTGTCATCGCCCTTCTGCGGCACCCCAATGACATGGAAGGTCACCCGACCCGTCTCGGTGCGCGGGTTGATGTGCGCCTTCTGCAGGAAGAGATCCAGGGCCCGCTCGACCAGCGGATCCCGCGAAATGAAGGACTGGACCTCCTTGTGGGTCAGCACCCAGCCCGCTTCGCCCGAGAAGGCGGCCAGGCTATCCCCTGGGGCGGCTTGCACCCAGGCGGGAATGCGGGCCTTGGGTCGGCAGGAGAAGGCGAGGGGGAGGCAGGCCAAAGCCACCGCGGCGGGGATCAGGATGGCTGCGGGGCGTCGCATGGGGGCTCCTGGTGGGGCTACGCGAGGGGTCTTCGTACGTTTACCCCAGGGTCCGGAGGGCGGCGGGAAGGTGGGGGCTGCGGAGGAGCTGTTGCTGTTCAGCTTCGGAAAGCAGGCCCCAGATCCGCACGGAAGCCGCTCGGGGCGTCTTCGGATTGAGCAGCAGCTCGGACATGATGGCCGCGTGGGCCATGAGCACCGGGTGACTGGCAATCTGCTCAAGCACGGCGCGGGGCGTGAGCTTGTTGCGGGCGAGGCGCAGCAGGATGCCCGGGTCCAGCTGGCGATCCGCCACCATGCGCCGCAGGGTTTCCTCATCCTGGAGCACCTCCTGGGGCAGGTGGCGCATCAGCTCCCCGCCGGAGGTCCGCAGGGCCGTGATGCGGTCCGGCACGTCCATGCCCTGGTAAAGGGCCCGGAGCGTTTCGAGGGCCCGGCGCTTGACCTCCAGGTGCAGGATCCGGGGATCGCGCAGGATCTCGATGTTGGGTTTCATTCCAGGAAGGTGGTCCAGGAGTCGCAAGGCCGAGGGTTCGGATAGGTGGGGATGGTGCACCAGGGCTTCGGCCACCAGGGGATCCTCGGACCAGGTGAAATGGGCGGCCACCACCTCCACCCGCTCCCGGTCCAAGGCTGGCAGCGTGGACGCCAGGAGCCGGGGGGTGAGGGCGGGATTCTCCAGCGCGAGCCGGAAGACCTGGGGATCGGGATCCTTGAGCACCTGGCTGAGCTGATCTTCCTGGGTGGCCTGGGTGGCAAGGAAGACACGCTCCTCCAGGGTGGCCCAGCGGCCCTCCTCCCCCCGCTCCGGGAGGGCCGAGGCGAGCCCTGAGCGCTGGCGCTGCAGCTGGTCGTAGAAGTACTTCACCACCCGGAGGAGCTGGGGCGACTGCCGCTTCGCCCAGAAGGTGATGAACTGGTACTCGCTTTCGTCGAGCTGGGTGAAGAGGCTCACGATGCGTCGAAGGGCCAGTCGGTTGGGCGCGCCCTGGTCCAAGGTGGCGGCCAGGTGCCCGGACAAGCCCACCCGGCGCGAGAGATCGGCGGGGCAGCCCGGTGACCCCAGCAGGCTTTCGCGCACGGGCTCCCGGAAGTACCAGCGGGCCTCGGCGTAGACTTCCTCGAAGAAGGCCGCCTCAGTGCTCTGCGCCAGGGCCCGGCAGACCACCTCCTCCGAGACAAGGGGGTTCTGGAGCGCGGTTTGACGGAGTTCCAGGTCCGACGCCAGGAGAAAGGAAAGAAGTTCGTCGGGCTGGGCGGTCTGGCGGGCCCGGGCTAGGCGTCCGGGCCGGTCGAGGCCCTCCGTGGGCGGCTGAGGGGGGAGGGCGGCGGGCAGGGTGGTGAGGGCCTCCCAGTCAGGGTTTTCTCCGGGAAGCGGCGGCAGCTCCTGCGTGGTGCCCGTGGCGGAGACAGTCTTCGCCAGCTGTTTCGCCAGCAGCTTGGCGACGGGTTTCAAGCCCGCGTTCAGCTGGGAATAGAGGGATTTCACGGAATCGGAACGGTCGCTCTTCTCGGCGGCGGGTGCCTTATCCATCTCCCGCATCTGGTCGAAGAGCGAGACCACCATCTCGAGGTCCCGACGGATGGCCTCCGGGGTGGCCTCGTTCTCCGCGAGCCCCAGCAGGATGGGCCAATGAGCCAGCCAATGGGGCGTGCGGGCCATGAGCGTCAGCAGCCGCGGGGAGGCCTGGGTTCTCGCCAGCCCTTCGAGCATGTAGATCTGGCTCTCCGTGGGCAGCTGGGGCCGCACCATGGCGAGATGCCTGAAGTGCATCCGTTCCGGTTCCGTGAGGCTTTCCAGGAACGCGGATTCCCCTTCTGTCACGATTCCCCCCAGGTCAGGCGCAGGCGGCCTGAAGGAAGGCCAGAAGCCACGGATTCTGGTGGAACAGCAGGGCGTCGACCAGGGCCCCCTTTAAACCAGGCTGGGCGCGCAGGGCCTGCAGATGGTGGGGGGACGTGATGCTCCCCCCCATGACCAGGGGCAGGCCGGTGGCGGCCGCCAGATCCCGGGCGGTCTGGAAATCCGGCTCGGCGGTGGCATCCTCGGGGATGTCCACGAAGAGCAGGCGACGGAAGCCGTAGTCCTTGGCCCGCAGGGCCAGATCCAGGGCGCTCAGGGTGGTGGTATCCACCCAGCCCGACCGGTGGACTTTCCCGCCCCGGGCGTCGATGGCGGCCGTGAGGTAGGGCTGGAACCGGGCCGTCAGCTGTTCGGAAACCATGGGGGACTTGTGGAGGATGGTGCCGACCACGAGCCAACTGGCGCCGAGATCAATGAAGAGCTGGGCCTGGTCGGAGCTGCGGATGCCTCCGGCGACCTGCACGCAGACCTTCCGTTCCCGAGCCCGGCAGAGGTGGAGAATCTGGGCGATCACGTCCCGGTTGTTCCCCCGGCCCATGGCGGCGTCCACGTCGACCAAGGCCAGCCGGGTCGCGCCCTCGTCCATCAGCCGCCGAGCAAGTTCGAGGGGTGCCTGGGGGCAGGTGAAACCCTGCCCTGCGGTGGAGACCACACGGCCGTGCTGGAGGTTCAAGGTCGGGTAGATCTTCAAACGCGCACCCCTAGCGAGAGGCAGAAGCGAGTGTAACGCAAGGATCAGGCCGCGGAGCGTGTCCAAATCATCGATGGGCAGCGCCCACCCATGACTTGGACACACTCCTAGGCGTGAGTTCCAAGCTGATCCAGGAGTTGCCTGGCGGCCTCGCCCTCCGCCCCTTTGCGGGTGGGACCTTCGGCCTGCGCCGAATGCGGTCCGACCGACACCCGCATCGTGAATCGGGGCGCGTGGCCCGGCCCAGCAAGATCGACCTTGGTATAAACCGGGACCGGAAGGCCGAGACGGGCCGTCGTTTCCTGAAGGTGAGTCTTGGGATCCAGCTTGGTCCAGCTTTCGGGGTTCGCCTGGCGGATGGGCGCCAGGAATCGGCGCTCCACCAGGTCCCTCACCAAGGTTGTGGCATCGTCTCCCGCCGCCTGGGCGTCCAGGAAGATGGCCGCCAGCAGGGCCTCGAGTGCGTCCGCGAGGGGCTTGGAGCCCATGGGGGGAGCCTTGCGCGGGTGCACAGCCCTCAGGGCCCGTTCCAGGCCCAGTTCGAGGGCCCATTCATGCAGGGATTCCGTACGCACCAGCACACCCCTGAATTTGCTCATGGAGCCTTCCTGCCAGTCCGGGC